>JBAQGL010000244.1:0-3771 GCA_049287785.1 Candidatus Dormiibacterota bacterium | reverse complement strand
CGTTCGTTTCGCATGATGCTCGAGCTCGCCCGCGACGCCGGTAAGCCGGTGCTCATCCACGACCGCGACGCACACGACGAGGTACTCGCGGCCGTTGCCGGCGTCCCGGGCAGCAGGGGAGTCATGCACTGCTTCAGTGGCGACGCCGTGTTTGCACGGCGATGCGCGGATCTTGGCTTCATCGCATCCTTCTCCGGCATCGTCACCTTTCCGCGTTCCGATGACATCCAGGAGGCCGCGCGCACAGTCGCGGACGACGGCTACGTGGTCGAGACCGACTCGCCGTTTCTCAGCCCAGTGCCCGAGCGCGGCAAGCCGAATCTTCCGGAGCGAGTCGCGATCACCGCGGCAGCGGTGGCTCGCCTCCGTGGGGCGCCGGAGGCAGCCGTGCGCGCCGCCACCACCGCGACCGCCCATCGCGTCCTCGGACTCTCCCTGCCCAGCGCGGCCGCGACGCGTGAGTGACGATGCGCGCGCCGAGCGAGGCCGCCATCCCCTCGACCTCACCGACCCCAGGACGCTCACCGCGGTGGGACGTCGCGTCGGACTTCGCAGGGATACGAACCTCGGGCAGCACTTTCTCATCGACCGCGATGTGCTCGATGCCATCGTCGACACCCTCGACCCCACACCGGAGAGTGAGGTGCTGGAGATCGGCTGCGGCCTCGGGACCCTCACCGGCGCGCTCGCGGCGCGCACCCGCCGCGTGGTCGCGATCGACATCGACCCGGCGTGCATTGCGGGTACCGAGATCACCCAACGCGCGAATGCGAACGTCACCGTGCTCGAGGCGGATGCGCGCACCGTGGATCCGGCGGCCCTGGGCTTCACCACCGGGTGGCTCGCCACGGGCAACCTTCCGTACCAGCTCACCGGACTCGTGCTCATGCGCCTGGTCGAGGCGGATGTCCCGCCAGTTCGCGCGGTCGTCCTCGTCCAGCGCGAGGTCGCAGCGCGCCTCGCCGCCGGTCCCGGCGACTGGAGTCTCGCGACCGTCGCGATGCGCAGCCTCGCCGCGGTGGAGCGAATCCGCGACGTGCCGCCGGAGGCTTTCGACCCACCCCCGGCGGTGCACTCCTCGATCATCAGGATCGTGCCCTTGCCGAAGGCCAATCCGGTTACCCGGGCGTCGGTGCTCGCGCTCGCCAAGCCGCTCTTCCAGTCGCGCCGGAAGACGCTGCGCAACGGCGTTTCGCGTGCGCTCGGTGGCGACCTTGCCGGCGCGGAGGTCGCCCTGAACGATGCGGGCATCGATCCGGGGCGCCGGCCGGGTACGCTTGCCCTCGATGAGTGGGAGCTCCTCGCTCGCGCAGTCGCGGAGGTGAGGTTGGTCACGCGATGAGGCAGCCCATCACACGCACGGCCACCGAGCCCGACGACGGCACCGCGGTGGCGCCGCTCCATGCCGCGCGCCCGGCCATCGCCGCTGCCCCGGAGCAGCGCAAGGGTTTTGCCGCAGTCCTTCGCCGCCGCGACTTCCGCTACCTGTGGCTGGCCCAGCTGCTCTCGCAGCTCGCCGACAAGTTCCTCATGTTCACGCTGCTCGTCTTCATGTACACGCTGACGAAGCGCGCGTCGCTGCAATCGGTGCTGATGATCGCGTACACGTTGCCCAGCGTCCTGCTCAGTGCGCCGGCAGGCGTCTACGCCGATCGACACGACAAGCGCGCGCTGATGATCGGCACCAACGTGGCCCGCGCCGGTCTCATCCTGCTCATCCCGCTGGCGCAGCTGTTCCCGGCGCTGCGCGGTCAGGCGTGGCCGCTCATCGTGGTCACGCTCCTGTTCAGCTCAGCGGGCCAGATCTTCGCTCCGGCAGAAGCGGCGAGCATCCCGACACTTGTCACCCGCCAGCAGATCACCGAGGCGACGTCGCTCTTCATGACCACGGTGATCATGACCCTGGTTCTCGGTGTGCCGGCGGCGACGATTGCCATCGGATTCTTCGGCAACCAGGCGCCGTTCTACATCGCCACGGGCCTGTTCGGAGTCGCGGCGATATCGGTCTGGAGGGTGCGTGTCAGCCTGCGTGCCGAGCAGGCGGTGAGCGGGCCGACGCCGAACATCCTGCGCGAGCTGCGCGACGGTATCGACATCCTCCGCAAGAGCCCGCCGCTCCGCCTTGGGCTCTATCAGCTCACGCTGGCGATCGTCGTGGTGTTCACCATCTTCGCGCTCGGGCCGGTGTACCTGGTTGAGGTGCTCCAGCGGTCTGACACCGAGACCTACATCGTGCTGGTGCCGGCGATGTTCGGCCTCATCGGCACCGCGGCGCTGCTCGGTCAGCGAACGAGCTTCCCGCGCGCCAAGACCCTGGTCGCGGCCATCAGCGGCGCGGGCCTGTCGCTGCTCATCATGGGCATCGTTCCCGACGTGCTTCGCACCCATGGCCTCCCCGGGTTGATGGTCCCGCTCGCCGTCGCCGTCGGGGTGCTCTTCGGATGCGCGCTCGGCGCGATGCTCATCCCCGGCTTCACGGTGCTGCAGGAACGGACCGACACGGAGAGCCGCGGGCGCATCTTCGGCGGCATCTTCACGGTGATCAATGCGGCAGTGGCCATACCACTCCTCCTCGCCGGCGTGATCTCTGACCTGATCGGTGTGGCTCGCGTGGTCGCTGCACTTGGAGCGATCCTGATCATCATCGCCGCCGCGGTCCGATGGTTCGGCTGGCAACGTCTCCAGGTGCTCGAGCCGGAGCCCGTTCCGGCGGTCGTCGGGAGCACCGACCAGCCCTGATCGCAAATCTGCAACGACGGTGTCGCGGACCGGTGGATTGGGCGGCTCGCTGGACGCCTGGTGGGAAGCTCCGATGCCTTGCGGACCGGACTGGCCGGCCCGGCGGAGGAGTGATGCGAGCGGTCGTGACGTGTGAGTGCTGCGGACACCGGCAGGCGATCGCCCGCCAGATCGTCCGGCCTGAATCGTTCAATCTCGTGTGCCACAGCTGCGAGGGCGTGCTGCGCGTCGAGGTGACCATGGGTGACCTCAAGGCAGCCCAGCACTCGACGGGCAAGAAGACGCAGCCGGTCGCCTGGGTCTAAGGGCGCCGATCCCCGGGAGGGGCGTCGAGGCACTGGTATCATCGGCCTCGCTTCCCGGTGCGAGCCAGGGGCGCATAGCTCAGTTGGTACGAGCGCTGCGTTGACATCGCAGAGGTCATAGGTTCGATCCCTATTGCGCCCACCATTGTCGTGTCTCAGGACATCGTTGACACATGTCTCACGACATCGTTGACAACTCTAGGCTTCGGACCGGGCTTGGTCCCGAGCGGCTGGTAATCCCGGGTCGGGTCGAGAACCAGCTCGCGAATGAGTGATCCGTCCTCGCGGATGACCCGGACGTTCTTGTTGGCCACCAGGAGGTGGACGGGCAGGCCACGGTAGTCGGCACCGAGACCGATGTGGTGGAGCCGGCTCAAGTAGCGGAGGGTGACGACGCCGCACTTGTCGACGCGGTCGTGGCGAACCCGGTAGTGAGTCAGTGGCTCGGTGACGTTGGGTCGGGCCTTGACGCGTGCGTGGAAGGCGTGGAGGGGCGTGTCGCCGTGGAGGGCGCGATGGGGTCGGTGCTGGTTGTAGTAGGTGCGGAAGGCATCGAGCTGAGCCTGGAGGACGGCGAGCGTCGCGGCCGGTGCCTGCTTGTCGAGGAACTTCTTCTGGGTTTGGTGGAAGCGTTCGACCTTGCCGCAGGTCTGGGGGTGGTACGGCGTCGAGTGTTTGGCGACGATGCCGAGGCGCTCGAGCTCGGACTCGAGGAGCACTTTGCCTT
>JBAQGL010000243.1:0-10583 GCA_049287785.1 Candidatus Dormiibacterota bacterium | reverse complement strand
CAACCCGGTCAGCTCCCGCCCCGCTCGATGCAGGGTGACGTAGCCTCCGATGACCTCGACAAGATCAAGCCGCGACTTGACCTCCGCGACAGCGTCCCCAGCCATGGCCCGCCAGCCCTCGACCGCTGCCTAGCGGTTGAAGAACCAGCGGCGGCGCCTGCCCGCGACGTCCTCGCGATCGGGCGAGCCGGCCTCGAGATCGCTGATGCGACGATCGCGATCGGCGAGGCGGCGATCCTTCTCTGCCTGGGCGGCCGCGTGTTCGGCGCGAGCGGTCTGTAACTCCAACTGCAGTTGCTTGACCAGGTTCTGCCGGGAATTCAGCTCTGCCTCGAAGCGCTGCCGCTGCTCGGAGTAGATGCGTTGTTCGAGGGTCCGCTCCCAACGGTCGAGCAGGCCGGCGACGAGCTCGCGCGGATCGAGCGAGGTCATCGAGGCCACATCGCGGCGGGGCTCGTTCGAGCCGACCTCGATCATCGACCCGCCGCGACCATGGGCGGTTTGTGCCTCCGCGGCGAGCTCTTCAGCCGGCGGCGGCACCACCTTGTCGGGCCACGAGGAGGCCTGCGCGGTGCCGACCACGTCGACGGTGGGGAGCAGCTCAACCGGTTCATCGCCGTTCGGCGCGATCGGTGGCGGTGGCGGGGCCGGGGCAGTCATCGCGTCCATCGCCGCGCTTTCAATGCCGAGGTCGCCGAGGCGAACCAGGTACCGCACGCCGTCCGGGCCTTCCTCACGGCGCGAGGGAACGTCGCCCGCTTCGACACGTCGAAGCAGGATACCGAGCGGGAGATCCAGCCTCTGCGCCACCTCCTCAACGGGAAGGTATGGCTCGGCACCAGGCGCGGTAGTGGTGGCTGCGGGCATGGGTGTCTGCGGCCAGGACATCACCATCAAGAGTAGGCGAAACGCCATATCACGTGGGGAATCGCCGGAGATCCGTTACCGGTGAGCTAGCGTCCAACGACCTCGATCGCGTACTTCGAGTTGTCGGTGAGCAACACGATGCCGCCGAGCTGCTCGGTGATCACGGCGCGCACCGGTGATGTTGCGAACACGTCCGGTGCATCCTCGTGTTCGGTCACCGTGCGGCGCACCGCATACGGCATTCCGGGTGTCGGCGGCGACAGCTCGTCACCTTCGACGACGTGCCCGTCATCCAGCATCTCGGGACGACCGTTTCGAGTAGCGATCTTGCGGATCCTGACGTGCTCGGTCAACCGGGTATCGCCTCCATATCAGTGGAGCGTAGCGATACCAGCCGGTTGAAGGTCATTCCGGCGGCGAGGTGTACCCGTAAAACAGGATTTCGTGATCGCGGAAGCTGCCGGTCTTGTCGATGGTCCCGCCCAGCTTCTCGGCCACCCGACGCGAGGCGAGGTTCTCGGGGTGGATGAGACTGATCACGTGGGTCACGCCCAGGGTTGCGAACGCCTGGCGCAGCGCCTCGCGGGCAGCCTCGGTCGCGTACCCGAAGCCCCAGTGCTCCGGCGCGATGACCCAGCCTGCCTCGATCTCCGGCCACCCCTCCGGGAACCAGACGCCGGCCCTGCCGAGCAGCTCGCCGGTCGACCTGAGCTCGACGGCCCAGAGCCCGAAGCCGCGGATCGTCCAGATGCCGGCGTGCGTCGCCATCTGCCGCCACGTCTCCTCCCGGCTCGCTGCATCGCCGGATCCGAGGTAGCGCCGCACCTCCCGGTCGGACATGATGCGGAGATACGCGTCGAAGTCATCCTCGCGAAACTGACGGAGCCGCAGCCGCTCGGTCTCGACCTCGCGAGGAAAGACGCCGGTCGGTTCGCTCAGCGGTCTCGCTCCACCCGTGCCAGGCGCGCATGCGCCGCCGCCATCCGTGCGGCCGGCACTCGGAACGGAGAGCAGGAGACGTAATCGAGTCCGAGCTCCTCGCACAGTGCGATGGAGTCGGCGTCGCCGCCGTGCTCGCCGCAGATGCCGACGCTCAGGGATGGACGCACCGCCCGCCCCTCCTCCACAGCGAACCGCATCAGCCGCCCAACCCCGTCGCGATCGAGAGTCTCAAAGGGGTTGCGCGGCAGGACCTTGTCCTCCACATAGCGATTGAGGAATTTCCCTTCGGCGTCGTCACGTGAAACACCGAACGTCATCTGGGTCAGATCGTTGGTGCCGAACGAGAAGAAGTCGGCGGACTGCGCGATCTGCCCTGCGGTGAGTGCCGCACGCGGGACCTCGATCATGGTGCCCACGAGATACGACACCTTGCTCTTGGTTTCCTTGAAGACTTCCTGCGCGACTCGGTCGATCACCTCGCGAGTCCTGCGCAACTCCTCGAGCGTTCCGACCAGCGGCACCATGATCTCCGGGCGCACATCCACGCGCTCCTTCTTGAGCGCGACTGCAGCCTCGATGATCGCGCGCGTCTGCATCTCGATGATCTCGGGAAACAGGAGGCCGAGCCGGCAACCGCGAAGACCCAGCATGGGATTCTGCTCATGCAGGGCCTGCACCTCGGCGAGCAGGCGCACCTTGTCTCGGTATGACTTCTCCGGCTTCTTGAGCGCCTGCGCGCGCGTGACCTCGACGAGCAGCTCCTCGAGCGAGGGAAGGAACTCATGCAATGGCGGATCGATGAGCCGGATGATCACGGGCAATCCGTGCATCGCCTTGAGGATGCCGTAGAAGTCATCGCGCTGCATCGGCAGCAGCTTCGCCAGCTCGACGCGCCGCTCCTTCTCGTTGGGCGCGAGGATCATCTTCTGCACGATGGGGAGGCGTTCCTGCTGCATGAACATGTGCTCGGTGCGGCAGAGGCCAATGCCCTGCGCGCCGAACTCGCGTGCGCGCACCGCGTCATGCGGATAGTCGCCGTTCGCCCACACCTGGAGACGCCGGAACGAATCGGCCCAGCGCAGGATCTCCTCGAGCTCGCCGGATATCTCAGCGTCGAGCATGGGCACCTGCCCCTCGATGACGTTCCCCGTGGATCCGTCGATCGTGAAGGGCTCGCCCTCCTTGATCGTCGTGCCACCCGCAGTGAAATGGCGCTTGACCAGGTCCACCTGCACCGACTCAGCGCCGGCCACGCAGGGCTTGCCCATACCTCGCGCCACCACAGCCGCGTGCGACGTGCGGCCGCCACGTGAGGTGAGCACCCCTTCGGCGGCGATCATGCCGTGCACGTCGTCCGGGTTGGTCTCGATGCGCACGAGGATGACCTTCTCGCCTTTCTTGGCCAGGTCCTCGGCGCGATCGGCGTCGAACACCGCCTTGCCGTAGGCCGCACCCGGTGACGCGGCGAGCCCGGTTGCGAGCACGTGGATCTTGGCCTTCGGATCGATGCGGCGATGCAGCAGCTGATCCACCTGGCCCGGTTCGACGCGGAGCACGGCCTCGCGCTTGGTGATGAGTCGCTCGCGCACCATGTCGACGGCGATCTTCACCGCAGCCTCGGCGGTGCGCTTGCCGCTGCGTGTCTGCAGCATGTACAGCGTGCCGCGCTCGATGGTGAACTCCATGTCCTGCACGTCGCGGTAGTGCTTCTCGAGCTTGCGCGCAATCTGCTCGAACTGCTTGTACGCTTTGGGAAGATCGGTCGCCATCGCTGCGATCGGCTTCGGCGTGCGGATGCCGGCGACGACGTCCTCACCCTGCGCGTTGGTGAGGTATTCGCCGTACAGCTTCTTCTCACCGGTCGACGGATCACGCGTGAATGCAACCCCCGTGCCCGAGTCGTCACCCATGTTGCCGAAGACCATGGACTGCACATTTACCGCGGTGCCGAGGTCGTGCGGGATGCGGTTGTAGTTGCGATAGTCGGTCGCGCGCTTGTTGTTCCACGACTCGAACACGGCGCCGATCGCCGCCCGCAGCTGGTCCATCGGATCCTCGGGAAACCCGGTGCGTGAATGGCGCTTGACGATCGCGCGATACTCGACGATCAGCTCCTCGAGCGCCGGTGCGGTGAGATCGGCATCGGTCTTCGCCTTCTTGCGCTTCTTGATCTTGTCGAGCGCATCCTCGAACAGCTGGCCGTCGATCCCGAGGACGATCTTGCTGAAGAGCTGGATGAACCGGCGGTGCGCGTCAAGCGCGAAACGACGGTCATTGGTGAGCTTGGCGAGTCCCTCGAGCGTCGCCGAGTTGAGGCCGAGGTTGAGGACCGTGTCCATCATCCCGGGCATCGAGAACTTGGCACCGCTGCGCACGCTGACGAGCAGCGGGTTGCGCGGATCGCCGAACCCCTTGCCGGTGGTCCTCTCCACAACCTTGAGCGACTTCTCGACCTGCTCCCAGAGACCTTCCGGGAATTTCGCGCCGCGCGCGTAGAACGCGTTGCAGGCCTCGGTCGTGATGGTGAAACCGGGGGGCACCGGCAGTCCCGCCCTGGTCATCTCGGCAACACCCGCACCCTTGCCACCCAGCAGGTCGCGCATCGACGCGCTGCCTTCGTTGAAGCTGTACACCCACTTGTGAGCGCGCGCGACGGCGCCGTTCTTGGATCCGGCGGTGCGTCCGGGTGTCCCTGCAGGAGCCTTGCGCGCCGCTGTTTTCTTCGCTGAACTCTTCGCTGGACTCTTGGACGACTGCTTGCCCCGGGTGCCTACCGCCATTGGCCAGACCTCATTGCGTGTTTGATGCGTGTTTCATGCGCGCGAACGCGCCGCGCAGGGCGTGAGCGTAGCATCGGGCCGCCGCGGGGCCGAACGGCAGCGACGACCCGAGAGTCAGCCGCCGCCGGTATGGAGCTGCTAGGCCTTTTTGGAGGGCTTCTTCGGAGTGCGATGCGCCTTGGTCTTGCTCCATTCCGCACGCTTGGGCGGCCCGGTGACCCCGGCCTGACCCAGCGCCGGGCCGAGGCGGGTCTTCATGAAGTCGTCCTGGTCCTCCTGCGACTCCCAGACCTCGACGACGATCCATCCGCCGCCCTCGGTCGGACCGGCCAGGTGCGTGTGCAGCCCCGCGGGCCACTCACCCTCGCCGGTCTCCGCGTTGATCCCGAGCAGATCGTTGACCTTCTCGTAGTCCTTGGCGCCGAATCCCTCGAACTCGAGGATCAAAAGCTCAGACATGACTCTCTCCCGGTTGACCTGGAGCCCGCCGTTGGGGCCGACGCGATCATGTCAGAACCAGACGCTGCCCTACAGGATCAGCATCGCGTCGCCGAACTCGTGCCAGAGGTAGCGGCGCTCGCGGACCTCTGCGTACGCGCGCTCGAGCAGGGTCGTATCGAGCAGCGCGCCGAGCATGTCGAGGTGCGTCGCGGGAGGTTCGTGCAGCCCTGTGACGAGCGCATCCACCACGCGCAGCTTCGTCTGCGGCGTGATGACGAGGTTGGTCCATCCACTCAGCGAGTGCACCTGGCCGTTGCCGTCGACAGCTGTCTCCAGCGTGCGGATCACGCTGGTGCCCACGGCGACCACACGCGTCGCGCGGTTGATGCGCTCGGCGGCGTCCTGACGGACCGCGAAGCGCTCCTCGATGAGCGGCTTGTCCAGGTCGACATCGTCGTCCTGAAACGAGCTCAGCCCGCAGTGCAGAACGATGTCGGTCACGTCGACCCCGTGCCGGCGCAGGTCGCTGAGCAACTCCCAGGTCAGGTGGCGCCCGGCTGATGGAGTCTCGACCGAGCCGGGAGCACCCGCATAGACGGTCTGATAGTGCTCGAGAGGAACCGGGTCGGGCACGTATGAGTAGCGGATCGGCTCGCCGGCGCTCAGCAGTGTCTGCAGCGGGTCGCCGCTTTCGACAACCATCCGCCACAGGAGGGGTGCGTCGGGGCGCGGCGCCAGGACGCGGAACCGGAGGCCGTCGGGGCCGCGCAGCGTCTCGCCGGGTTCGAGTGGGACGTTGCGGTGCGGCGGCGCGGTATCCACCGCGAGCGCATCCCACTCACTGTCGCGGAGCGCGCCCGGGCGCCGTTGCACCTGCCCAGCACCGTCTCGATCCACCCGCAACGCAGCCGGCAGTGTCCGGCTCGAGTTGACGACGAGCAGATCCCCGGATGCGAGGTATTCGCCCAGGTGAGCGACCGACGAGTGGGTGATCCGACCCGACTCCCGTTCGACGACGCAGAGGCGGGCGCCGTCGCGACGCATCCCTCGCAACTCGGCGGGAAGCGACGCGCGCAGCTCGCGAGGCGGGGAGATCATGCGAGGTTCGCCGCTTCGATCCGATCTGCAGCGGGAAGGCGTCCGACCAGGAGCGTGAGCAGCCGCTCGGCCACGTCCTCAGGGCGCAGCAGATCCGCCGGGTTGGCTTCGGGGTCCGCGGCCATGTGCATCGCCGTGTGCATGTCGCCGGGGTCGACGCTGATCACCCGAACCTGGGTGCGTTGTAGCTCAGCCGACCAGCTCCGGGTCAGGGCGTCGAGCGCCGCTTTGGAAGCGCTGTAAAGGCCAAGGCCCTCGAACCCGATCAGGGCGGCATCCGTGCTGATGTTGACCACCAACCCGCGGTTGCGGAGGAGCATGCCGCCGATGACCGCCTGAGTGAGACGCAGGGGTCCGAGGACGTTCGCCTGCAGCACGTGTTCCAGCGCGCTCGATGGCGCATCGGTGAGCTGCGGCAACGGGAGTGGGCCGAGCTCGGCGGCGTTGTTCACGAGGACATCGATGCCCCCGAAGCGCTCCAGCGCCGTCGCCGCGAAGCGCTCGACATCCGAGGCGTCGGCGATGTCGGCGAGCACCGCGAGGACCTCGACGTCAAGTGCGCGACAGTCTTCGGCGACGGCTTCGAGGGCCTCTCCGCCGCGGGCGCAGATCGCAAGCTTTGCGCCCTCGCGCGCAGCGGCTCGAGCCAGCGCCCGGCCCAGACCTCGTGAGGCGCCGGTGATCATGACGGTTGTCCCGGTCAGTGTTCCCATTGGCTCAATCCTGCGCGCGCCGGTGGCCGAGCGCGTCCGCCGGATGCCGCAGCGGCAGATCCGCCATTCGGCGGACCCTCAATCGACCAGTCCCTCGCGGATGGCGAGGACCGCGGCCTGGGTCCGGTCTTCCACGCCGAGCTTGGCGAGCACGCGGCTCACGTGGGTCTTGATCGTCTTCTCGCCGATACCGAGCCGCTGCGCGATCTGCTTGTTGGCGAGGCCTTCGACCACGAGCAGGAGCACATCTCGCTCGCGGGCGGTGAGATCGCCGTGCGGCGGGCGCGGCGACCCGCCGCGACGCATCAGCCGCGACGCGACGGAGGGATCGAGTGCGGGACGTCCTGCGTGCACGTCGCGGATCCCATCGGCGAGGGCCTGCGGATCGACATCCTTGAGCAGGTAACCGGCCGCGCCGGCCGCGAACGCAGCGAAGATCTGCGCGTCGTCGGCGAAGCTTGTGAGCACGAGCACTCGCACTCCCGGCGCAACCTCGAGCAGGCGGCGGATCGCCCCGATTCCGTCACCCCGAGGCATCACCAGGTCGAGAAGGACGACATCGGGCGCCGACGTGCTCGCGACGCCGATGGCCTCATCCGCGCCGGCGGCCTCACCGACCACCTCGATGCCATCCTGAAGGCGCAAAAAGGCCCGGAGCCCCTCGCGGACCACCGAGTGATCGTCGACGATGAGCAGGCGGATGGGCGCGGTCATGCGCTCATTCACTGGGGAGGCTCACGGTCACGGTCGTCCCGCGGCCCGGAGCCGTGCGGATGTCGAGGCGCGCTCCGATGTCCTGTGCGCGTTCGCGCATGGACGCAAGCCCCATCCCGCGACGTGTGCGCGGTAACGCTCCCACATCGAACCCTGGACCATCGTCGCGAATGCGCAAGGTAACCGTCTTCGCGCTCGCGCGGAGGGTCATGTGCACCGACGATTCGGGAGCGTGACGCATCGCGTTGTTGAGCGCTTCCTGTGCGATGCGCAGCAGCGCGTGTTCCATCTCCAGCGGGAGATGGATGCCTTCCGCCGCATCGACGACGATGCGCGCGCCGCTGGTGCGCAATGCCTCCGCGTGGTCGGCGAGCGTGGCTGCGAGGCCGTCGCGCTCGAGGCTCTTGGGGCGGAGTGCGTGCACCAGTCCGCGCAGCTCCTGCAGAGCGGACGTGGTTCGCCGCTCGAATCCCAGGAGGGTGTTGCGCGCCTCCTCGTCGCGGGTCGAGAGCGCCGCAGCCCTGGCGGCGAGCACCAGGCTGAACAGCGTCTGCGTCGCGGCATCATGTAGTTCGCGCGCGACGCGGTTCCGCTCCTCGACGACGGCGAGACGTTGCGACTGCGCGTAGAGCTCGGCGTTCGCGATCGCCACACCCGCATATGCGGCGAGGGTTTCCAACCGGCGCGCGTCCGTTCTCGTGAAGTGGCCGGACTGATGTCCGCTGACGAAGAGGTTGCCAAGCACAACGCCGTGGTGCCTGATCGGAACGCCGAGGAAGTCGGTGAGCGTCGGGTGGTGCGCCGGGTAATACGAGAAGCGGGGATGTTGCCGGATGTCGTCAAGCAGGATCGGGCCTTCCTCGAGCAGCGCGCCGAGCACGCCGTGCGTGCGCGGCAGCTCGCCGATCGTCGCCGCAACCCGCTCACTGATCCCCGAGGTCACGAAGCGTGCGAAGCCGCCGCGTCCGTCGGGCACCCCGATGGCGCCGTATCGCGCCGAGACCTGGCGCCGGGCGGCACGAACGATCCGCTCGAGCACAGTGTCGAGGTCCGGTGCATCACCGAGGGCGAGCAGGTCGAGCACACCGGCGGCCACCGCATCGGTGTCGCTGCGAGCACTCACCACGCCGTGCTACCCGCCGTGCCCACCGTTGGCGCGCTCGCGCGCTCGTGTGCGGCCCGCTTCGAGCTGATCCTGCAGCGCGGCATGGAGCCCTTCTATCGGCACGCGGACCTGGGTCATGCCGTCGCGCTCGCGGATCGTGACCGCATTGTCGTTGAGCGAGTCGAAGTCGAAGGTGATCGCCAAAGGCGTCCCGATCTCGTCCTGACGGCGATAGCGACGGCCGATCGCCTGGGTCTCGTCATAAATCGTCGAGAAATGCGAGCGCAGGTCGTGCTCGATGCGGCGCGCCGGCTCGATGAGCTCGGCCTTCTTGGACAGCGGCAGCACCGCGACCTGCACCGGCGCGACGTCCGGGTGGAGGCGCAGCACCACACGTTTTTCGCCGCGCACCTCCTCCTCGGCATACGCGTCGACAAGCAGCGTGATGAAGATGCGGTCGGTGCTCACCGCGGGCTCGATGACGTAGGGGACGTATCGCTCGTTGGTGTCGGGGTCGAAGTACGAGAGGTCGCGCCCGCTGTGCTCCATGTGCGTCTTCAGGTCGAAGTCGGTGCGATCCGCGACTCCTTCGAGCTCGCCCCACCCGAACGGGTATCGATACTCGATGTCGCTGGTTGCGGTGCTGTAGTGGGACAGCTCCTCTTTCGCATGCGGGCGGAGGCGGAGATTCTCCTTACGCACGCCCATGGTCTCGACGTGCCAGTTGAACCGTTCCGCGCACCAGTACTGGTGCGCCTCCACGTCGGTCCCGGGCTTGCAGAAGTATTCCATCTCCATCAGCTCGAACTCTCGCAGGCGAAACACGAAGTTCCCGGGGGAGATCTCGTTGCGAAATCCCTTGCCCTGCTGGGCGATACCGAAGGGAAGGCGGCGCCGCGTCGAGTTGACCACGTTGGCAAAGTTGACGAACATGCCCTGCGCCGTCTCGGGGCGGAGCCAGATCTGCGCAGCGTCCTCTTCGACCGGGCCGATGAACGTCTTGAACATGAGGTTGAACTGCCGGGCGGGGGTGAGCTCGCCGCCGCATTCGGGGCATCCCGGTGCATCGGGCGGCTTCCCGCGGGCGCGCCGCTCGTCGGCAAGGTGGTCGGCGCGCCAGCGCTTCTTGCACGGGCCCAGGCAGTCGACCAGCGGATCGGTGAAGCCCGCAACGTGACCACTGGCGACCCACACCTCGGGGTTCATGAGGATCGCGGTTTCGATGCCCTCGACGTCGTCGCGCAGCTCCACCATCGACGCCCACCAGCGCTCCCGGATGTTGCGGCGCAGCCTTACTCCCAGTGGGCCGAAGTCGTAGACGGCGTTGAGCCCACCATAGATCTCGCTCGACGGGTAGACGAACCCGCGCTGCTTGCACAGCGAGACGAGCTTCTCGATGACGTCCGATTGCGCCTGTTCCTGCTGCATCTGCTCCTGCGCCATGGCCGGTCAGTCTACCGGCACCCTCACGGCGCCCCGCCCCTCGATCGCTCTGAGCACGTCGATCGATCGCAGGCGGCGGTCGAGGTGGTGGGCGAGCTCGGACTCGACGATGCGCTCGAGCGTCTGGAGCGTGGCGGTGTCGAGCCGCAGGCGCAGCCACAGCTCCTCATCGCCGTCCGCAGCGGCGCGCAGCACCTTGATGACACGGACCGAGCACTCCACCGACTCAGGATCCCCGGGGGCGCAGCGGTCGCAGAGGAGTCCACCGCCCGGGGCGCTGAACCAGGCCGCCGCCTCGGGAAGGCGCCGCTCGCAGCTCGCGCAGTCGATGAGCTGCGGCGCATAGCCGAGCCGGTCGACCATCCGTCGCGCAAACCACACGATCGCGGCGCGCGGATCCCGTTCCGGGTCTGCGCATGCAGTCAGCGCGCTCGCCACGAGCGCGTAGATCTCCGGATCGGCATGATGGCTCTCGAGCAC
>JBAQGL010000242.1:0-16383 GCA_049287785.1 Candidatus Dormiibacterota bacterium | reverse complement strand
GCGCGGCGGGTGCACTGCCGACCGCCTGCGCGGCGCCTCCGGTGCTGATTGCGTGCGCGAATGTGGCGGCGTGGGCGGCGAGCGGCGTGCCACCGAGGTGAGCGGTCACGCTCGAACGGATCTGGGTCGCGAAGATGGTGCCCATGACGGCAACTCCCGCCGCAATACCCGTCTGGCGCAGGGTGTTGTTGATGCCTGACGCCATCCCGGCCCGCGAAGGATGGACAACCCCGACCGCGGTGGACACCAGGGGCACGTTGACCAGGCCGGCGCCGACACCTGCGAGGACCATGCCCACCACCAGGTGTGTCCAGCTCGACGTGACCGTGACTCCGCGCATCGCAAACAGCCCGGCGGCGATCAACACAAAACCGGCACCGATGAGCACGCGCCGCGGTGCGTGCCCGCTCAACCGCCCGGCGATTCCGGCGGTCACGAAGATCGCGCCGGTGAGCGGCAGGAACCGGAGACCGGCGCCGACTGCCGAGAAACCAAGGATGTTCTGCATGTAGATGATGAGATACGTCAACAGCGAGAAGAGCGACGCGGAGATGCCGAACGCCGCCAGAAGGCCACCCACAAACGTGGGCACCCTCAGAAGCGACAGATCGAACATCGGCCTGGACGTGCGGTATTCGATGACTCCGAACAGAACGAGGAGCACACCACCGGCAATCAGCGATCCGACCACCTGAGCGGATCCCCATCCCACGTCGGTGCTGCGGATCAGCCCGAATACCAGCGCCACCAAGGCCGCGCTGAAAGTGACGAAACCGGCGACATCAAGCGGTGCCGCATGGGCGTCCTTCGACTCCGGGACGCGAAAGATGGTGATCAGCAGCGCCACGGCGCCGACGGGGATGTTGACGAAAAAGATCCAGCGCCAGGACAGTCCGCTCGTGATCAAACCGCCGAGCACCGGCCCGATCGCAACCGCGGCTCCTGTCACGGCGCCGAAAACACCGAACGCGACTGCACGATCCTTGCCGCGAAACGCGTCGGCGAGCAGCGCCAGCGAGGTGGCGAACATGATCGCTCCGCCGACCCCCTGGACGGCTCGTGCCAGCACGAGGAAGATCGGGCCTGTCGAGAGGCCGCACAACGTCGACGCGACGGTGAAGAGCACGAGGCCGGTGCCGAAGATCCGTCGCCGCCCGTATCGATCGGCAAGTGATCCGGCGGTCAGCAGGAAGGCGGCGAGTGCGAGCGCATAGCCGCTGATCACCCACTGCAGGTCGGCCAGGGTGGCCGAGAAATCGCGTTCGATGGAGGGCAGCGCGACGTTCACAATCGTGACGTCGAGCAGCAACATGATCACGCCCGCGCAGACCGCCGCGAGCACCCACCACTTTCGAGCCATGACGCCGTCCTCCTTGATTCCTGTGCATTCGCTCAGCAATGCGGTATTATCTGACCATATACTCGGGAAAGTCAAGGAGCAATGAGGAGACGCCTGCATGACTGAGTCCGCCGGCGCCGCCAGACGGCCGCGGGGACGTCCATCGACCGGAGTGCGCGAGGCCATCCTCGCTGCGGCGCTCGAGATCATCTCGGGCGACGGGCTCGATCAGCTCACGACGCGGGCGGTCGCGAAGCGGGCGCGCACCTCCGAAGCGAGCGTCTTCTACCACTTCGGCGACAAGGTGGGGCTGCTGCAGGCGGCGGTCCTGGCCGGTCTGGGGCCGCTCAAGGCGCTCGACCCCGCGGCGCTGACGGGCGCCCTCGAACAGTCTCCGGCCGAGACGCTCGGCGTGATCACCGCCGCGCTCGAACGGTTCTTCGACCACGCGATGCCCGTGATCGCGACCATCCAGGCGGACGCGAGCCTCCGACGAGCATTTGCCGAGCGCCTCGTCGAGGGCGACCTGGGTCCGCACCGCGGGGTCCAGTTGCTGGCGGACTACCTCCGGGCGATGGCGACGCGCGGTGTGGTCAGGGCCGATCTCGACTGCGAAGCGGTGGCGATGCTGGTGGTGGGCGCATGCTTCCTCGCCGCCTGGCAGCGCGCGATGTCCGGCGATTCGGGCGACGGCAAGCTTCCCGGGCTCAGCCGCGTCGTCGATGCGCTCGGCGCGCTCCTGGCGCCACCCGTCGTTGAAGCCGAGCCGGTCGCCGAAGTGCTGGATCGACGACCACGGCCTCGTCAGGCGGGCGGGGGCGATACCTCGGCGGCCTCGGCACCACGCAGATCCAGATAGAGCTGCTCGAGGCCGTCGACGTTGGTGCGGAGGCTGTAGGACTCGAGCGCCCGCGCGCGAGCACGCTCCGCCAGGCTGCCGCGCAGGGCGCTGTCCTCGTGCAGCCGGCGCATCGCATCGCCCAGCGCCGGCTCGAGGGGCGAAACCGGGATGACGATCCCGGCGTCGCCGACCACCGCGCCGTCTTCTCCCGCGTCGGTGGCGATCACCGGCCGCCCCACGCTCATCGCTTCGAGCAGTGCCAGCGAGAGCCCCTCCGCCGTGGAGGGAAGGACGAACATATCGGCAGCACGGAGGAGATCGACTCGCTCGTCCACGTCCGAGATGACACCGAGCAGCCGTATCTGCTTGTGCTCGGCCGCCAGGCGTTGCAGTTGTCGGCGTTGCGTGCCACCGCCTGCGATGAGGAGCACGTGGTCGTTTCCCCACTTCTGCGCGAGGAACGATCGCACCAGGTGGGGCACGCGCTTCTCCGCATCGAGCCGTCCCATGTAGACGACGACGAAGCGGGCCTTCAGCGAGGCGCGAAGGTTGGAGCGTCCAGGGCTGAATCGGCCGGTATCGACGGCGTTCGGGATCACGACGATGCGCGCCGGGTCCAATCCCGATTCGACGAGCAGTGCGCGCTGCCCCTCACTGAGCGCGACGATCGCGTCGAAATGAGCCAGGCGCCACGCCTGAAACCGGTATACCTCACGCAGGACTCGCGCGCGACCCGAGTGCAGCGCCCCGTAGGGAAGGTGGACTGTCGCGATCGCCGGGATGTTGCGGTGCTTCGCGAGGCTGGCAACCGCGCCGTCCAGGAGCGAGAAGCTCACCGACACGTGAACGACATCCGGCTGGAACCGTGTGAGCGCCGCTTCGATGCGATCCAGCGAGCCGGGCAAAGACACGGTCACCGTCTTCATACGCACCGCGCGCAACGTCACGTCCTGATCGGGGGCCTCGACCGCGCCTTCCCGATGCGCGACGAACAGGACGTCGATCCCTCGGGCGCGCATCGCGGCAACCGTTTGACGGCTGTACGCCGCCAGGCCGTTGCCGTGACGTCCCTGGAAGTGGCCGAACCACGCGACGCGAAGTCGCGGCGAGGCGTCAGGCGTCAGGAGATTGGATACTGCCACGGCGCGCAGCCTAGAGCCCCGAGGGTCGCGTTTGCCAAAAAACGGTGCGCACCGGATCGCCAGAGGTAGCTCAGCGCTCGTCGACGGCGAGCTCGTCCAGTCCCGGAGCTGTAGCCCTGGGCAGCACTGTGCTGATGAATGACGTGACGGCCTCGTTCAGGCCCACGTCGTGACCGGCGGCCTCCGAGAGGTACCAGCGATGGTCGAGCACCTGGTGGAAGAGCTCGGCGGGTTCGAGCCGGCCACGGAGTTCCGCCGGCACGGCGGCGATGGTGGGCTCGAAGACATCGATCAGCCACCGCCGCGCCGCATATCGTTCTGAGACGGGCCCGCCGGTCGTGGTCTCGAGCTCGGTCCGGTAGCGCGCGATATCCCCGAGCAGCCGGCGCGCCTGGTTCTCCTGGACCTCGAGCCCGGTGAGCGCCTGGAGCGTGCGGACATGGTGCCCCGGCTCGACGACGCGTGGCTGAAGGCGGAGATGGTATTCGCCACCCTGCGCACTCACCTCGACCTCCTCGACATCGAAGCCGAGGCCGTTGAGGCGCTGCAATCGCTCCTCGATGCGATACCGCTGGTCGGGCGCAAAGGCGACCTCTCGAACGAGCTCCGACCAGAGCCCGTCATACCGCCGGCGCAGCTCCCCAGCGGCCACCATCGGGTCCATGTGGTGGACGAGTCCCTCGGCGGTGACATCGAGCAGCTCGCCGAAGATGTTCTCCTCGGCGACCATCACGTCCTGCAGGCGCTGACCGTCGCTGAGCTGCGGGTGCAGCTCGCCGGTCTCCGTGTCCACCACGTACGCGCCGAGCGCTCCGGCGTCGCGACGGAAGAGCGTGTTGGACAGCGAACAATCACCCCAGAAGAAGCCGGCCACATGCAGTCGCACCAGCAGGTTCACGAGCCCGTCGAGGAGGCGGTCGCCAAGCGCGTCATCGGCCCCGGTCGCGCCGAGCACCCGCCGATACGGCAGGGAGAAGTCGAGATGACGAGTGATCAGGACGGCTTCCAGCTCGACGCTGTCCGGCGGGCGCGGGGCCTCGAGCTGACGGCCGGTCACCAGTGCCGCGACCTCGACGACAGGGATGAAGAGCCGATCCAGCTCGGCGAGCAGCCGGTACTCACGCTCGGCGAGCCGATGCGGGAGTTCCTTGAGCGCGTAGATCGCATCGGCGTAGCGGACGAACCGGACCACGTGCCGCGAGATCCCGCGCGGAACATCGACCAGTCGATCGTGCCGCCACGCCTCCAGGGGAAGGTCCCAGGGAAGGTCGAGGAAATCCGGATGCCCGGTGCGCCTGCGCATCTGGAAGTCCACAGCTTGCGGGGTCACTCGCGCTGCCTCTCGATTCGCGGAAAGAGCTACGAGGACGATGACAGATCTGTTTACCGGCCCACGGTTCGAGCCAGCAGCGTTCGACGGTTGCTCGTTCCGGTCTTGAGGAAGATCGACTTGAGGTGGTCCTGCACCGTGTTCTCGGAAAGGAACATCTGCCGCGCGATGGCATGCGTATCGGCGCCCGTGATGAGATGCGCAAACAGTTCGAGTTCCCGTACGCTGAGCCCGCACGCGCGACCGAACAGGGAAATCCGCTCCGCTGGCGTGCTTGCCTCGATGGTGACCGCGATGTCCCGGCCGGCCGCTGGCACCGTGGCGCCGATCCGTGCTGCGCGGAGGGTCAGCCAGACGCCCGCCGCCAGATGGACGCGCGCGGTCGGCGGATGGTCATCGACACCCGATTCGACAGAAAGCAACTGCGCCGCGACGTTGTAGGCGCCGGCTGGGATCGGTCGGCGGCGGTCCGCACCGGGTGGCACGAGGAGTCTGAGGTACTCATCGGTCTCGAGCGTCTGCGCCCGCACGTCCAGTTCCGGCGAGAGCACCAGGACAGCCGGCCCGCCACGAGCGGTCGCCGGTGCGGCGATGCTGAAGGTGTTCGCCTGGCACCGCCGCAGCGCCTCGGTCACCGGCTTGGTGATGCCGCCCAGGAAATCCGCGTCCAGGGTGCTGAACGAGGTCCCTCCGGTGCTCCGCCAGAGATCCAGGAAGCTCCAGCAGCCGTACCGGCAGCGGAACACCAGCGACGCAACGTCGATCACCCCGAACTGGGCGAGGATCTCTCGCCACACCAGGCTGTGATCAAGGTGTCCCCCGGTCGATGCTCCGAGCAGCGCAACCGGCGTTTCCATCCCTGTCCAGCGGTTGGTCGGCGTCAGGTATTTCAGCCGGATCAGGCGCGGCAGCTCGGACAGGCAGGGCACGTCGGCAAGAGGCGCTGAGCCGACCTCGGTCTCAGGGTCGGTGAGCATCCAGGCGAAGGAATCGAACTCGACAACGCGCCTGATCTGCTCGAGGACGGCGAGGCGAAGACCAACGGGGTCTGCTGTCGACGAGCGGCAGATCTGGACGATTCGCTCGGTCGCCCGTGATCGATCGCTGACCGCTGCCACCGATCGATCCTACGCGCACCGGCCGGCTCGCTCGATCGTCGAAAGATCCCATGAACCTGGGATGGCGGTCACCTCGGTGTCTCCCCCATCGTCGAGAGACACGACACGACAAACGGGAGAACGTCATGGCAACACTGCATATTCAGCATCCGGTCACCGACTTCGAGACCTGGACATCGGCATTTCAACGCTTCGCCGATGCACGCCGCAACGCCGGAGTCCGTGCGCAGCGTGTTCAGCGGCCTGTGGATGATCCGAGGTACGTCGTGATCGACCTCGATTTCGACACCGTCGCCGAGGCGCGCTCGTTCCAGGGGTTCCTGACCACGCAGGTCTGGGCCGATCCAAAGAATTCGCCAGGTTTGGCTGGAACGCCTGAGTCGATGGTGCTCGAACCGGTTGCCATCTAGGCGAACCCGGGGCCGCTCCGTGCCGAGGGGCTTTCGCCACGCTGCGCTGGGCGTGGATTACAACCATCTGGCGGCAGCGCGCTGGTGGCGGGCCATGGTCGACCTCTTTGAAGAGAAGTTCGCCTAACTGCCTGTCAGTGGCTGTTGTTGAGGATGGGGTGGCTGTAACCCGATCGCAGGGTAGTGCTGCCACCCGATCGCAAGGGGCGGTCGCACCATCGACACCCGGTCTGCGGCGTCGATACGGTGACGGTGATGAACGCGACGCTCGTTTGTGCGGAAGGTTCGGGGTCGGCCGTCAACGGTCGACAGGCAAACAGGAGGGGGTTTATGGGCTGAGGGGGTATTCCAGACAACACTCGACGAATGTCCTGCGAGGTAGCAGGGAGCACTCGATTGGGGCTGTGGAGCCCCATCCATACGAACAACATCAGGGGACCATGTGAACTTGCACTCTGGATCCGACCATGCTCCCGGCGTACGCCCGGGTTTGCGTGGAATCGTCGCCGGCGCCGCGCTCATCGTGAGCGTCGCCAGCGTTCCGGTTTTCGCGGGAACCGCGTCAGCCGGCACGGGCACGGTGATCGCCACGGCGACCACCCCCTTTGGCCGCGCACTGATCGTCGGCTCGGGCCCGTACGCCGGCTTCAGCCTTTACTTCATCACGAGCGACCACGGCAGGACGTTCGGCTGCACCAGCAAGCCGGTCTCCACTCCGGTCGGGACGCTCTTGTGCACCGGGCCGTCCAATGACACGAACGCCGAGTGGCCCGCCATCACGACGACCGGACCGCCAATCGCCGGTCCCGGAGCGTCGCAGCAGCTGCTCGGTACTGTGTGGCGAGCCGGCGTTGGGAACCAGATCACGTATGCCGGCCACCCGCTGTACCTGTTCGACCAGGCCCCCGGCCAGGTCTCGGGTGAGGGATGGGACGAGCCCAGCCTTCCGCCGTGGCACGGGGTCTGGTACCTCATGGCGCCGTCGGGGCGCGCTCTGCCATGGGCCGGTACCCTGACGACCACGAAGATCGGCGGGACAAAGGTCCTGGCCGCGACCATGCTGACCGCCATCGGCTGGGCCGACTTCCCTTTGTACGGCTACAGCAAGGACACGCCCGGACACAGCGACTGCACGGGTGCGTGCGCGCGCGCCTGGCCCGCCATGCTTACCAGTGGCACGCCCGGCGTGTCCGGTGGGCTGTCGCCGGCGAATCTCGGCACACTGCGCACGCCCAATGGCGCGCAGGTGCGCTATGACGGCACTCCCTTGTACCTGTTCGGTTTTGAGGGCATCACCCTGACCGCCACCGGCTTTGCCGCAACCGGGAACGGCAACGGCATCTCCGTGAATGGGGGCACCTTCACGCTCGTCACCCCTTGATCCCACTGAGTCCAACCCTGGCATCGGCAACGATGCCAGGGCGGGCTCGACCGATAACTGCGGGAGATGCCACCGTGCGTCGCGAGTCGTCCGTGTCACGAAGGGGATCCGACATGCGCAGATATCTGGCGGGACTCTGCACCGCGGTGCTGACCGGTGCCGCGGCCAGCGTCGCAGCGGCGCCCGTCGATGCTTCACGTGCCATCCCAGCGGCGACGCCGACGGCCTGCACGCCGGGGACATGGGTCCAGCAACCGGCCAACGTCCTCCCGTCGCAGGGCGGCGGTCTCCTGTACGCGGCAGCGGTGGCGACGCCGACTCTCGCGTGGGCTGTCGGCTTCTACGAGAACAACAGCGGCGTGTACGGGAGCCTCATCGAGAAGTGGACGGGGGGTACCTCGTGGACGGTGGTCGGCAGCGGGGGCAAGAATGTCCAGCTCCGCGACGTCGCGGCATTCGGGGCGAAGAGCGCGTTCGCCGTCGGTACCATCACGATCAACAGCCTCGAGGAACCGATGGTCACGCAGTGGAACGGTACATCCTGGACGCGCACCATCTTCTCGGTGCCCGCAGGCGACCGCGCCGGCGGGATGATCGCGATCAGTGGATCATCGGCGCGTGACGTCTGGGCCGTCGGCACGTACTTGCTCAACGGCGTTCACCTGCTCGTCGAACATTGGAACGGATCGACGTGGACACACGTGACCATGCCGAGCACTGCCAAGCTGAATGCCCAGGCGGAAGGCGTGGTGGCGGTGGGGCCCGGCGACCTGTGGATGGACGGCTTCAGCGCCACCAACGTCAGTCGCTTCTGGCACTATAACGGCACCTGGACGCTCGAAAGCACACCGCCCAGCGACCAGCGGCTCGCCGGCAGCTCCGATTCCAACATCTGGATGATCGGTGGGTACAGCTCGAGCGGCACGCCGTTAGCGCACTTCAACGGTACGGGCTGGGCGTCGGTTGATAACAATGGTGATGGCAACGTCGGGCTTAACGGAATCGCGATGGGAGCGAGTCCGGCGACCCTCTGGACGGTCGGGTTCAAAGGTGTGACGAGCGGTCCCGAAACGACCTACATCGCCAGGAACGGTGTCGACGTATCGGCCCCCGCGCTCACCGGGTCGCTGGACGGCATCGGAACGGGTTCGGGGCTCGCCTTCGCGGTGGGCAACAGCACCGACACCGGCACTGGCGTGCCCATCGTACTGGCGAGTTGCGACTAAGCGGCTGCTTATCGATCCGGGCTGGACATTGCGGCCGTCAGGACCTCATCGCAAACCCGTGGCGGCCCGGTCTCGTCGGTGGCACGCTGCGTCAGAACGACGACGGTGAGGTCTTGTGACGCGAGATTGGACCAAGTCGTGCCAAAACCTCCGTCCCACGAGTAGCGCCCATCGTCGGTCACTGAGACGCCGTACCCCCAGCCTCGATCGCCGAGGAAACTAAATCCGGGCCAGTGGGTCGTACGTTGCGCCTCGGTGAGTTGGTTGCGCGTCATCGCGTCGACAGTGGCCGGCCTCAGCACGCCACCCCCGCCGGACATGAGCATTCGACCGAATGCGACGACATCATCGACAGTGGAAAGAAGGCCGGCACCGCCGTCATCGAATGCGGGCCGTCGTGACCACTGGCCTTCGGGTGGGTCGGTCACCTCGAGCTTGCCATCTTGCCGTGCATATGCGGTCGCCAGGCGGGTCGTGTCCGTTGTGTAGAAGTCGGTGCTGGTCATTCCAAGCGGGGCAAGCACCCATTGGCGCAGCATCTCGGCGAACGGAGCGCCTGCTGCGCGAGACGCGAGCACTCCCAGTACCTGCGCGCCGGACTGATACAGCCAGCGTTCCCCGGGCTGTGCCAACAACGGCAGCTCGCCAAGTCGCGCCATCCACGTGTCGGGATCCGGTGTCGTTGCGGGCTGCGGCGGACCAAAGGTCGACAGGTTTCGCTCCTGCGCCGCAGTGAAGATCGGCCATGGCTCGGCGGTAGTGAACATCGCGCCCTGCATGCCGAAACCCCACGTGAATGTCAGAAGATCGCGCGTTGTAATCGGCCGGGCTGACGGCACGGTGTCGTCCAGTGGCGCGTCCGGAGCGCGCAGCACGCGGCGATGCGCGAGCTCAGGCAGGAGCTCCTCGACGGGAGCGTCGAGCGACAATTCACCGGCATCGATGAGCGCCAACACAGCTGCCGCGGTCATTGGCTTGGTCATCGAGGTGATGCGAAACAACGTGTCGCGGGTCATCGACGCTCCACCCAACGACCTGACTCCCGCAGTTGCGACGTGGACGATCCCGTCTCGCGCGATGGCGGCGACGACGCCTGGTGCATCGTTGTGAAGAACTGCGTTCTCGACGATCCCGTCCACTTGCGCAAGCAGCCTGGGGTCGAAGTCCTCGGCATGAGCCATCTGCCGATTCTCCCACGGACATGGCGGCCCTGCGCCGGGCGGATTGCTCGCGGGAAGCGGTAGGCGCGGTAGAACGCTGTGTCGTGATAACTCCAGCCTTCTGGGCGTGTTGTGCGACGGCCAGGCCCTCCCCCGCACGATATCCTCGGGAACATGACAATTCAGCGCATGGACAACGTCGGCATCGTCGTCGACGATCTCGACTCCGCGATTGCTTTCTTCACCGAGCTCGGCATGGAGCTGGACGGCAGGATGCCGATCGAAGGAAGCTGGGCGGGGAACGTCGTCGGCCTCGACGACATGCGAAGCGAGATCGCGATGATGCGGGTCCCGGACGGCCCGGGACGGCTCGAACTTGCGAAGTATCACAACCCGCAGGCGATCACCCCCAAGCCGGAGATCTCCCCGGCGAACACGCTCGGCCTGCACCGCGTCATGTTCGCCGTCGACGACATCGAGGACACCCTCGCGCGCCTCCGCCCGCACGGCGCCGAGCTCGTTGGCGAAGTGACTCGCTTCGAGGACAGCTACCTGCTCTGCTATCTCCGCGGTCCGAGCGGCATCATCCTCGGGCTGGCCGAGCAGCTGAGCTGAGAAAACGAGTCCGCTCACCCAGGCGCCGACCCGCACGTCGAGCGTCTGGAGGACCCTGGAATCCGATGACGGGACGCTCGCGTGCGCGACACCACGTTGTCCGGGGTGTTGCCATGCTTTTGGGGCCGCGCTCGGCGCGATAGAAGCTCGGATCAACACCGTCGCGGATGCCACAACGCGCCTCGGTATACTGCCAGCCCATGACAGTGAAGCTCACCATCGTCGTCGACAACCCGAACGACCCCGACGCCTTTGAGGCGCTCTATAACTCCCCCGCCAACAAGGAAGGGCTGAGCAAGATCCCCAACGTCCAGCGGGTCGAATCGGCCAAGGTCTTTCCAAAAGAGGACGGCTCCCCAACCCCCGCGTACCGGACCACCGATATCTACTTCTCCGACTACGCGACCGCGTGTGCCGCGGTCGCGCAAAGTGAGACACGCGAGTTGTTTGGCGGGCTGGCGCGGGCGGCCACGGGCGGGGTCCGTTTTCTCATGTCCGACATCGAGGACTGACCTCTCTAATCCTTGCCGACATCGCCGCCGCTAAGGCTGCATGCCCCCCACCATGTCTAAGCCCGAACTCGAATTCTTCGCTACCGACACCGTCGACTTCACAGCCTGCGCTGGCGACGTCGTCACCCTCACCGAATCCATCCTCGCGGCCGATCCTGAAACCGGCGTCGCGACCTCGCTCATGCGCTTCGCGCCCGGCACCGACACCACGCGCAACGGGGTCCAGACACACGAGTTCTGGGAAGAGGTGTACATCGTCGAGGGCTCGATCACCGATCTCCGGCTGCATGAAACGTTCACCGCGGGTATGTACGCCTGCCGGCCGCCCGGCATGCCTCACGGACCGTGGCGTAGTGATGATGGGTGTCTCACGTTCCAGGTGCGATACCGGGCTTGATCGTTCGTTTCTATGCGTCACGCTTGACGAGGAGAACCGCGGCACCCGCAATCGCTGCGAATGCGTAGGCGGCAAAGACGCTGAGCCCAACCCACGGCGCCAACGAGTGTGCCTGTGGAACGATGTTCATGATCGCCTGCCCAGCGTTGCCCGGCAGGTATGGCCTGATGCTGTTCGCGACGCCGGCGGGGAGGATGAAGACAAGCACCGGCACCACGAAGAGGATCACGGTCAGGCTGGTGACTGCCGCCGCGGTGCTTCGAAAGATGCCGCCGAGCCCGATGCCAAGCAGT
This sequence comes from Candidatus Dormiibacterota bacterium, assembly GCA_049287785.1. Lineage (GTDB taxonomy): Bacteria > Chloroflexota > Dormibacteria > Aeolococcales > Aeolococcaceae > Palsa-851. The sequence goes on along the minus strand of JBAQGL010000242.1, from coordinate 4,619 downwards.
CCGCCAATCGTCAGGTAAAGCGCCGATCCGAACACCGCCCTCGGAACACCGCTGTGCCCGAAGTCAATCTGGACGTGGGTGCCGGACATAATCGCCTGGGTGCCGACGAACGCGATCACCATGGCCGGCACGGTCACGGCCAAGGCGATGCAGGCGAAGGGCACCTACGGCTGGATCCTCCTGGCCACCGACGATCTCGATGCAACCTTCGGGCGAGTCGAGGCGAGCGGTGCCGATGTGGTGCAGGAGCCTGCCCAACAGCCGTACGGGGTGCGCGACTGCGCCGTCCGGGATCCCGCCGGAAACCTGGTTCGGATTCAAGAGCTGCGCTAAGCCGTCGCGGGCTAGCGCCCATCGTTCGGTTCTGGCCGCGCTCGATGGGACCGGCTGCTGCCGCGCGTTCTGCCACGAGTTGGGCCGTTGAGCCGTGTGGCGAGTTGCCGGGTATGGTGACTTCGCATGTACGTGGTCGAATTCGTGTTCGCCGTCGGGTGGGCAGCGTTCTGGACCTACTGGCTCGTGGCAGCCTTCTCCATGAAGAGGGGGCACCTCGCCTGGTCCCCCGAGCTGCGCATCAGGGCGGTGATCCTCGCCCTTGCGATCCTCTTGTTCCGCGTCGGGGCCTTCCGAAATAACGGTCTCACCTCGGATCCGTTGCGCGCCGGCTTCGGGCTCGTCCTCTTCGCGGTCGGGCTGGGGTTCGCCGTGTGGGCCCGTATACACATCGGGCGCAACTGGGGCACCCCGATGTCACAAAAAGATGACCCAGAGCTGGTGACCAGCGGTCCCTATCAACTGGTCCGCCACCCCATCTACTCGGGCATCCTGGTGGCTGGGGTCGGTACCGCCGTGGCGCTGAGCTGGGCGTGGCTGATTGCCGTGGCCCTGGCCGCGGTCTACTTCATATATAGCGGGCTCATCGAGGAGCGGAACATGACCGAGCAGTTCCCCGATAGCTACCCGGTGTACAGGCGCTCGACCAAGATGCTCGTGCCCTTCATCCTATGAGCACTGGACGACGCCCCGGCTATCGCTCCGGGACTCAAGCTGCCGAGCTGATCGGACGCGAGGCCGAGGCCGCGCTCTTGGACGCGCTCCTCGATCGCCTTCCCGACGGAGGCGGCGCGATTGTCATCCGCGGAGAGGCCGGTATCGGGAAGTCGGCGATGCTCGCTCTCGCGCGGGAGCGCGCAAGCGCGCTGGGTTTTGCCACGCTAGCGACGGTTGGTGTGGAATCCGAAGCCGAACTCGCATTCGCGGGACTGCATCAGCTCCTCTTCCCCATCATCCGATCCATCGAGCTGCTGCCGGCTTCCCAGCGCCAACCGCTCAATGCAGTCTTCGGCACGATCGAGAGTGCTGAGCCCGACCCGTTCCGGGTAGCGATGGCCGCATTCCGCCTCGTCATCGAGGCAGCCGAATCGTCTCCCCTGGTTCTGCTGGTGGACGACGCGCACTGGCTCGACCGCTCGAGCCTCGGCGTGCTGACGTTCATCGCACGCCGCCTCGAGGCCGTGCCCGTCGGGCTGGTGGCGACGGTGCGAACCGGATACGCCGCTCCTTTCGACGAGGCTCGCCTACCGATCCTCGAGCTGGGTCGCTTGAGCGTCGAGGCGGCCGCCGTCGTGATCGATCGAGCGGCGCCGCACCTGCATCCTGTGTCTCGCGCTCGCGTTCTGGCCGAAGCCGCGGGAAACCCGCTCGCGCTTGTCGAACTGCCTCGCACGGCGCCATATGCGCCCGATGCTCCCGAACGGATCGCACCTGCTCCGACAACGCTCAACGCTCGCCTGGAGCAGGCTTTCGCAGCGAGACTACGCGATCTCCCCCAGGAGACAAGCCTGCTTTTGCTGGCGGCAGCGCTTGACAGCAGAGCGTCGCTGGCGGAGCTGGGAGGCGCCGCAACCGTTCTGCACAAGTCGCCGGTATCGATCGACGCGCTCGAGCCGGCGGTTGCGCTGTCGTTGATCGATGTGCGCGAAGGAGAGGTGCAGTTCCGGCATCCGCTGATCCGCTCAGCGGTACGCCAGGCCGCCTCGCCGACCCACGTGCTCGCCATGTACGCTGTTTTGGCCATCGTTGTCAGCGATCCGGAGCGGCGGCTGTGGCACCGCGCGATGGCGGCCTCAGGACCCGATGAGGACGTCGCGTCAGCGCTTGTGGAATACGCTCGCGCAGCCAGACGGCGCGGAGCGATCGACGCGGCCGGGGCCGCGCTCGAGCGGGCGGCCGCCATCACGCCGGATCTGCACAAACGGAGCGAGCGCCTGGTATCGGCGGCCGAGGTCGCATATGACCTCGGCCTGGTCGACGTCGTGCGCCGGCTCGTCGATCAAGCCGAACCACTCGACGACGCCCCTGGTATCGAGGCGCGGCGCGCATGGTTGAACGAGATGACCAGCGGGAACGTGTGGTCCCACTCGGGCGCGACGAGGACGATCGTGACGATCGCACAACGGCTCGCCGCGGCCGGCGATAAAGAGGCTGCGCTTCGGTCGCTGGTTCCGATCGCGCATCGCTGTTGGTGGACACACACCCAGCCACGGACCCGGCAGTTCGTCGTCGATGCCGCCGGAGCGATTGGCGTTTCCGAGCATGATCCCCGCCTGCTCGCGGTGCTCGCCATGGCCGACCCGGAAGCGACGGGGAAGGAAGTCCTGCGCAGAGTTGCGGCGGTGAGGAGTTCCGAACTTACCGACCCGGTCGCCGCGATGCACGTCGGCATCGCAGCGGAGAAGGCGGGTGACTTCCAGCTGGGAGCGCGCCTTCTGGCCGGTGCCATCGGCGGGTTGCGGACACAGATTCGGCTCGTGCCGCTGACACAGGCGCTCGTGCACTTTGCCTGGGCCGCGACCCACACGGGTGAGTGGCCGGCCGCGGTCGCGGCCGGAGAGGAAGCAGCGTCGCTGGCGCAGGACACCCGGCAACCGCAGTACGGTGTCACGGGTGAGCTGATTGCGGCGCTCGCCGGCGCCCTCCTGGGCTCGACCGCTGATCTCGACGCAAGCCTCGCAGCATCCGAACGAACGGTGCTCGCCATCCGGAGCACGCCGCTGCTGACAACGGTGCAGCTCGCACGGGGCGCCGACGCTCTGGGTGGCGGCCGCTACGACGACGCGTTTCGGCATCTCTGGCCTGTCTTCGACGAGAACGACGCCGTATTCCATCGCTTCATGCGTTGGTCGGCGGTGCTCGACATTGTCGAAGCAGGGGTGCACAGCGGACACGTCGACCGAATCGCTCTCGTGATGGCAGACCTCGAAGACGTCTCGGCGCGCAGCAACATTCCGTTCCTCGGCATCCAACTGGAGTGCGCCAGGCCACTGCTCGCATCCGACGACGCCGAGGAGCTCTTCGCCGCCACCCTTGCCGGCGGAGTGAATCATTACCCCTTCCTGCGGGCGCGAACACTGCTGTCCTTGGGGAGCTGGCTGCGCAGGCGTCGTCGCAGCGCGGACTCGCGAGTTGCTTTGCGGCGGAGCGTCGAGCTGTTCGACGTCCTCGGCGCGATGGCATGGAGCACGCGTGCTCGCCAGGAGCTGCGCGCCACGGGCGAGACCGTCGGTCCGCGCACGCCGGAAGCGCGTGACCGCCTCACGGCGCAGGAGCTCCAGATCGCCCAGCTCGCAGCCGATGGGCTGTCGAACCGGGAGATCGGCGAGCGGCTGTTTCTGTCGCACCGCACGGTCGGGTCCCACCTCTACCGCATCTATCCCAAGCTCGGTATCGCGGCCCGCGGCCAACTCCGCGAGACCCTCGCGACTGGCGCCCGCGGCTGATCTTTCAGTCGTCGTACTCAAGCGAATCGGGCGCTACCCCATCCAGGATCGAAGCCTGCGAACCACCACGCGAGCGAGGAGCCTGTTATGAGCGGGAAACCAAACGTCGTCCTTGTGCACGGCGCCTGGGCCGATGGATCGAGCTGGAGTGCGGTCGTCGAGTCGCTGCAGGCGAAGGGATATGCGGTCACGGCGCCGCAGTTTCCGGAGACCTCTCTCGCCGCCGACGTCGCGCGACTGCGGCAGGTTCTCGCGCGTCAGACGGGACCGACCGTCATTGCCGGCCACTCCTATGGCGGCCAGATCATGACTGCGTTGGGGCCGGAACATCCAGGTGTGAGCGCCCTCGTCTACATCGCCGCCTTCGCCCTCGACCAGGGTGAATCACTGGGCGCGCAGCTCGGGGGCGGGCCGCCCACGCCGGCGCTCGCACATCTGATCGTCGATCAGCAGGGTTTTGGGTGGCTGCCTCAGGATGACTTCGTTGCTCACTTCGCATCAGGCGTCGATCCGGTTAAGGCGAACGTCCTGTACGCCGTGCAGCAGAGCCTCTCGATGAGCACCTTCGAGGACGTCATGGGTGAGCCCGCGTGGAGGTCGCTCCCGTCGTGGTATCTGGTTGCGACCGGTGATCAGGCGCTTCCGCCTGACGCTGAGCGCATGTTCGCGAAGCGGATGGGCGCCACCACCGTGGAGGTCGACGCGGGCCACCTGGCGATGGTTTCGCACCCAGCCGACGTCGTAAACCTGATCGACGCTGCAGCCGAGTCAACTGCTGCGAGCGAGGCCCAGCTCGTCAGCGGCCTGTCACGTTCCGCCTGAGCTTGGAAAGGAGTTGCC
>JBAQGL010000241.1:0-3813 GCA_049287785.1 Candidatus Dormiibacterota bacterium | reverse complement strand
CGCCGGGCGAGCCGACCGCCGCGCTCCTCGATGACGCGGCCAAGAAGCTCGCCGGGGAAACCGATCGCGCTCACGGCGGTTTCGGCGCGGCGCCGAAGTTCCCCCATCCCCAGGCGCTCGACCTGATGCTCCGCCGGTCGCGGGTCACCGGTGATGTCACGGTCAGGGACGCGGCACTCCTCACGCTGGACGCGATGTCGCGCGGGGGCATCCACGACCAGGTCGGTGGCGGCTTCCATCGCTACAGCGTCGACGCGCGATGGGCCGTGCCGCACTTCGAGAAGATGCTCTACGACAACGCGCAGCTGGCGCCCGTGTATCTGCACGCGTACCAGATGAGCGGCCGTGACGACATGCTCGAGACCTGCACGCGAACCCTCGACTACATGGCGCGCGAACTCCTGCTCTCTGGTGGCGCGTTCGCGGCCTCCCAGGATGCGGACAGCCCGGGCGGCGAGGGTGCGTTCTTCGTATGGACGCCAGTGCAGCTGCGCGACGCACTCGGTGCCGACGACGGCGCCCTCGCCGCGCGCGTTTTCGGCGTCGTCGGCGGGGGCAACTTCGAGCACGGGACGACCGTGCTGTCGATGCCCTATCCGCTGGCCCAGGTGGCGCGGTCGATGTCGACCGACGAACCGGCGCTGCGTGCTCGTCTCGAGGACATCCGCACGAGACTGCGCATGGTGCGCGCATCGCGTCCCGCGCCCGAGCGCGACGGCAAGGTGATCACCGCGTGGAACGCGCTCGCCATCCGCGCCTTTGCCGAGGCGGGCGCCGCACTCGAGCGACCCGACTACGTCGCCGTCGCGACCGCGTGTGCGGAGTTCCTGCTCGAGCACCTGGTGCATGACGGCGTCGTTTATCGCATCTGGAACGGCACCGAGGGCCGCATCATCGGCTTTCTCGATGATGTCGCCAACCTCGGCGATGCCTTGCTCACCCTCTACGAGGCAACCGGCCGGCCGCGATATTTCACTGCGGCGCTTGAGCTCTGCGGCCGCATCGTCGACCAGCATCGGGATGCCGACGGCAACTACTTCGACACCGCCGGCGACTCGGAGCCGCTGATCGTGCGGCCCCGCACCATCGACGACAACCCAGTGAGCGCCGGGCAGTCGGTTGCAGCTGCGCTGTTCTGCCGGATGCACGCGTTCACAGGTGATGAGCGATGGCACGCCTACGCCATGGAGATCATCGCCCCACTCGCAACGGTGGTCGCTCGCGCACCGCTTGCTGTCTCAGGTCTCGCGGCCGCGATGGAGCTGGCGGTCGGGCCGATGCGAGAGATCGCGATCGCCGGCGACGCCGGCGACGCACGAACCCGCGCGCTCCTCGAGGTCGCGCAACGGCGGTTCGACCCGATGACGGTGCTCGCCTGGGGACCGTCCGGTGGCGTGCCCCTCCTCGACGGACGCACCCCGGTGGACGGGATCCCCGCCGCCTACGTGTGCCGAGGGTTCGTCTGCGAGGCGCCGGTGACGGCGGTGTCCGACCTCGAGCGTCAGCTCGCGGTTCGCAGCTGAAGGGTCAGAACTGACCGCAGCCTGAAGGAGTTGCCATTTCCTCCAGCGGAGGAAGGAACTCGAACACAGGCAGGCGTCGCTGATCACCCACCGGCAGGTAGTCGCCGGTGTGCGGATCCTCGACGTATTCGAGATGCGGCCCGCGCGTGGTGATCTCGCGGAGCGCGGCGACGAGGCGGTCGACGTGCTCGACGCTGGTCCCGATCCCGAACGATGCGCGGATCGCTCCGGGTATTTCCTGGTGCTCCCCGCGCCGGAGCCGCTCGCGAATCGTGTGCGCGTCGGCGATGCTCACGCCGAGGAGGTGGGTGATGTACGGGTGCGCGCAGAAGCAGCCGTGGCGAACGCCGATGGCGTACTCCGCGCTCAGCACCGAGGCGACCAGTGCATGGTGCATGCCGTCGACGGTGAACGTGCTGACGCCGAGACGGTCGATGTCGGGGCCGTCCCACAACCGGAGCCGGTGCAGGTTCGGGAGATCGTCGATCTGTCCGTCGAGATATCCGAGCAGACGCTTCTCGTGCGCGCCGATGTGGTTCATGCCGGTACGGTCGAGCACCGTGCATGCCGCGCCCAGCGCGATCGCACCCACCACGTTGGGGCTGCCCGCCTCATGCCGGTCGGGGATCGGCGCCCATTGCACGTCATCGGTGGTCACGTAGGTGACTGCGCCGCCACCGGCGAGCATCGGCTCGGCATCGCCGAGCACCGCCGAGGGCCCGATCAGCACGCCGCCACCGAATGGCGCGTACATCTTGTGGCCGGAGAGGGCGAGGAAGTCGATCCCCATCGCGACCATGTCGATCGTCCGGTGCGGTGCAAGCTGAGCGGCGTCGACCGCGAGCAGCGCGCCGTGCTCGTGGGCCAGACGCCCGATCTCGGCGACCGGAAAGACTTCTCCAGTCACGTTGCTGGCGCCGGTGATGGCGACGACCCCGATGGGCCGGTGGCGGTCCTCGAGCGCACGACGGAGGTCGGCGAGCAGCTGCTCGGGGGAGTCGGGCGCGTCGAGCAGCTCCACCCGCGCGAGACGCCGCCAGGGCAGCATGTTCGCGTGATGCTCGACGATGGTGCTGAGCACCGCGTGGCCGGGGCGCAGCACAAGGCAGTGGGTCAGGAGGTTGATCGCCTCCGTCGTGTTTCTGACAAAGATGACTGCATCGGATGACCGGGCGCCCGCGAACGCCGCAACCGCGGAGCGCGCCGCCTCGTACGCTCGGGTCGACACCTGCGAGGCGAACCCGGCGCCGCGGTGCACGCTCGAGTACCAGGGAAGGAATTCGATGACGGCGTCGGCGACGGCCTCCATCGCCGGCGTGCTCGCCGCCATGTCGAGGTTCACGTAGGTCCGTGTCTCGCCGCCGGCGAGCTGCACCTCGAGGTCCTGGCCCACGAGACGGGGGAGGACCACGCCGCCGCGGCGCGAGGGACGGGTCCGGCGGGACGATTCGGTGAGCATCAGGCCTTCGAGGGTACTGCCAACCGTCCCTCGAGGATCACGCTGGCCACGACGTCGCCCCCGAGGTGATAGCCGACGTCGATCCAGCTCGGCGTCTTGAGGATCACCGCGTCGCAGCGCAGACCCGCACGCAGGATGCCGCGGTCGGTCAGGCCGAGCGCGGCGGCGCCGCCCGCCGTGGCCGCCACCAGTGCCTGGGCCGGACTGAGGCCGCCGAGCGCGACGGCGAGCGAGATCATCAGTGGCATCGATTCGCTGTAGCAGGTTCCGGGGTTGCAGTCGGTGGCCACGGCCACGGCGCACCCGGCATCGAGGAGGCGACGTCCCGGCGGGGGTGGTCCGCCCAGGACCAGCGACGCGCCGGGAAGGATCACGCCGACGACGCCGGCCTTGCCGAGCGCCTCGAGATCGGTGTTGGTCGCGTGCTCGAGGTGGTCGGCGCTCACCGCGCCCACCTGCGCCGCGAGCAGCGCGCCGCCGCTGTGCGAGCGCTGCTCCGCATGGATCTTCGGGCGCAACCGATGGGCTGCGGCCGCGCTGAAGAGTCGCTCGCATTCTGCCACCGAGTACGCCCCGGACTCACAGAACGCGTCGACGAACACCGCACGTTTGGCCGCGTCAGCGACGCCGCGCGTGCACACGTCGTCAAGGAATGCCTCGCGCGAGCCGTCCGGGGTCGCGTGCAGTGGCAGATATGTCGCCACGACGTCGGGCAGGTCCTCCCATCGACGCAGCTGGTCGGCAGCATCGAGCTTCCGCATCTCGGCGTCGTGCTCCAACCCGTAACCGCTCTTGACCTCGACGGTCGTGGTGCCGTTCGCGAGCATATGC
>JBAQGL010000240.1:0-1587 GCA_049287785.1 Candidatus Dormiibacterota bacterium | reverse complement strand
CTCGTCGGGCGCGGTGTACCACCCGCCGCCGGCATAGCTGGCGAGCATCTCAGGCAAGCGCGGCACCGACCATAGGTGGCCGATTATCCGCGCCGGGACGGTCGCCGCGGCTCCAGCACGCACCGGGCACGCGCAGTGCCCGCCACCTACCGAGAGCAGTCAGCTGATTCGCCCTGACGCACCAACGGTGCCAGGGAGGTGGGTCAGGCCGCCGGGGCGACTGGCTCGAAGCCGGCGAGCATCGCCTGCAACGCCTGCTGATCCGGGCCGACAAACGGATCGGCCGCGGGCGCAAGCGCCAGCATGTCGAACAGGCGAGTCCCCATCCGCGCTGCCGGCGGCAAGTGCGTGCTCAGCACATGGTCGGCATCGATCGCCTGGAGTTCCCGCACCGTCTGCAGGTAGCGGCCGGTATCGACGTTGTGCACCCAGGGACTGTCGATGGTGGCCCACAGCAGTTGCCCGGCAAGCAGGTCGGCGGCGGGGATTTCCGCGGCGTCGCTCGAGCCGGCAAGGTCGGCTGATGCGAGTGGTGCACCAAAGCAATCGGAGCTGAAGCACGTCCGCGAGCGGTCGTCGTAGAAACCCACCGTTGCGGGGTTGTCGAACAGCGGCGGGCGGAACGCATGGAGGGTGCGATCTCCGACGTCGAGCTTCTGGCCGGGGTTCAGGAGGTACAGGCGATCGAGTGGCAGCGGGCTCTCGGTGGACATGATGCCGGCGCCGACAAACGTCGTGATGAGTCGTGCGTGCGGCGCCGCCTCGAGGAGGGCGAACAGACCGCCCGTGTGGTCGCGGTCGGGATGGGTGAGCCAGATCCAACGCACGTCTGCGGGATCCATCACCGTGCTCAGTGACTGCAAGAAGTCACGATCCGGCAGTCCGAGTCCGGTGTCGACCACCACCGGTTCGCGCGCGTGCAGCACGAAGGCATTGACGGGGAGGAACCCGATCCCGGGGACTTCGAGCTGGTCATTGAGGACCGTCACGTGCTCGTTGATTCGATGCGTCTGCATGAGCTGTTTCCCAGTGAGTCGGTGACGGTTAAAACGGAACGCTGATGGCGAGGAGGCCGGCGCCCGCTGCGCGACCCGAGACGACGCGGCAGAACTCGACGGCGTCGAGGTCGAGGTCGGAGCCTCCGTCACCCGCGCTGAAGCGATCCCCGGCGGGTCCGCCGAGGGTCAGGGTGAACGGCTGCCGATGCCGGCGCGCCCAGTCGGCAACGACGTCGGCGACGAGGCGCCCGTCGTGATCCGCGGAGAGCACCACATCGCGCTCGACGGCGCGGGAGATGTCGACGCGGTGGATCCACAGATCTCGCGTGAGGACGACGTCGAAGAGATATCCAAACGTCCACGGGTCTTCGCCGGGAATCCCCGTGAGATACGGTGCGGCACGCTGTTCCGCGGTCGTCGCGCTGCGGCCGGCGAGCGCTCGCGGCGCGGTCTCATGCAGCGCGGCCCGCAACGCGGCCGCGGACAGTGCGCTGTGCTCTCGAACCTGCATCGCGGTCATCGCATCGAGGCGCAGGCCTCCGGTCTGCGCGGCGACGGCGGCCGCGCCCTTGACCTGCCGCATCCGCTC
>JBAQGL010000239.1:0-3884 GCA_049287785.1 Candidatus Dormiibacterota bacterium | reverse complement strand
GAGCAGGGTCCGAACGCCGAGGTCGCCGGCCTCCGCGGCGACCGCCTCGGTTGCGGAGCGGCTGCGGCTGAAGTTGAGGACGACGTCAAAGCCGTTGCGCGCGCAGGCGATGGCGGTGCTGCGGCCGATTCCGCGCGCGGCCCCGGTGATGAGCGCGACCGGGCGCGCTCCGGTGCCGGTCAACCCGCGCTTTCCACGACGCTCGCGGGGCCGAGTCCAAGGATGCGTTCGGCATTGGCGTACAACAGGCCCGACATGACGTCATCGGAGTAGCCGAGCTCGTCCCACTCGCGAAAGATGCGTTCGTACGGCATGCTCGGGTAGTCGCTGCCGAACATCACCTTGTCGCGCAGGCGTCCGCGGATATCCCGCTTGAGACTGTCGGGCAGATATTTTGGCGCCCATCCGGACATCTCCCAGAAGACGTTGCCCTTGTGCAGCGCAACGGCTGTCATCTCGTCCACCCACGGCCATCCGGGATGGGCGGCGACGATGGTGAGACTTGGGAAATTCCCTGCGAGCTCGTCGATGGACAGGGGATGCGCGTGGCGCAGCTTCGATCCGAGACCACCCGGCAAACCGGCCCCCATGCCGGTCGTGCCGACGTCGATCATCACCGGCACGCCGAGACCGGCAATGACTTCAAAGAGTGGGCGCAGCGACGGGTCGTCCACGGAGTAGTGGCCCATGATCGGATGGAAGTGAAAGCCGAGGACGTGAAACTGCTTGACCGCGCGCTCTGCCTCGGCGATTGCGGCGCTTCCCTTGAGTGGATCGACTGCCCCCCAGACCTGCAGGATCGTGTCGCGATTGCGATCCCGCATGCCGGCGACGTACTCGTTGGTGCAAGGCGGCGACCCGGTCACGGACTCGATGTCGAAGGCCACGAGCACCGCGGCGACACCCGCCCGCCTGAAGTCAGCGGTAACCTCCGCCTCCGCCTTGCCCACCCAATCGCGCTTCCAGTATGTCGCCAGCGCCTCGACGAAAGGACCCTGCGATGCAACCCATTCGGGCGTTCCCGGATAGCAGTGCAGATCGATGGTTCGCATCACTCGCCCATGGTGGATTGCGCCCGCGGCGAGCGTGCGGTCATGGACGCTGGCACGTCAGCCGGCCCCCTCCGCATGGTCGGCGCTGCTCCGCTCGCCCGTCCACGAAAGGTGATCAAGCTCGAGAAGACCCGACCCGTAAAGGCGCTCGAGTTCCACAGGCAGATCCGCAAAGATTCTCTGCACGAACATGTCGTGGCGGATGTACGCCTTGACGAGGCCCGCGAGCAAGGGCGACTCACTCGTCAGGATGTCCCATTGTTTGCCATCACGAGCCACGCCCCACAATGCCCACCGCGAGTCGACAGCGACCGCCAGGTGCCGCGCATGCCGAGACCGGTAGATGGCGCCGTCAGTGCTCGCGTGGCGGATCACCTGGCCGGGCGGCGAGGGGAATGGGAGCCGTCCGAAATGGACGACCACGAACTCCACTCCGGTGTCGGCAGCCTGGCCGACCGCGGCTCGCAGCCCCGCGAGCTCATCGCGATTGCCGCTGAGGTAAACACGGGTTCGCGCCGAAAGAATGGCCGCCGACGCCGCCTCGAGCGCCGGACCGAAGGACTCGACGCGAGAGACGGGGAGGAGTTGCGCAGGGCTCTCCCGGCGTGGCAGCGTCTCCAGGTCATGCCGGGCCGCCGCTACCCGCGCGGCGAAGTCTTTCTCGATGCCCTGGAAGAGCGCATCCGGGGGAATGGCCCTGTAACGCGCGGGGTTGTCGCCGGTGCGCACCGCCGCGCCGCGCTCCACGAGCCGTCGAAGCGTCTCGTACACCTTGGGTTGCGGAACGCCGGTGTCGTTCGCTACGGAGTAGCCCGTCGCGGTGTCGGTCTGCAGCAGTCCGAGGTACGTGCGCGCCTCGTAGTGCGTGAACCCAAGTTGTGTGAGGCGTTCAGCGATCGCCTCCCCATGGTCCGTCATCGCATTCACCTTGTCAGCGCGCCGGCGATCGGCCGTCGGCAGTCACTACGTCCGTAGGGCGTAACAAGTCTACCATAGCGCCAGGCTTGGACTGAGAGGTATGCGGTGATCAGCATGGTCGGCTCGGCGACGGAGTCAGGTGCATCGATACTCAGCGGCCCGGCGCAGGAATTCATCGTGGCGCTCCATGCGCGCTTCAACCCGATCCGGGAGCAACTGCTGGCCCGGCGCGCCGCCGAGCAGGAGCGCATCGACGCTGGAGGCTCGCTCGATTTCCTCCCCGAGACCTCAGCTGTTCGAACCGGCGCGTGGACCGTCCCCGAGGCGCCGCCAGACCTCAGGGATCGGCGTGTCGAGATCACCGGACCGACGGATCGAAAGATGATCATCAATGCGCTCAACTCGGGTGCCACCGGGTACATGGCGGACTTCGAGGATTCGAACTCCCCGACGTGGGTGAACATCATCGAGGGACAGGCGAATCTCCGCGATGCGGTCAACGGCACGATCACCTACTCGGGCCCCGACGGACGCGAGTACGCGCTCCGCGACCCGCTCGCGACGCTACTGGTACGCCCCCGCGGGTGGCATCTCCCCGAGAAGCACTTCCTGATCGACGAATCACCGATCTCCGCCAGCCTCTTTGATTTCGGCCTCTTCGCCTTCCACAACGTGAGACAGCTGCAGCATCGAGGCAGCAACCCGTACTTCTACCTGCCCAAGCTGCAGAGCCATTTGGAAGCACGACTCTGGAACGACGTCTTCACGTTCACGGAAGAGCAACTCGGTCTTGCAGCCGGCTCCATCCGCGCGACCGTGCTCATCGAGACGGTGCCGGCGGCATTCCAGATGGATGAGATTCTCTTCGAGCTGCGCGAGCACTCAGCGGGCCTCAACGCCGGCAGGTGGGACTACATGTTCAGTGCCGTGAAGACCTTCGCGAAACAGGACCGCGGCGTGCTTCCGGATCGGCGACTGCTCACCATGACCGTGCCTTTCATGCGTGCCTATACCGAGCTGCTGGTCCGCACCTGCCATCGCCGTGGGGCACACGCCATCGGCGGCATGGCGGCACTGATTCCCAACCGGCGTGATGCCGATGCGACTGCAACCGCCCTCGCCGGCGTGCAGGCGGACAAGCAGCGCGAGGCGGGGGACGGCTTCGACGGCACCTGGGTCGCGCACCCCGACCTTGTGGCCACAGCGCGCGAAGCGTTCGACGCCGTTCTCGAGGGCAACGCCAACCAGCTGCACCGCCTTCGCGAGGACGTGGCGGTGACCGCGCGCAGTCTGCTCGACCTTGATTCCGCGGGCCACGACGTGAGCGAGGCAGGGGTCCGCAACAATGTCAGCGTAAGCCTGCGTTACCTCACCGCCTGGTTCAGCGGAAATGGCGCCGTCGGGGTCTTCAACCTGATGGAAGACGTTGCCACTGCGGAGATCTGTCGTTCGCTCCTCTGGCAGTGGCTCCATCGCGGCGTGTCGATGTCGGATGGGCGAACCGTAACGCGTGCGTTGATTACGCACATCGAGGATGAGGAAGCGGGCAGATTCCGTGCCGAGATTGCCGACACGCCAGATGCGGAGCGTTTCCTCAACACCGCTCGCTCGTTGTTCGCTGAGCTCGTCTTCAGTGATCAGCTCGCCGAGTTTCTGACTCTTCGCGGGTATGACCTGCTCGCCTGATCGAGCCGATCGTGCAGCCAGCTGTGCGTCACAAGAGCCGCAGCCGTCCCATCGACTCCACCGCCGCAACCGCATCGGCTGCGAAATGGGCGCCTGACGCGTCGAACTCGTGCCGCCGCTGGGATATCACGGTGTCGGCCTCCTCTCGATACTGCTCCCTGATCCGATCCTCCCAGGCCGGGTCGGGCCATGCATAGTCGAGATCCGCGATCGCGCCAGGCGCCGCCG
>JBAQGL010000238.1:0-1610 GCA_049287785.1 Candidatus Dormiibacterota bacterium | reverse complement strand
ATCTTCGAGTGTCTGGGCATCGACCGGACGGTCGTCGATCGCTACTTCCCCAACACACCGTCGCGGATCGGGGGCATCGGGATGGATGTGATCGCGTCGGAGGCGATCGCCCGCCATCAGCGCGCCTTCCCCGATGTGCGCATCGTGCCCCCAACCCTGGAGGACCGCGGCGAGTACCGCTGGCGTCGCGAGGGTGAGCACCACCAGTGGAACCCCGAGGTGATCGGTGCGCTCCAGCACGCGGTGAAATCCAACGATGAGTCCGCGTTCCAGCACTACGTCGCCCTCGCCGACGACGAGTCGCGCCGGCTGAAGAATCTGCGCGGCCTGTTCCTGCTTCGCGAGGCGCCCGCCAAAGTACCGCTCGATGAGGTCGAGCCGGCGCTCGACATCGTGCGCCGCTTCTCCACCGGCGGGATGTCGCATGGCTCGCTGAGCAAGGAAGTGCACGAGCTGCTCGCCATCGCGATGAACCGGATCGGTGCGAGATCGAACACCGGCGAGGGTGGGGAGGACTCGTCGCGATACGAGCCCGATGCCAACGGCGACTGGCGCCGGAGCGCGATCAAGCAGGTGGCATCGGCACGCTTCGGGGTCACCGCGCACTACCTCGTCAGCGCGGACGAGTTGCAGATCAAGATCGCCCAGGGCGCGAAGCCCGGCGAGGGGGGTCAGCTTCCCGGACCCAAGGTCGATGAGGCGATCGCCCGGCTGCGCCATTCCACCCCGGGTGTCGGGCTCATCTCGCCGCCGCCGCACCACGACATCTACTCGATCGAGGATCTCGCCCAGCTGATCTGGGACCTGCGCAGCGTGAATCCCAAGGCGCGGATCAGCGTGAAGCTCGTTGCCGAGGCGGGGGTCGGCACCGTGGCAGCCGGCGTCGCCAAGGCACGCGCCGACCACATCGTTATCGCCGGCTACGAGGGCGGGACCGGCGCATCGCCGCTCACCGCGATCAAGCACGCGGGCGTGCCCTGGGAGCTCGGACTTGCCGAGGCGCAGCAGGTGCTCACCAGGCAGCGGCTGCGCAGCCGGGTCACGCTCCTCGCCGACGGCCAGATGAAGACGGGGCGCGACGTGGTGGTGGGTGCGCTCCTCGGCGCCGACGAATTCGCCTTCGCGACTGCGCCGCTGATCGCCGCGGGCTGCGTGATGATGCGCGTCTGCCATCTCAACACCTGCCCGGTTGGGATCGCCACCCAGGACCCGGTGCTGCGAGCCCGGTTCGCCGGCCGGCCTGAGCATGTCGTGGCCTTCATGCTCTTTCTCGCCGAGGACGTGCGCCGCTGGATGTCGCGACTGGGCTTCCGGCGCTTCGAGGACATGATCGGCCGGGTCGACCTCATCGAGGCCAATCCCGCCGTGCATCACTGGAAGGCCCGCGGACTCGACCTCGCGCCGCTGCTCATGGTGCCCGAGGTGGATGTGCCTGAGGATCGCCGGCACAGCAGCCAGCAGACCGCCGACCTCAGCGAGATGCTCGACAACGAGCTGCTGGCCCGCTGCGCCGATTCGCTCGAGCGCGGCACGCCCGTTCGCATGCGGATTCCGGTCCGCAACGTCCATCGCTGCGTCGGCGCGATGCTCAGTGGGGAGATCGCCCGGCG
>JBAQGL010000237.1:0-13798 GCA_049287785.1 Candidatus Dormiibacterota bacterium | reverse complement strand
GCCACGGATCTCTCGGTTTCGACGCACTACAAGCGGAACCTGCAGAACATCACCGACGCGGCTGCGCTGGCAGGCGCGAGACTGCTGCCCGCCGCCCCGGGGCTGAGTGACGAGCAGGCGGCGACATCCGCGGCCCTGGCTCTTGTGCACAACTCGTTCCCGTGGACGCCGAACGGCGTGGGCTGGGCAAACAATCTCGCGGCTTCCGGTTGCAGCGGATCGCAGTGCAGCGTCACGGTCTGCGCGGGCGAGACCAGCGCCAATCCGCCATGCACAGCGACCGTGAATGCTTCCAACGGAGCACAGTTCGTTCTCACGATCAACGCGCCACCCAAGACCGCGCGCGTGCTGAGCTACAACAGCTCCAGCGATCCCTCCTATCGTGACCGCATCGAGGTGGTGATGCAGCAGAAGTCGGGAGCATTCTTCACCGGCCTGTTCGGGTCATCGTTGGATCAGGACGCCGCACAGTCGGTCGCCTACCATTTCGCGGCGGGGCAACCCTTCCCGTTTGCGTTGTACTCGAGAACGGTGATCGGGGACGGCAACTCGCCCGAGATCATCCAGGGCAGCGTCTATGCTGATCGGTATCTCGCACCCCAGAGCAACGGTCAGGCTGCAATCTGTGCCGCTCCGGACCCGCTGGGCAACCCCGGCTTCGTCGTACTCGGTTCTCCGCAGGGGCTCGATCCGGGGTACGCGAACGACGGGCAGTACCGCGATAACGCGGTCAAACCTGGTGCTGACCCTGTTCAGAACAACGCGAACTGCTCCACCGTCGGATCCGGCACCGTCGGCATGAGCGCGAACCCCATCAACTCCGCGGGGTGCCAGGCAGCCTATCCCGGCAATAACAGCGGATCGGGGTTGGTGTGGGATGCGATTGATGACGCGTGCGAAGGCAGCCCGCCGATCCAACCTCCGTCCGTCGCCCCACCCCCGAACATCATTGTGTACCCGTCGACCGTGTGCGGCACCGGGGGCCTCGTGGGAGGCGTCTACCAGCCCGGCGACTACCAGTGCAGCAGCGGGACCTCACTGACTGTCGACCATCCCATGCATCCAGGCATCTACGAGATCGAGGCGGTGTCCCGCTCGGGATGTGATGTGGTGATGAACAGCTCGACACCCACGACGCTCACCGGTGTGACCTTCTATTTGAAGGGTGGCGCGGGAATCTGCGTCGATCCACCGTCTGGGACGACGATCACGCAGACGCCGTTCGACTCAGGGAGCGGTCAGCCCGGCGACGGCCGGTACGACGTGTTCTCTGACAACGTGGGCAACCCCAGCATCACGATGAACACGGCCGGCGGCGGAAGCAACTCCGGGACCTGGGCGCTCAGCGGCGTGATCTGGCTCCCGACCGGCACCGTCAACGTTGGCAACAAGGATGCGCTCGTCGACACAGGCCAGGTCATCGTGAACACCTGGAATGACACGAGCGGGTTCCATCCGAACCCAAGCGTCACATATAACGCATCCTTGGTAGGTCCGCAGAAAGAGGTGCTGGAACTTGTTGAATAACCAGGCTCTCGAAGCGGTCGAGGGCTCATGAACATGCACGATCCGTTTGAGGTCTGGCTCGAACGCAACCTGAACGCGGACCTTGATCGGCTGCGCGGGACGTCTGTTCCACCGACACCGCGCTATAGCGCCCACCGTCCGACGCGCCGGCTGCGCATCCTCGGGCTCACCAGCATTCCCGTGGCGATCAGCCTCAGGCTCGTCACGGCCCTCGCCGCCGCCGGCGTCGCCGCCGGAGGCGGGGCCGCGGTGATGATCGCCTCGCATTCACCCAAGCCTCCGGCAAGCACAGCGTCGTCCGGGACGTCGCGAGCAACGGCGTCAGTCACGAGCGCATCCGACTCGCCCGGCGGTTCCGGTGCAACGGGGTCGGGGGGAACCGGAACCAATCACGGTCAGGTCGTCACCAGCGCTGTTGCATCGTGCCAGGCCGCGCGAACAAGCCCGGCCGGCGGTGGCCAGGCGACCCCGGGGAGCCGCGGGATCGGAGCGTGCGTCTCGACGTCCGCCAACGGCGGCAAACCGCATCCGACGCCACCGGTGCACCCAACGCAGAAACCACACCCGACCCCGCACCCCCATCCCACTCCGAAACCACATCCGACCCCGCACGGATAGCGAGCCTCAGGCGCTATCCGATGGATTGCCTTGTGAGGCTTGACGCGTTCTGAGATGGACGTCCACCTCGCCTGCGGCGACCGGTCGCGGATCAGGACTTAACGGCTGCCCAAGCTGCGCCGGAGGGGATGGATCCGGTGCCGCAGAGCCGGCGCCGTACGTCACCCTCGCAATTGCCGCGACAACGACGCAGATGACTGCGGCCCCGCCGAAGATGCCCGCAGTCGCCGCGTCCGACCTCGCCGACCCGGCGGCCGTGTAGATGGCGCCGGTGACGCCGAGGCCGGTGATCACGCCCGCGTTTCGCGCGGCGGATAAAAGGGCGGCCGCGCCCCCGAGTGCGTCGCGAGGCGCGAGGCGGATCGCCGCCGACGTGTTCGGCGACGAGAAGAGGCCGTTCCCACATCCGACCAGGAAGAGCCCGGTCAGCAACAACGGCCAGGAGACGCCGTGGGTCGCGAGCGCCGCGATCGCGAAGCCCAAAGCCGCGAGGATCATGCCCGCAGTTGTCACGAGCCTGGTGCGCCGTGCGTCGCCCATTCGGCCGCCCACGCGCGACGTCGCCCCAACACCAATCCCAATGGGGAGGAATGCAAGCCCGGCGGCGACGGGCGTCACACCGTGAGCCTCCTCCAGCCAGAACGGGAGGATCGCGAAGCAGGACATCAGCGTGCCCGTGCTGAGGAGCGTTGCAATCAGGGCGGCGGTGAAACTCGATTGACGGAACAACCTGCCGTCGACCAGGGGCTTCCGGGCGATGAGCTCGGCGGGGAGCAAGAGAAGGAGGGCAATCCACGCGACCGAAAACCATGCGATCGCGGGGATAGCGCCGAACGCCGGGGCGGCGAGTGACGAAATACCGGCTCCGACGCCGAGGAATATGGTCGATACGAGTACTGCGCCCGGGACATCGACGGCGCTGTCCCGGTTGGCCTCACTGGACGGCACCGCCATCAGCGTCAGGATGATGCCGACGACGCCCAGTGGCAGGCCGACCCAGAAGACCGCCTGCCAGCCGCCCAGGACGACAAGCACCCCACCCCAGGGGGGGCCGACCAGTCCGGCCACCGCCTGGGTCGTCACCATGACGGCGACCGACCTGCCGGTCCGGCGTCGTGGCATGTGCTCCGCTATGAGCGCCAGACTTCCTGCCATCAGCACGCCGCCGCCGATCGCTTGAACCATCCTCCCGACGAGCAGGAGGGTGAACGACGTCGCCGTCGCCGCAAGGAGTGATCCGAGCGCGAAGAACGTGAAGCCTCCGACGTACGCTCGTCGGCGTCCGAACCGATCGGAGAGGCGGCCTATGGTCGGAAGCGTCGCCATGACCACCACCAGGTAGATGGCGATGACCTCCTGCCCGGCGGCAAGCGGCAACGCGAAGCGCTGCGTGATCGGCCCAAGCGCCACCGCGACGATCGTCGCATCGAGCATGCCGACGAATGCACCGAGGGCGATGGCCGCCACGAGCCAGGGGCGCGGCGCCGAAGTCATGGCGATCAACCGTACCAAGGCTGCGGAGGAGACCGTCGCGCAACGGATGACCGACCAGCGAAAATCGAGCGGTGACTGAGCCAGCCGACTACCACCCGACCGACGATCGTTATTCCACGATGCCCTACCGCCGCTGCGGGCGCAGCGGCATCCTCCTCCCCGCTCTGTCGCTGGGGCTGTGGCACAACTTCGGCGACGACCGCCCCATCGACCGCCAGCGCGCCATCCTCCGGCGTGCGTTCGACCTTGGCATCACCCACTTCGACCTGGCCAACAACTACGGCCCGCCATACGGCAGCGCCGAGGCCAATTTCGGCCGGATCCTGCACAGCGACTTTCGCGGGTACCGCGATGAGCTGGTCATATCGACGAAGGCCGGGTGGGACATGTGGCCCGGTCCGTATGGCGACCTCGGTTCACGCAAGTACCTTCTGGCCAGCCTCGACCAGAGCCTGCAACGTCTCGGCCTCGACTATGTCGACATCTTCTATCACCACCGTTTCGACCCCAACACGCCACTCGAGGAAACGCTTGGTGCGCTGCATTCGGCCGTGCAGCAGGGAAAGGCGCTCTACGTCGGCATCTCGTCCTATTCGGACAAGCGGACCACCGAAGCGATCGCGATCCTGCGCAAGCTCGGGACTCCCCTCCTCATCCACCAGCCGTCGTATTCGATGCTCAATCGCTGGATCGAGCATGGTCTCCTCGATGTGCTCGGCAACGAGGGAGTGGGCTGCATCGCCTTCTCGCCACTGGCGCAGGGCGTGCTGACCGATCGCTACCTCAATGGCATCCCCGAGGACTCACGGGCTCGGGAGAACTCGTCGCTCAGCGAGGACATGCTGAGCGACGACATCCTGGCTCACGTTCGGGCACTGACCACCATCGCGGAGCGACGCGGCCAGAGCCTCGCCCAGATGGCGCTCGCGTGGGCGCTTCGTGATCCGCGGGTCACCTCGCTGGTCGTCGGCGCGTCGAGCGTCAACCAGCTCGAGCAGAACGTCAAAGCCCTCGACCACCTCGAGTTCTCCCCCGACGAGCTCGCGGAGATTGATCAATACGCGGTCGAGAGCGGTATCGACCTGTGGCGAGGACCGGCCACGTCGTAGCAGGAGGCGCAGGCGGCGTGGGTCAGAGCAGCGTCTCCTCCTGCTCGACTCGCCGGTTCCTGCGTCGCTCCTGTCCGGCCTTGTCGTCGGATGCAGGGTGCTCGACGATTGCGATCACGCGGGTGGCCATGAAACGACCCACCCGTACCGGGTTCCCGCTGCGGGTGAGCTCCGCCACCTCGACGATGCCGCGCGCCGTGGTCACCTCGACGC
Organism: Candidatus Dormiibacterota bacterium; assembly: GCA_049287785.1. Lineage (GTDB taxonomy): Bacteria > Chloroflexota > Dormibacteria > Aeolococcales > Aeolococcaceae > Palsa-851. The sequence goes on along the minus strand of JBAQGL010000237.1, from coordinate 8,837 downwards.
GCCTGCCGGCACGAGTCGCGGCGATCTCGAACGTTCTCGCGCTGCCGGTCCCCGCGTCGACGATGACTTCGACCTTGTCTCCGATCACGCGTCGACTCTAACGATCGGGGAGGACGCCCTTCAGGATATCGAGGTCAGGCCTGACCCCCTCCCCGCGTTCGCGCCCGCTCAGGACTGCATGGCGCTCCACGTGCCGTTGCCGCCACCGTTGGGGACCGTGTAGGTGCCGGACATGCTGTTGCCGGATACGGTGCCCGTATAGGCGACGCCGCCCACTGAACCGAAGGTGATCGCGGTGCCTCCCACGTTCCCGGTGATGTTCACCGGATTCGGCGAAGACGAGAGCGTGATCGTGCCGTCCAACGTGGCGCCTGATTGGGTCCAGGTGAGCGTGAACGTGCCGTGGAAGGGCCCGCTGTACGTACCCGACCAGGATCCCGCCAGATTGACTGCGGGGGGCGGCGCGGTCGGTGTCGAGGTGGGCGTCGCGGTGGGTGCGCTCGTAGCCGGCGCGCTGGTCGGGACGGACGCGACCGTCGGCGTCGGCGTCGTGGTGCTGGACCCGCCGCAGGCTGCGAGCAGAGCCACAAGGGGCATCAGGGTGAACGTTACAGTGCTTCGCTTCACGTCTCGGGTCCTCCGTCGTTCAAGTCGCTATTGGCGATAACTGCAGGCGTGGCGGCTGTCTCAGCTGCATGCTGCGTGTCCTTGGATCACCGCGATGTGTCGCGCTCGCGCGGCCAGGGCGGGCCGGCCACTTCGAGGATGCGCTCGAAGGGGATTGCCGCACGTTCGGCAACCTGGCGCACCGTGGGCTCGGTCCCCTCGAAACGGCACAGCACGACCTCGTCCTGGGGCATGAGCAGCGAGCCGAGATACCGAACCGTCTCCCCCTCCAGCGTCAGCTCCGCAGCGCTTGCCATGGCGCGCTCGTCCAGTGCGCTGAGGTCGGTTTGCCGTACCCCGGGCCAGAAGCACTCGGCCACGTACTGCGTCGCATTCGGCGGCATGCCGATAGATTGGAGTCGGGCCTGCCTGCTTGAAAGCGGGAAAACCCTACGCGCCGACCCGCTCGACCCTAGCTGTGGCCTCGCTCATCAGGGGCTTCGAGGGCTCGTGCCAGACCACCGCGTGAGCTGATGCCGAGCTTGCGGTAGACCCGCGTGAGATTCGCCTCGACCGCCTTGGTTGTGAGGAACGCCCGCTTCGCGATCTCGCGGTTTGCCAGACCGGTCGCCGCCAGCTCGGCGACCCGCGCCTCGGTCGGCGTCAGGGCGTCGGACCACACGGTGCGCCCACCAAGGCGGGCGAGCTCATCGCGTGTCCGCGCTGCCCATGTTGGTGTGCCAAGGTGGTCGAATACCGTGAGCGCCTCCTGCAGGCTCGCTCCGGCACGGGCGCGCTGACCGCTGCGGCGTTGCACCCGCCCAAGTGCAAGCTGGGTGCGTGCTCTTTCGAGCGGCATGCCGAAGCGCCGGTGCTCGTTCATCGCATCGACAAGAGAGCCCATGGCACGCTCCTTGTCGCCTCTTGCGGCATGGAGCAGGCCTCGGCAACGTGCGGCAACGGCAATCGTCCAGGAGCGGTCGAGCTCAGCGCCGCGCTTCTCGAGCCAGGCGATCAGTGCCTCGGCTCGATCGAGTTGGCCGAGCTCCACGAGCGCCTCGATCTCATCCGGCAGGAACACACTGAGCACGGGATCGCTCTCGCCCATCGCGAAAACCATGTCGGCCAGCGGACCGAGCGCAGCATCGACTGCCGCAGGATTCCCGGTTGACAGTTCGGTGAGCCCGAGCGCCCACAGCGGCCAGATGGTGCCGGATGGCCAGTCAATGGCCGTGAATGATGCGACAGCCTCGTGAACCTCTTCGCGAGCAAGCGCGCTCGATCCGTCGTATGCGTGCACCAGCGCACTCGCCGACAGCGCCGTCCCCCATGACGCCGGATCGTCCAGCAGCGCGGCTGTCTGCTTGGCTTCGGCCGCATAAGCGCCTGCGGCCCGAAGATCGCCTTGCCACAGACACGCCCAGGTGAGGTACAGGCAGAGGAAGGGCAGGTGATTCTCCTCACCGCGCTCGCGAGTCTCGACGTGCAGATGCTCGAGCGTGGTGCGAGCTTCGTCCAGGCGGCAGGTCCACAGCAGGAGGAGGCCGTGCAGGAAAGTCGGGCGATGTTGCCAGGTCCGCACACGCCACGGATCCTCAAGCTCACGGGCTCGCCTGATGCGATCTTCGTCAAGCCCACGGCCACACAGGAACTCGGCCATTGTCAGGACCGCGAGGGCGTCGGCCATCGCCGCCGTGTGCGCGGATCCTTCAGCCGACGCAACGGCCGATCTCGCCGACCGCTCAGCGCCCGCGAAGTCGCCAAGGCTCACACAGTAGTAGGCAAGGTCCAGCCCGATGCCCGCGCGCAGCTCCTGGTCATCGGCGGCAAGGTCCAGGGCCTCGAGCGCCACCTGCGTCGCCCTGGTGAAGGAGCTTCGCCGAGCATGGATCTGACCCAGCAACAGCAAGGCCTGCGCGCGCACGGTCCCATCGAGCGTGTCACCCAACATTTGCTCGAGCATCTCCTCGGACCGGGTGAAATCGCCGGCATCGAACCAGTAGCGCGCTGCGGCAACCAGCCGCTCGGGGCGCTTCGCGGCAGCGCTCACCGGCGTCAGCCGGACAGCGAGCTCGAGGAGCTCGGCTGCGGTATCGCGAGCCCCTCGCCTGCCGGCAAGCTCGGCTGCCGCGTCGAGCTCATCGGCAATTCCTTCGTCGGTTTGCGCGGTGCCCAGGGCGGCGTGCCGAGCGCGCTCCTCCGGCTGTATCACCACCTCGGCAAGGTCGCGATGGAGCCTGCGGCGCTGTGCTTCGCTCGCCTGGCCGTAGACCACCGACGCGAAGAATGGGTGGGTGAACCGAATCCGACTCTCGTCAATGGAGATGAGGCCCGCACGCTGTGCCGGGACAAGGGCCACCGGGTCGACGAGGTCGATCGTCGGTTGCGCGAGCGCCGCCGCGGCAAGCAGCGCCTGCCGGCTCGCAGCGGGGAGCCGTCCGAGCCTGACGGCGATGAGCTCGGTAAGGGTTGATGGCATCGGCAGGATGCGGCCTTCCACGGGATGGGTTTGCAGCTCGGCGGCAATCTCCAGCGCGTACAGGGCATTGCCGCCGGTTTCGCGCGCGATCTGTACCATCGTGTGGCGCGACAGCGAGTGGTTGGTCCGCTGCTTGATGAGCTCGTGCAAGGAGGCGAGCGACAGCGGGCCGACCCTGATGGTGCCGCGCCGCGCCGGTTCCGCGGCGCGATCGAGGCGCACGGACCTCGCAACACCCGTTCTGGCGGTCATCACGAAGGCAACCGGCTCGCGCTGCAGCCGCCGCACCGCAAAGCTCAGCGCACGGGCCGACGGCGGGTCGAGCCATTGCACGTCATCCACACCAATGACCAGCGGCCCATTCGCGGACACCAATCGCAGCAGCGACAGCACCGCCGCACATACGGCCCGCTCGTCGATGCCGCGTCCCTGAGTCGAGGTGCGAAGCAGCGCTGCGGAGATCGCTTCGCGTTGCGGGATTGGGAGCCGCCCGATCGCGCCTTCATCGACGGCGTCGAACAGGTCGCCGAGCGCCGCAAAGGAGAGGGTCGCCTCCGATTCACCGGGTCTCGTGACCAGCACCTGAGCACCGCGAGCGCTCGCCTGCTGGAGCGCCTCCCGCCAGAGGGTGGTCTTACCGATGCCGGCCTCACCTTCGAGCGTGAGCTGGGCGAACTCCCCTCCCAGGCCGGCCACGAACGCTGCGACAGCAGCCAGCTCGGGGTCGCGCCCGATCACCCCACCCGACCGATCCATGCGGGTGATCATGGGTGTATTGCGGTGCCCCCTGCAGCTTCAGCCGCGGTCGACCTCGTCACACCCAGCCAGCCGATGTGGTGATGTCGTGGACCACGATGCACTGAGGTAACGAGTGAAGCGATACAGGGGCGTGACCGGCCCTGCGCACTGCAGCATTCACTTGCTAGCAGCGCAGTCGCGACGCCATCCCGGGGATAGAAAACATATGCAGGAGTTGTCCGCTTACGGTATCGGCCACAGGCTCGAGCGCCCGCCGAGGCCTTCGAGCCGTGCCCACCGCCGCAAACCGCTCGATGTCACCTTCGCGCGGCGTCTCCATGCGTACGAGGGCGAGCTCGCCGAGCGGGAAAGCCGGGCCGCCGCCGAGGCCCAGGATCTGCAGTTTCTCAGCGCGCGGCTGACGCGGGTCCGGACGGCGTTCGAGTGTCAATGGCTCGTGGCGGTGTATCAGCCGATCGTCGATCTCGGCACGGGCGCAATCTGCGGATACGAGGCGCTCTCCCGCTTCCATCTCGACCCGCTGCGGCCACCGGATCAGTGGTTTGCGGAAGCCGACGCTGCAGGGCTTGGACCGGAGCTCGAGATGCATGCCATCCGCTCTGCGATCAAGAGCCGCCATCGTCTGCCGGCCGGCACCTATCTGTCGGTCAACGTCTCGCCGAAAACACTTCTCAGCCGCGGGTTCGCCGCGCTCGTCCAAAGCCTGGATGGTGAGCCCCTGGTGGTCGAGGTCACCGAGCACTCAGCAGTCGAGGATTACGACGAGCTCAAGCGTGCCATCGACCGGTTTCGCGCCCGTGGCGTCCGGCTGGCAATCGATGACCTGGGTACCGGGTTTGCGAGCTTCATGCACATCGTGAAATTGCTTCCCGAGTTCATGAAGCTCGACCTGTCCCTGACGCGCGACATCGATCGTGACGCAGTCAAACAGGCGCTCACGGCTGCGCTGGTCGGGTTCGCCGCGCAGATCGACGCTCATCTCATCGCCGAGGGAGTCGAGACCGCCGAGGAGATGCAGACGCTGACAGCCCTGGGCGTGGAATGCGCCCAGGGGTACTACCTGGGAGCGCCGGCGCCACCTCCGGCCTGACGCGGGCTCGAGTCCTCAGTCCGCCTCCGCGGGCACGAGCGGGCTGACTTCGTCAAGCGCCTGGTCGATCCCGGGCGATATCACAGCGGCGGCCCGGCCCCCGTGGAGCTGCCTCATCGCCACGAGACCGATCGCCGCTGCGACGAGGCACGACAATCCGCCGACCGCCAGCCCACTCCGCGCCCCTCCCACCTGCACGATCCAGCCGACGAGTGGACCGCCGATCGGTGTTGAACCCATGAATCCGACAGCCCAGAGGGACATCACGCGCCCACGCATCGACGGGGTTGCCTCGAGCTGGAGGGTCGCATTACCCGTCGCCATGAAGCAGATCGCTGCGAATCCCGTCACTGCCATCGCAACGAAGCCGATCACAAGCGTGGGCGCAAGCGCAACGCAGAGCATCCCGACGCCGAAACCGGTGGCGGCAAACGTCATGGTGCGCAGTCCGGTGCGACCGCGCGTCGCAGTGAACAGTCCACCGATGACGGCGCCGAACCCCATGGCGGCGGTGAGAAATCCATACGTCGCCGCGTTGCCACCAAAGGTTTGCTTGGCCACCACGGGCAACGTCACCTGGAACTCCCATGCCAGCATTCCGACGATTCCCGCCATCAGGAGCGGAACCCACAGTCGCGGTTCAGCCCCAACGTAGCGAAGCCCTGCGCGGAGCTGCCCTCGCGCGCGCTGCGTGGGCGGACTCGGTCTCAGGGCTTTCGGATTCATCGACGTCAGGGAGTACACGACCGCAACAAAGCTCACGGCATTGATGAGAAAGCAGACGCCGACACCAACCGTCGCGATGAGCAGCCCGGCCACCGCCGGACCGACGACGCGGGCCGCGTTGACCATCGTCGAATTGAGGCTCACTGCATTGCGAAGATGCTCGGAGCCGACCATCTCGAGCATGAAGGCCTGGCGTGTCGGTGTCTCGAAACAGTTGTTGAGGCCGAGCACCAGTGCGAGGACGCAGATCTCCCAGAACATCACGCTGTGCGTGACAACCAGGATCCCGAGCACCAGCGCCTGCACCCCCATGAGCGACTGCAGAACGATCAGGAACCGGCGCTTGTCGACGCGATCCGCGATGACCCCGCCATAGGGTGCGAGCAGCAGTACCGGAAGCGTCTGCAGGGCCAGGACGAATCCGATCGCGGCGGCCGAATGGGTGACCGTGAACACCAGCCACGACTGAGCGACGGACTGCATCCACGTCCCGATGAGCGAGGTGCTCTGCCCGAAGAAGAAGAGCCGGAAGTTTGCTATCGCGAGCGCCGAGAATGTGCGGCGACTGATCGTCGCGAGGCGCGTCATCGCAGGTGCTCTCGCTCGTCGCTGGGGGTCCAGCCAGGAAGGAGTCGCTCCGCCAAATCCTCCAGGATGGGGAGCGCGAGCGCGAGAGTGGCACGGTCACTCGCATCGAGCTCCCGGAGCCGCGCCGACAACGCATCGTTCCGCTCCGAACGGATCCGATCGAGCAGCCGGCTTCCCTTGGGCGTGGCCGTCACGCGGCAGACGCGCTTGTCGACCTCGTCGCGGATGCGCCGCACCAGACCGGCCTGTTCCAGTTTCGGAATCAGGCGCGAGAGCATCGTCGGGTTGAGGCCGGCGAAGCCGGCAAGATCAGAGAGGCGAATCGGCCCCTGCCGTTCCGCGGCGACCAGGATGTCGACCTCGGTGGTGGTCAGTGTCCCGGCTGCGGCGGTCGGCCGGAGCCGGCGCGACACGCGGTTCACCGCGATCCGCAGCAGCGCCGCGTTCAGATCGTGTCCTGGCGCCTCGCTCGGACGCTTGTCGATGCTCAGGCTCGGGCTCCCAGCAATAGTTGAGTGCCGGCAAGTATATAACCTTCGGGCCCCGGCCCAACCGGGCAACGATCACGGGTTCGAACGGACTCGCCCTTTCCTTCGGGGATGAAGACGTCTCCCCCATCTCAACACGGCATCAGGCGCGGAAGGGGCTCCGACACGTTGCCGGACCCCTTCAGAGCGCGTTCTCAGGTCACGCGCTACCCGAAGTGAGCTCTCCCCGTCGCCTCGGGTTGGGCGCGCGCGATGGCGGTTTCAGCAGGTCGGTGTGAACGTCCCGTGAGCTTGCGCCGAAGCCCCTCCCTGGATCACGTTGACGACCCAGTTGGTCGTACCGTGCTGACAGGGGGCGGTGAACGTCGTGTTGACACCGCCCGTCGAGTTCGTCGTCGCGTGGTGCACGGTTGCGCCGTTGAAGAGAATGCTCGTGGCGGTGTGTGCATCGACACCGCCGACACCCCACTTCACCGTGAGCGACTTCGTCCCGGTGGTGTTGAAGCAGGTGTAGCCACTCACCCGCACCAGTTGATTCGCCATGACCCCGTGCGAGTCCTTGGCGACAACGTTGTGCGTCCCATACACCGACGGTGGGACGGTGAACGTCTTGTTGAACGCGCCCTTGCTACTGGTCTTCGACGTTCCGACACTCTTGGTGTCCCACGTGAGCGTCACGCCGCTGCTCGGACTGAAACCGGATCCTTTGACGATGCCCTGAGATCCTGGAATCGTGAGAGCGGGACAATCGGACAGTTTCGGGGTCAAGAACTGCGCCCCCCCGCTCGGAGTGACCGTGATGCAGGCGCTGCCGGCCACCGCCACCGCGGGCAGCCCGGCTGCTGAAAATCCCCCGACGGCAATCAGTCCCGCACTCAGTAGTCCCACCCTGCGAATGTGCAGATGCATTGTCACCCCCCTTGTTCAACTTCGAGCCTGTTGGCTGACGGTAGACCCTACTCGCCGCCTGCGACGGATTGCAATCACCCCGCCCCGCGGACGGCGCCGCCCTGTGGGGTGGCGAAGCAGCGACCCACGGCGGTGGTGGAACACCGGTCGCGGGTCGCCACGAGGAATCATCGCTGGCGCTGGTGCGCCACGGCGGTACGGTCGCGAACCGACGGAGATGGGGCTATAACACTCGGTCCATGAGCTTCCTTCCCGAACTCGGTCGGACATTTCTTCCGGCACGCGACTCGAAGCTCGGTACGCCACGCACCGCGGCCACCTGTTGACGACCGCTGCGACGCTGCAGGCAGCGTTTCTCGTCGCCGGGCTGCTTCTCGCCCTTCGCGCGGGCACTCCAATCTCGGATGGCTACCGGTATCCGCTGATCGCCGTTCTCGCAATAGCAATGGGCATTCAGAACGCCGCAGCGCGGAAGCTGGCGGTGCCCGACCTGACCACGACCGTGCTCACCCTGACGATCACGGGCATGGCCGCCGACAGCAGGCTTGCGGGCGGACCGGGATCCAAGGCCGGCCGGCGACTGGTGGCGGTCGCTGCGATGCTGTGCGGTGCGGTTGTCGGCGCGGCACTCGTCCTCTATGTACGCTCCGTGTATCCACTGCTCATCGCTGCGGTGGTGCTGGCGGCAGTGGCGTCGGCGAGCCGATTGCTGGGACGGGGGGGATCAGTGTGGCTTCGCGTCGACAGCTGAGGGAGCGCGACCGGACACCCGGGTGATGGCACTGATATCGAGGTCCGCAGAGCCTCCCATCGCTTCCCCGTAGAGTTCGCGGGCATCAGCGACAAGAGGTGTCCGTGGGCCGCGTTCGCCGAACGTGCCGAGGGCGAGGTCAAGGTCCTTGACGAGGTCGCGCACCGCGAACATCGTCGGCGTGTGCTGGTCATGCAGGAACCCGCGCTCACGAGCCGCGAGCCCCGGCGCGAAACGAACCAGGATCGAGAAGACTCGGGCGGGGTCGAGCCCGACCGCGGATCCAGCGGCAAGGAGTTCAGCCGCGGCGGCGCTGGTGATACCGAGCATGCTGTTGGCCACAAGCTTCAGGCGCTGCGCACTTGCGCGCTCACCGACGTAGAGCACGTCGCCCAGGTGTTCCAGGACCGGGCGCGCCTGGTCGGCGTCAGCTTCATCTCC
>JBAQGL010000236.1:0-8891 GCA_049287785.1 Candidatus Dormiibacterota bacterium | reverse complement strand
GCACCCACGCCGAGCTCCTGCGCCGCGGCGGCGCCTACGCGAAGGTCTACGAGCAGCAATTCCAGGGCGGCCGCGTCGAGGCGGTCTGCGAGGATGGCATGGTGCTGGCGAGCGGGGAAGTCGTCGCTGCCGCGCCAGCAGCTCCGGCGGCGTAGAAGTCCCGCGTGCCGTCCCGCCTGGATGCCGTGGTAATCGGCAGCGGCCCCAACGGCCTGGCCGCGGCCGTCGAGCTGGCTCGTGGGGGCGCCGAGGTGGTGGTGCTGGAATCCGCGCCGACCATCGGCGGCGGGACCCGCACCGCGGAGCTGACCCTTCCTGGATTTCTGCACGACGTGTGCTCCGCCGCGCACCCGCTCGGCATCCTCTCGCCGTATCTGCGCACCCTCCCGCTTGCCGAGCACGGGCTCACCTGGATCCAGCCAGCGGCATCGGTCGCCCACCCGCTCGACGTCGAGCCGGCGGTCATCCTGCGCAACTCGCTCGACGCCACCGCCGATGGACTTCGACCCGATGCCGCGGCGTACCGGCGACTGATGCGCCCGCTGCTTCGCCACCCTCGCGAGCTCATCGCCGAGATCCTCGGTCCGGCCCACCTCCCCCACCACCCGCTCCTGCTCGGCGGCTTCGGTGTCCCGGCTCTGCTCCCGGCGACGGTTCTCGGGCGGACCTGGTTCCGTGGCGAACGCGCCCGGGCGCTGCTCGCCGGCTGCGCCGCCCACTCGATCCTGCCCCTGAGCCGGCCGGTCAGCGCGGCCGTCGGTCTGCTCTTTCTGATCACCGCGCACGTCGAGACCTGGCCGATCGCGCAGGGCGGGTCGGCGGCGATCACTGGTGCGCTCGCCGGATACCTTCGCTCTCTCGGCGGCCGGATCGAGACGGGGACCCGGGTTGACGCGCTCGCAGACCTCCCTCCCTCACGCGTCGTGCTCTTCGACACGAGCCCAGACCAGGTCGCAACCATCGGGTCGCCGGTACTGCCTCGCCGGTATGTGAACCAGCTCGGCAGCTATCGCTACGGGCCGGGCATCTTCAAGATCGACTGGGCGCTCGACGGTCCCATCCCGTGGACCGATCCAGCCTGCCTCGACTCGGCGACCGTGCATCTCGGCGGGACCCTCGACGAGATCGCGGCCTCGGAGGCAGCGGTCTGGCAGGGTCGCGTCTCCGACCGGCCATACATGATCGTGGTGCAATCGAGCCTCTTCGACAGCACGCGGGCACCGGCGGGCAAGCACACCGGCTGGGCGTACTGCCACGTTCCCGCCGGATCCACGCTCGACCTCACCGACGTGCTCGAGCGCCAGGTCGAGCGCTTCGCTCCCGGGTTCCGCGACCGCATCCTGGCGCGCCACGTGATGAACACCGCGGCCCTGGAGCAGTACAACGCGAACTACGTCGGCGGGGCGATCACCGGCGGCGTCACCGACCTCGGACAGCTCTTCACCAGGCCGGCGGTTCGTGCCAACCCGTACTCCACGCCCAATCCCGACGTCTTTATCTGCTCCGCCTCGACACCCCCCGGCGGCGGCGTGCACGGCATGTGCGGCTACTACGCGGCACGCGCAGCGCTGCGCCGCCTGGCCTCAGCCGCTGTGTGAAGATGTGGCCATGATCCTGGTGGTATTTCGGTCGCGCAACCGGCCCGACGGCGATCTCGAGGAGTATTCGCGGCGCAGCAAGCGCCTCCACGAGCTGGTGGAGCAGCACCCCGGGTTCATCTCGATCGAGAGCTTTGAGACACCCGACGGCGAGGAGGTGTCGCTCGAGCTGTTCGAGAGCGACGAGTCGGTGAAGGCGTGGCGCGACAACCCCGAGCACCGCGAGACCCAGCGCTGGGCGCGCGAGCACTTCTACTCCTGGTACTCGGCGCAGGTGAGTGAGGTGATTCGCTTCCACGAGGTCGATCTCATGGAACGCAAGGGAGCGGCAACCGCCTCGTAGCGTCAGCGACGGGCGCGGAAGAAGTCCTGCAGCAACGCGGCGGCTTCGCCGTCGGCGACACCAGCGGTCACGTCGATCCGGTGGTTGTTGTGCGCATTGCGGAGCACGTCGTACATGCTGCCGTCGGCGCCCTTCTTGGGATCGCGAGCGCCATAGACACACGCGGCGATGCGCGCCTGCACCATCGCGCCGGCGCACATCGGACACGGCTCCAACGTGGCATAGATGGTGACGCCATCGAGACGCCAGCCACCGACGATCCGCGCCACGCGTCGCAGCACCAGCATCTCGGCGTGTGCGGTCGCGTCGCCCCTCCGCTCCATACCGTTGCCCGCGGACGCGATCACCGCGCCGTCGCGGACCGCAACCGCACCGACCGGGACCTCGCCGCGCGCACCCGCTGCACGTGCCGCCTGCAGCGCGCGACGCATGAAGCGCTCGTGCGGGTCGACGGCTACCCCACCGCAACGAGCGGCAGGTCGATCCTCAAGTCGGGACGCTCGACCACGCGCATCGTGTCGTCGACAAAGCGCACGCGCTCGAACGTGATGCAGTTCACCGGGCAGTGGTCTTCGCAGATCCTGCAGTTGGTGCAGCGGTCGTAGTTGATGTAGATCTCGCCCTCGTAGCCGCCCGCACCCGGTATGCCGCCGGACGTCGTGCACACCAGCGTCTCGCCGCCCGACGAGCGCTCGCGATCCTCTCCAAAGACCACCACGTCGATGGCCTTCTCAGGGCACACGTCATCGCACGCGCCACAGAGAACACACACGGTCTGGTCGTAGTGGTGAACGGAGTCACACTGGAAGCAGCGAATCGCCTGGACGATCGCCGTCTGATCGCTCCACGACTGCTCCACCTCGGTCATGTCGTACCGCTTCGCGGCCTCGAGGATGCCCGGCTCGACCCGCGCGAACACCTCGGACTGACGGTGGTCGTCGGTCCGCTCCACGATGGTTTGATAGATGCGGTCGCCGGCTGCCTGCATGTCCTCGCCGAGGAACTCGCGAATCGAGCGGGCAACGCGATGTCCCCAACCGGCCGCGTCGACAATGAAGGACGGTCCCTGGACGCAGTCACCGCCGCAGAAGAGCTTGTCGACGCCGGTGTGCCCACCGCGATCTGCTGCGAGCAGGCCGCGCTGCGTCACCGGGACGAGCTCATCCGGACGCTCCATGATCTGGCCGGACGCGAAGATCACGTAGTCCGCGGGCACCGTCCACAACGGTGCGTTCGGCTTCTCCTTCACCGACGAGAAGATGAGCTTGCCACTGAGCGGATCGAACTCCAGGTCCTGTAGTGGCGCGAACGACACCGCTTTCACGCTGCCCTTCTCGTCCGCCTCGATGTGCTTGACGATGACTCCGCACTGGATGTGCAGGCCGATCTCCTTGGCTTCATGCAGCTCGTTGCCGAACGCCGGCAGGCGATCCTCGGGCTCGATCGCGACCATCCAGACGTCCTTGGCTCCGAGCTTGATCGATGACTGGCAGGCGTCGGTCGCGACCGCGCCACCACCGACCACCACCACCGTGCCACCGACGGGAAAGTGCTCAGGGATCCTGTCGTACGACACGGTGCGCAGGAAGCTCATCGCGTCGGTGACCTCAGGAAGGTCGCTCCCCGGGATCGGCAGGATGCGGCCTTTCATCATCCCGATCGAGAAAAAGACAGCGTCATACTCATCGAGCAGGTCCGCGGTCTTGATGTCGTCGGGGCCGCCGCCGATGTTGCTGTTGAGGCGGACGTCGATCCCCGTTGTCATGATCATGTCGAGCTCCCACTGGAGCTGGCGATGATCGAAGCGGAACGGTGGAATCGAGGTGCTGAGCAGGCCACCCACCTTCGCTTCGCGCTCGTAGAGCACCACGTCGTATCCCTGCACGCGCAGGTCGAGAGCGCACGTGAGGCCGGCAGGCCCCGCACCGACGACGGCGATGCGTTTGCCCTTGGCAGGAGCGATCTTGTAGTTGATCCACAGCCCCTGCTGGAACGCGAAGTCGGTCGAGAATCGCTTGATCGATTTGATCGTCACCGGCTCCTCGCCGGGATCCCATCCGCGCTTGCAGTCGGTCTCGCAGGGGTGGTTGCAGAGCCGCCCGAGCATGCTCGGGAAGGGGTTCGTCTCGTGGATGACCGCCCAGGAGTCGACGTATCGACCCTGGCTCACGTAGTCGATGTACGTCGCGATGTCCTGGCGGATCGGGCAATTACGCTGGCAGGGGGTGATCGGAACGTTGAAGCCCAGGTCGAGGTGCCCGCTCATGATCTTCATCGGCGCCTTGTCGATGACGTTCTTCGCGATCGCACCGAGCACGTGTGCCGCGCTCACCATGCCGACCGGCTCGCTGCGGCGCGAGAAGATGCCGCCTTCAGCTGCGGTGACGATGGCCGCCTCGGCGGACGCGCTGCGCATCACCTCTGCACCGCGCTCGATGCGCTCACCGAGGTCGATCTCGGGAGCCGGGCGCATGACGTCGCGGACGCTCGTCTGGTCGAGAGCATCGAAGGAGGACACGACAACCTCGAGCCCGATGGTGCCGAGCACGTCCTCACCCCTGACGACGATGAGCGGAACCGGATCCTGGAGTCGCAACACCTCGAGGACGTCGGACAGCCGGTCCTCGGGATCGCATTCCGCGCCGAGCGGGGAGGCGATGCTCTCGAGCTCAGGCATGGGGGGTCTTGCGCCTCGCCAGCGCGAAGTCGGCGAGCTCCCGTGGCGTCACCATCCCCACCACGGTTTCGTCCTCGTGCGTGACGATCGCCAGGCGGCGCTCGTGATTCGCCATCAACGACACGACCTCTCTGAGACGCTGGTGCTCGTCAACGAGCAACGGTGACTGACGCAGCATGTTGCGCGCCTGCACGTTGGTCGACGCTGGACGCACCGCGAAATCGCTTCCGGACACGACGATGTCGCCGGCGATGAGGTGGTCGATGACATCCTCTTTGGCGACGAAGCCGACCGGCCGGCGGTCGATGAGCACGACGATCTCACTCAGGATGTTGTCGGCAAGCAACTTGGCGATGGCGTCGGCTGGCGTGCTCGGGAGGCAGAACACCACCTCGTTGCGCATCACCGTCATGACCTCTGGATCGCCTGCTTCGAGTGCGAGGCTGTCAGGGTCGACCGAGGCTGCCAGTGGGACCGAGGTCACGCTCCCGCCTCTTGCGCCATCTGCTCCTGCAGCCGGCGAAGGACATCCTGCCAGGTTTCGGTGGTCTCGACGGGTCGAGCCTGCGCGCGAGGCGCGGCGCGCTGGATCTTGGTCCGCGTCTTGGTGATCTCCCGCTCGCGCTTACGATCCTGGACGGACCGCGCGGACTCGACCGCCTGACGCACCTCGGTCTCCACCTCGGAGACCTCCTCGGCGGTGGTGGCCGCGCGCAGCGATCTGCCCAGACGCGACGTCACATCGGGAGGCAATTGCGGGCCTGCGTCGCGAAGCATGTCGCTGCCCTTGCGGCGCAGGAGATCGAGCGCATGTGCGGCCCGAGCGCGTTCCGCATTCGCCGAGCGCTGCTGCTGATACAGCTCCATGCCGCTCGCGATCAGCTGCGGGTACTGGAACGCCTGGCTGAACTTGCCGGTGTTGATGCGTGCGGTGATGTCGTCCACCGATCGCTGCAACTCCTCACGCTGTTCGCCCTCGAGGCTGCCGAGCAGATCGGCGAGGATCGGGCGTGCCTGCGCGTAGGCTCGCTTCACCCACGCGGGAAGATGATGGTGCGAGGGCTCCGGCACCAGCGCCGGCGTCGTCGCCCGAGGAGCTCCGACTGGACGGACGATGGCCGGGAAAGCGGTCGTGAGGGGCGCCTGATGCTGGCTACGGGCCCTCGTCTGGATCACTGCGATGCCACCATCGTACCCATACCGGGGGGTGTCGCGACTCCCCCGTGTATCGATTGACTCACAATCCAGCCCCTGAGCATCCCAACAGAGTCTACCGAGCCTTCGCCACTCGATGTCGCGGGCCGTTGGGAGGCGCGGCAAGGCCAAGGTACGCCGACGGGCATATGTCGGCGAGAACACACTCGGGGCAGCGTGGCCGGTTGGCGATGCAGATCCGCCGGCCGTGCAGGATGAGCCTCAAGCTCAGACCCGTCCACTCGCTCGGCGGGACGATGCTGCACACGTCCTCCTCGATCTTCACGGGGTCGGTTGCGGATGTCAGGCGCAGCAGCCCGGTGAGCCGAGTGACGTGCGTATCCACCGCAAAGCCCGGCTCCCCGAACGCCACGCCGAGCACGACGTTGGCGGTCTTGCGTCCAACGCCTCGAAGCTTCACCAGCTCCTCCATCCGCGACGGCACCTCACCGCCATGCAAGAGCACCAGGTCCTGGCTCATCTCGCGAATCGCGCGCGCCTTGGAACGAAAGAACCCGGTCTTGTGAATGATCGCCTCGACATCGCCCTCCTCCGCCACCGCAAGATCCGCAACCGTCGGATAGCGCGCAAACAAGATCGGTGTGACGGAGTTCACGTTGACGTCGGTCGTCTGCGCACTGAGGATCACCGAAACCAGCAGCTGCCAGGGATTCCCAAACTCAAGCTCCGTGCGAGCTTCGCCATATTCCAGCTTCAGCCGTTCCACGACAATCGGCGCCCGCTCCCGAGCCCCCGCCGGCAGCCGCCGCTTCCGAGTCGCCGGCTTCGCCTTAGCCCGAGCGGTCGACTTCGTAACGGATTTCGTGGCCACCTTCGCCTTTCCCGTCTCCCGACTCATCGCCCGACCAGCGGCAAAGCACCCGTACGTTCCTTGAAGAAGCCGCGCAACCGTCGCAACACTCCACCGAACCGCAGCGCGATATCGCGAGCACCCGTTACCCGACCCCAGTCGCAACCTCGCCCCTGTCCTGGGCACGCCCGGCTCCCCACGTTCAGCAGGGCCTGACGACGTGACTGCACAGCACGCCGCATCCTACGCAGGCCGCTGCACGGTGGGGCACGCTACGAGTGGCGGGTGGCGCCGTGGGGGGGCAGCGCCGATCCGTGGGTGGGCGCCGAGATGCGCGTTCCCAGAACGCAAGACGCCCGAGCGGTCAGACCCACCCTCGGAGCGGCGAGGGGTCCCCACGGCGACAGGACCCGCCTTTGAGCGGTCGCTAGCCCGAGGCATCGCGCGCCCTGCGTAGAATCGCCCGACGTGCGAAGCAAAGTAACGGTGGTCGGCGCCGGCAACGTGGGCGCCACGCTTGCCCAACGCGTGGCCGAGCGCGACTACGCCGATGTCGTGCTCGTCGATATCGTCGAAGGTCTCCCTCAGGGGAAAGCGCTCGACATGCTCGAGTCGGGGCCGATCGTGGGCTACGACTCCCTGGTCACCGGGACCAACGGGTATGAGGAGACGGCGGGATCGAAGATCGTGGTCATCACGAGCGGCATCCCGCGCAAGCCGGGGATGTCACGCGACGACCTGGTGATGACCAACGCGAAGATCGTGTCGGGCGTCGTGCGCCAGGTGGTCGCGCAATCGCCCGACTGCATCCTGATCGTGGTCGCCAACCCGGTGGACGGCATGACGCAGTTGACCATGGCCGTATCGCGGTTTCCGCGCTCGCGCGTCATCGGCATGGCGGGCGTCCTCGACACCGCGCGATACCGCACCTTCATCGCCCAGGAGCTTGACGCCTCCGTGCACGACGTCCAGGCGTACGTGCTCGGTGGTCACGGCGACACCATGGTGCCGCTCGCCAGGCTCACCACCGTCGCCGGCATTCCTGCCGCGGATCTCATCCCCGCCGAGCGCCTCGAGACCATTGTGCAACGCGCTCGAGACGGCGGTGCCGAGATCGTCAACCTGCTCAAGACGGGCAGCGCCTACTACGCCCCCAGCGCCGCGGTCGCGCAGATGATCGACGCCATCGTCCTCGACACCCGCCAGGTGCTGCCGTGCACGGTGCACCTCGAGGGCGAGTACGGCATCAACGGATTGTTCACCGGCGTCCCGTGCAGGCTCGGCGAAGGTGGTCTCATCGAAGTGGTCGATGTCGTGCTCACCGATGAGGAGCGGGCCGCGCTCCATCGGAGCGCCGAGGCCGTGCACCAGGTCGTCGAGGTCATGGACGCGCGCCGCGACGAGATCGATCCGAGCCTCGGCTCGCTGACCACAGGGATCAGGATCGGCTGATCAGCAGCTCGGGTGTGATCTCGAGGAGCGAGTCGATGACCACGTTGGCATGGCTGATGTCGCCTGCGAGCGCCCCCTCCGAACGGAGCCCGATGCAGCGCATGCCGGCGGCGATGGCCGCGGTGACGCCAATCGGTGAGTCCTCGATCGCGACGCAGCACGAAGGCATCACGTCGAGCGCGCGTGCCGCGCTGAGGTAGACACCGGGATCCGGCTTGCCGCGCTCCTCGTCATCCGCGGTGCAGATCGCGTCGACGTAATCGCCGATGCCCAGGCGATCGACCACCGCATTGATCAGCTCGCGGCTTGACGATGACGCGATCGCCACGCGCAACCCGGCATCGCGCGCGGTATGGATTGCCTCCACCGCACCCGGCATCGGGACCCCATGCGCGCGCACGTGTTCGACCATCTCGCGGATGATCTCGCGCTCCACAGCGCGGGGCCGGATGCCATTCCAGGGACGTGCCCGATAGCGGAAGTCGACGACCTCCTCAATGCGCATGCCCCAGGTCTCGCGAAGTTGCGCATCGGTGAGCTCGACACCGACACGGGCGAACACGTCGTGCTCGGTCGCACGCCACACCGGCTCCGTATCGATCAGGACTCCATCCATGTCGAAGACGCAGGCGGTGATCGTCCTCCCCATGGACGCTGAGCCTACTCGCCCGGCTCCGGCGGACTGAGCCGCGCGGGTCGATCGTCGTCATCGTCGGCCGCGGGCGCTGACAAGGTCGGGGGCTCGGGCGGCTCCCGGCGGTAGTGGCTGCCGAAGATGGGTCCGACCACGACCATCAGGTTGAGCAGGGCCTTGCG
>JBAQGL010000235.1:0-2042 GCA_049287785.1 Candidatus Dormiibacterota bacterium | reverse complement strand
ATGAGCACCCCAGGCCAGAGCTGTCGCACCGGGTAGGTGCGGTTGGGAACCAGTCGATAGATCGCGAGCATGAGGAGGCACCAGACGGCTAGCCCGACCAGCGGTTCCAGGCCCCAGATGGAGCCGGGAAGCACGACCAGCGAGTTCGCCGCGACCGTCGCCACCAGGGCAATCACGAAAAGGAACGTCATCACCAGTGCCATCGCCCGCTGGCGGAGAAAGTTGCGCTGGCGAACCCCGATGACGATGCCAAGTGAGAACTCCATCCCGGTGAAGAGGCTGCTGCCGCTCCAGAGGAGCCCCACGATGCCGATGATCCCCAGGGTGCCGCGACTTTTCTGGATGCCGACGAGGAGATTCGTCAGCTGGGTGTGTGCGTCGGGCGGAAAGAAACCGATGATCGCGGCACGTGCGCTCTCCATCGCGCTTGGGGACCCGGTGGCGTATCCGAGGATCGCCAGCAATCCGAGGATCAGCGGGAACATGCTGACAAAGGCCGTGAACGCCATGCCCGACGCGTAATTCCCGGCGTGGCTCGCGCCGAAGGCGGCTATCAGCCGTCCGGGATACGTCTGTCCAACCCAGGTGGCAACCGCGGAGATACGCCGCTTCACACCATCAGCGTGACATCGCGTTCCCGCTTACTGCGATGCATCGTCCTTGCCGGGTGCGACCCGGCTACTCAGTCGCCGTGCTTGCCGCCTCGGCGGCGTACCGCGGGAGATGCACGTCGTCCGACCCGGCGAAGCGCATCGCGCCGGCGACGAGGTGATGACCCGCAACCTCGTCGATGAGCCGGAGCATCTCCTGACAGAGCTGCCGGTAGCTCGGATGCCCTTGCGGGGACGTTCGCAGCTCGATCATGTGCATCGCCTCGCGGGCGTTGAGCTTGATCAGGTACCGCATTCGGTGACCGAGGGTCACGAGGTACCCGGCCTGCTGCGGGAAGGCGTCGACGATCTCGCGATACGCGGCTTCCGCCTCCCTCACGGCAACGTGCCATCGCTCCCCGAGGCCCGCGTCGACCACCGCGTCAGGCACTTCGTAGCCGAGCGTCGGCGTCAACTCCTGCCACTGCAGCGTGAGCATGCGATGGCGCTGCAGATCACGGAACGCGCCGTAGTCGGAGATGACCTCGAAGGTGTACGTGCAGTGCTCGAAGCCGCGTCCCGGGCGGTGGCGGCGGTTGCCTCGGTGTCCCACCGCGGCGGCGAACAGTTCGGCGCGACCGACGTCCGAAAGCGGCCGCACTGCAGCGAGCAGCCGCTCCTCTGAGGCGTGCGAAAACGGGAAGAGCGCAGCCGCCAGGATGCGGTCCTCGCCGTCGCCGTCCCAGTCGACGAGGGTCACGCCCGGCGGCCCCCATTCGTTCTCGGGGGACAGGACGCCCGCATCCCCGGCAAGGGCGGCCGCGGTCTCGCGCAGGTAATCGACCCAGACGCCGCCCCGATCGAGGCGGTCGAGTCGGGTCAGGAACTCCGGGATCAGCCGCTGCAGCTCGGTGTTGATGAGCTCCGCGTAGGCGCGCGCTTCGGGCAGCGGGTGGGCGCGGAGGCGGAGGACCAACTGCTCGTACGCCTGTGGCGAGGCGAACATGCCGACATTGCTCACCGTCCCGGCGGGGAGCAGACCGCGCATCAGATCGAGCGCCAGCGCTCGGATCGCTCGCTTGCGGGCGTTCGGGTCCGGCTCCTGCGGCAGCGTCTCGTCGAGATGCTTCATCAGCGGCTCGCGCAACTCCGAATAGGTGTCGAACAGCATGTCCATGGCTCGGAGGTACGTGGCTCCCAGCGGCGATGCGAGCACCTCGCGGTCACGGAGGTAGCGGAAGTTACCGTCGCGGCGGTCGGTGTATGGGATGTAGCGCGTCGACTGTTCGAGGTAGGCGGCGAGCCGCCCCCATTCGATCGCCTTGGCGAGCGGCTGCGAGACCTGCTCGCAGGCGAGGTGCACGCCCGCGAGCTGTGCCACCGAGTCGTCCCCGTACTCCGCGAGCACGCGACCGAACAGATCCGAGGCACGCTCACGACCGGCGTCGTCGG
>JBAQGL010000234.1:0-1700 GCA_049287785.1 Candidatus Dormiibacterota bacterium | reverse complement strand
ATGACTCCCACCAACCCCTCTCCGTCGCTTCTCGCCGTCGAGGGCGTTTTCGCCGGCTACGGCGGCGGTGACATCGTGAAGAACGTCGCGATCAACGTCGCTGAGCGCGAGATCGCCGTCCTTCTGGGTCCCAACGGCGCAGGAAAGTCCACGTTGCTGAAGGCGATCATGCGTCTCGTCCCGAGGCGGGCCGGCCGGGTGCAGATTCGCGGAACCGACGTCAGCGGGTGGGCCACCGAACGTCTGATTGCGCACGGTGTGGGCTATGTCCCCCAGCTCCGCAATGTCTTCCCAGCGCTGACGGTCCTGGAGAACCTGGAGATGGGCGGCTACTCCATGCGCTCCGGCGTTCGCGAGAGGGCCGATGAGATGCTCGAACTCTTCCCGAACCTCCGGGCTGCGAGGGGTCGGGCTGCGAGCACCCTGAGCGGCGGAGAACGCAACATGCTCGCGCTGGCACGCGGACTCATGCCTGGTCCGGCTGCACTCCTTGTCGACGAACCAACCGCCGGCCTGTCTCCCCAATACGAGGAGGTGGTGTGGTCGCAGCTCGAGTTGATCCGTGATACCGGCGTCGCGATCCTGGTGGTGGAGCAGAACGTTGCGACCGCACTGGAGCATGCCGACACGGCGTACGTCCTTGTCCTGGGTGAAACCCGGCTGACCGGCCGCGCCGAGGATCTCAAGGGCGATAGCACGCTCACCTCGCTCTACATCGGCGGCGATGGTTTGAACGCACTTCCCGATTCCGCGCCCCTCAGTGCCACCTCGGGAGGGGGACAGTGACACGTCTCCATGCAGTGCCTGATTGCCCTTCCTTCAGTCTCGCCAGCACCAATCACAAGGAGAGCCTCAGGCATGAAGTCAAACCATAGGCCCCGCCGGACCCGCGCCAGGGACGGCATCAAAATCATTGAGCTGGGCGCCGCGCTCGCGCTCCTCTTGGCCGCATGCGGATCAGCGCCGGCCTCCTCGCCCAGCGCGAACACCAGTCCCATCCCCATCGGCTATAACGGACCAATCACCGGGCATGGCGCCCACACTGGGATCGGACTGCTGGAGGGCGCTGAAGTCGCCGTGCAGGCGATCAACAATGCGGGCGGCGTCATGGGGCGTCATGTCCAGCTGATATCCGGTGATAACAAGACCGACCCGATTGATGCCATCCCTGTCGCGCAACAGCAGATCTCGGTCGACCACATCGTCGCGTCTCTCGGGCCGGCATCCAGTGAGCTGGTTGCAACCAAGCGCTACTACGACGCCGCGAATATCCCGATCGCCCTGTACGGTGGCGATACAACCTACGATAAGATCACCGACCCGCTGATCTGGAAGGTCACCCCGTCCGACTCGGAGCTGGGTGTGGCGATGGCGCTGTACGCCAGCAAGGCGGGGTACCACCGAGCCGTCATGCTCTTCGACACAACCCAGGCGTCGCAGCAGCTCAAGGCGATCGTCACCAGGACATGGGTCAAGCTCGGCGGGACTGTGGCAGCGACTGTCGACTACGCGGCGGAGCAAACCTCGTATCGGTCAGAGGTGGAAAAGGTGATCGCCGCAAAGCCGGACGTGATCCTCTTCTACATGACGGCGCCGACCATGGGCGTGATGTTCGCCAACATGGAGGAGCTCAATGGTCTCTCCATCCAGATGGTGGGTGACGACAGTTCCCTCGGCTCGTCCTTCGTCAAAGTCGTCGG
>JBAQGL010000233.1:0-20928 GCA_049287785.1 Candidatus Dormiibacterota bacterium | reverse complement strand
CTCTACACGCCGGCCGACCTCAATGCCCACGACCCGCTGCGCCATGAGGGCTTCCCCGGGGTGCCGCCCTTCACCCGCGGGATCCAGCCCACCATGTATCGCGGGCGGCTCTGGAGCATCCGCCAGTACGCGGGCTACGGCACCGCGAGTGATGCCAACGCTCGTTTCCGCTACCTGCTTGCCCAGGGTCAGCCGGGGCTCTCCGTGGCCTTCGACCTCCCGACCCAGATGGGCCTCGACAGCGACGACCCGCGCAGCACCGGCGAGGTCGGTCAGGTCGGCGTCGCCATCGACTCGGTGCGCGACATGGAGGACCTGTTCCTGGGCATCCCGCTCAGCGCGGTGAGCACCTCGATGACCATCAACGCGCCGGCGCCGGTGCTGGTGGCGATGTACGTGGTCGCCGCCGAGCGTCAGGGCCTCGATCCGGCGTCGATCATGGGGACGGTCCAAAACGACGTGCTCAAGGAGTACGTCGCTCGCGGAACCTTCATCTATCCGCCGCGTCCGTCACTTCGCCTGGCTGCGGATCTGATCGTCTGGTGCACGCGCAACGCGCCGAAGTTCAATCCGATCTCGCTGTCCGGATATCACATCCGCGAGGCGGGAAGCACCGCCGCGCAGGAGATGGCTTTCGCTATCGCCAACGCGTGTGCATACGTTCAGGCGTCCATCGAGCGCGGCATCGACGTGGATGAGTTCGCACCCAAGCTCTCATGGATCTTCAACACCCACATCGATTTCTTCGAGGAGATCGCCAAGTACCGAGCCCTGCGGCGTCTCTGGTCGCGCACCATGGTCGAACGATTTCACGCGATCGATCCGCGCTCGCTGATGCTGCGCACGCACACGCAAACTGGCGGGTCGACACTCACTGCGCAGCAACCGGAGAACAACATCGTCAGAGCCGCCATCGAGGCACTCGCGGCGGTGCTCGGTGGTGTTCAGTCACTCGCGCTGTCCTGCTATGACGAGGCGCTCTCCATCCCGACGGAGAAGGCGCAGCGCATCGCCGTGCGGACGCAGCAGATCATCGCAGAGGAGATCGGCGTCACCAACACGGTCGACCCGCTGGGTGGTTCGTACTACGTCGAATGGCTCACCGATGAGCTCGAACGAGAGGCTCGCAGGCTCCTCGACGAGATTGACGAGCGTGGCGGCGCAGTCGCGTGCATCGAGACCGGTTGGATGCAGCAGCTCATCCAGGACGAGGCGTATCGCACCGAGCGCGCGATCGCGGTCGGAGATAAGGTCATCGTCGGCGTCAACCGGTACACCGAGACCGAGGAGGGTGGGGCCCCCCTGCTCTTCCGGCCTGACGAGCGCGCCATGGCGGAGCAGGCCGCGCGGCTCGCGGCACACCGCACTCGGCGTGATCGAGGAGCGGTCGACGTCGCGCTCGCGGCCGTCAAACAGGCGGCGTCGTCGGATGCGACGCTGATGCCGCGCATCCTGGATGCCGTCCGTGCCGAGGCAACGCTCGGGGAGATCTGCACGGCGCTGCGGGCCGTCTTCGGCGAGTATCAGCCGCCCGCGACGATCTGACTCGCGCGATTTGGCTTCCATCAAACGCTGGTTCAAGGACAACCCGCGCACCGTCTTCCTGATCGTGGTCGCCACAGTACTCCTCGGCCTGTTCCTGGGGGTGATCACCCCGCTCTTCGCGACCGCCGGCCCTGCCATGGCGGACATCAGCGGCGTGATCCCGGCCACCGCAGCCGCTGACAAGCGCCTCGAGGTGGACGTCTCCATTGACAACGTCGGCGACCCGGTCATCGGCCAGCTCTGCGTCGGGGCACTCGTGTCCGGCCCGCTGACACCGGTTGATGTCATCTTTCAGAACATCGACAAGGAGCCGTTCGTCGATCACCAGGGGACATGGAAGGCCTGCGGGGGTGAGTTGACGAGTCAGTCGAGCGCCCCGGTGCAGCTGTTCTTCCAAGCCGGATCCCCCGGCAAAGCTCTGCTCGTCCTCTCGCCGATGAACGGCAAGCTGACCGTCGGCCAGGCGCTGACCGGATCACTGTCCGTGCAAAACCCCTGACCTCTGAGGAACCGGATACAAGGCTGTCACGCCCAATTCTCCCGGCACCGCTGCCTCTACGCTCTTGTCTCGAGAGGGTTATGCGAAACGAGAGCGCCGCTCGGCGCTGGCTGCCTATATTCGCGACGGCGGTATTGCTCGGCATCACGTGCTGGCAGCTGGTGGATTCCTCGCTCCCGCCGCGGATCTGGCTCGTGGAGACCGAGGTCGTGCTCGTTGCATCGGTGATGCTCGAGATCACGATTCGGTTGCGCCGGGTGGCCCGCGTCAACGCCTCTGTCGTGGCTCTCGTGCAAGGACTCACCAGTGTCGGGTTGTGCACGCTCGTGCTCGGTCTCTCCGCGCGAAGCCTGACGCACCCGGTGCCGCTCATCGTCCTCGGCTTCATCGCCGTGCTGCTCACCGTCGACCCGTCGGCTCGGGCGCCGGCGCTCTGGACAGTCCTCGTTGCGTCCTGCGCCGGGCTTGCCGCGGTCTGGTGGTGGGGCGGCCTGATGCCCAACGACGGGATCAACCAGCTGATCCAGATCGAGGCACTCGTGGTCGGCGTTGTCGTCCTCGCGTATTCCAACTGGTCGCTGACCGACCGCCACTACCAGGCCCAGACGCGGAGGCTGCGAGCGGTTGCCGACGTGGCGCGCGGGCTGGGGTTGACCACCGACTCGGGCGAGGTCGCAGCGGCCGTCCTCGGCGGCTGCCACGAGACCTATCCGGATGCGACCTGGGGCCGCGTCCTGCTCTTCGACGCCGGCGCCGGTGGCCTTTCGACGCTGCCGCTGATCCTCGGTCCCTCAGGAGTGTCTCCGGCGAGTGGACCGACGGTCGTCATGGCGCCGGGAGACGGCGTCATCGGCCGCGTGTACCGCACCGGCGAGGCGTGCCTGCTGAGAACTCCTCGCGATATCAAGCACGCGTACGCGGCGTTGCCGCATTCGCGCCAGGAGGAGCTCGAGGATCTCGGCGGAGGACGGCGCTCGAGAAGCGTTGTCGCAGCTCCGCTTCGCGCCGCCGGCGGACGCGTGATCGGTGTCCTCGTCCTCATCTCGCATGCGCGCCGCGGAGCCTGGGACTCCGACGATCTCACCGTCGTGCAGGCCATCGCTGACGAGGCCGCGGTGGCCGTCGCTCGTGCCGGCCTCTTCGAGGAGAAGGCGCTGCACGCCACCACCGATCCGCTGACCAAGGTCGGCAACCGGCGCGCTTTCGAGGAGCGTCTCGGGGAACTGACCGGCGCGACCGCGGTCATCGCGATCGATGTCGACCACCTCAAGCCGATCAACGACGAGTTCGGTCACGAGGCCGGCGACATGCTGCTCATCGAGGTCGCGCGTACTCTGCGCGCGCAGCTTCGCGCCGGCGACCAGCTCCTCCGTATCGGCGGCGATGAGTTCGTGTCAATCATGGATGCAACAACGGAGGCTGAAGCGGTGGCCATCGCTGAGCGCATGCGGGTCTCGCTCCACGGCGTCGCGCTGCCGCACGGCAGGGCGCGCATCAGCGCCGGGGTGTCGGCAGGCGGCGGCGGCGTGCATGCGCTGTGGCTGGCCGCCGATGAGGCACTGTCGAAGGCGAAGAAGGATGGCCGTGACCGCGTCGTGGTCGCCGGCGACCGGTCGATGCCGAGCCTCGTCCGTGGCGGCGGCGACGCGGGCGAGATGCTCGACGCGATTCTCAGCAAGCGCCGTGTCATCCAGGCGATGTTCCAGCCGATCGTCCTCCTGGGCGACCACCGCACCATCGGTTGGGAGGCGCTCGCCCGCGTCCCCGGACTCCGTGATCCCGTCGACGGGGTCGAGGATGTCTTCGCGCTGGCGCACCGTCGCGGCGTCACCAAGGAGATCGACTGGATCTGCAGACGGATCGCGATGGCGGCGGCGTCGAACCTGCCCGACGCGGATCCGCTGTTCCTCAACGTGTCGGCGGCGATGTTGCTGGATCCTCTCCACCCCGTCGACCACATGCTCCTGCTCGCGCGGTGGGCCGAGCGTGCGCCCGATACGATCGTTCTCGAGATCACCGAGCGCGAATCGATCGCCGATCAGCAGCGGCTCCGGTTGGTGCTCGCCAGCTATCGCGAGCATGGCTTCCAGTTCGCGCTCGACGACATCGGTGAAGGGCACTCGACGCTCGAACTGCTCGCGGCGGCGGTCCCCGAATTCGTCAAGGTTGCCAAGAGCATCACCCAGGCCTGTGATGAGCGCGGTGCGCGCGCGGTCATCGAGGCAACGGTCGCGTACGCGCGCAGCTCGGGGTCCACCGTCATCGCCGAGGGAATCGAGGATGAGGAGACGGCGGACCGTCTCATCGCGCTCGGCGTCACCGCCGGCCAGGGGTACTGGCTCGGCCGACCGCGCGAGATGTCCGTCGATCACGAAGCCCAGGGTGAGGCGACGGCCTGACGGCTGACGGGTCAGCCGGTCGGCGTCGCGACAAGCTCCCACGTGGAACCAGCCGGGGTGTCGTGGACCTCGATGCCCGCGTCCACGAGAAGGTCACGCAACCTGTCGGCGAGCGCGTACTCCCCCGCCCCGCGCATCTCGACACGCAGGCTGAGAATCCTGTCGACCACGGGGCCGATTTGGTCGCGCGGATCGGCAACGCCGTTACGGGCGAGGTCGCCGAGGCGCACCACGTACCGACGCAGCGTCTCGCGCGCACGATCCTGCTCGTCGGAGTCGAGGGTGTCCGCGGACCACTCGTGGATCTGCGAGTCGATCGCCAGCACAGCACCGACTGCGCCGTCGACGTCGCGTGAGGCGAGCGCCTGGTCGGCGGCACCGGACTGCCGGGTCACTTCCTCGAGGAAGGGCGAGACGCCGGCGGCGGGAAGCGCCTCGGGGTCATCGCCGTTGTCCATCGCGTCGATGGCCGGCGCTGCTCCCCCGGCAGGGACCAGGTCGGCGCCGATCGCGGTCACCGGCACAGTCGTGCCGTTCTCGAATCGCCGGGACACGCCCTGGCGTCGCCAGGTCAGACCGCCGCGCCCGCGGATGCTGACGGTTCCCGCATCGATGTCGAAGATGGCCGCGGTGTGCTCGTCGACACCGAGGATGTCGACGCCCTCCGGGAGCAGCGCCTCGAGCATGCGCAGGCGGCGCTCACCCATGTAGCAGTAGCGGGTGTCGTGCGTACCGCCCTCGGCGTTGTTGTAGTGCGGCACCACCGCCGCACGAAGACCGGTGGCGCTGAGCAGATCGAGGCCGTCCAGCCATCGCGGCTCCTCGCCGACCTTGTACACCTCGTACACCGGGAGCGAGCACACGCCAAGCCCAACCGCGGCCGCGCTCGCGAAGGTGACGCAGCCGCCATCGCGGAGCTTTGCGGCGAGCAGGTCTGGAACCGCGGTGGCGACCCATTGACGCAGTGCGTAGCTCGGGCTGCCAGGTCCCGCGAAGACGTAGCGCGCCTCGGCGACACGGGCGAGCATGGTCTCGTACTCGAGCGCCGACGCGAGCTCGCGATTGCGAAACGTGGCCACGCTGATCGGGAACCCGACGCGGTCGCGAAAGTAGGCGACGGTGCGCTCGCTGATGTCCGCCGCGTTCTCCTGGAACCCGAACGGCGTGTCCAGAAGGACCGCGGGCACGGGGCGCGGCCCGAGGCGCGAGAGCAGATCCGCGTGCACCGACACCATGGTCGGGGTGGTCTCCCCGGATCCCATGATGCAGAGCAGGCGCGGCAGGCTGACGCCGCCGGCGGTCGCGTTCACGCCTCGATCGTACGGTGTGCGGCCCGTGCGACCATCGTCAGCGGAGGTCGTCGACGATGGACATGGCAGGTCTCAAGGCGGATGTGCGCGAACAGGCGAGCCGCCTCGGATTCGCCGCCTTCGGCGTCACGTCGGTGCGCCCGTTCACCGAGGCGCGAACGCGAGCCCTCGCCGCCATCGATGCCGGCCGGATGGACGGGATGGCCTGGTACACGCGCGATCGCGTGGAGGCATCGGCGGACATCGGTGGTCGCTACCCGTGGGCGAGGTCGATCATCGCCCTCGCATGGCCGTATCAGCCGGCGAGGCCGCATCCGCCGGTTGACGGCGCTGGCGGCGCGATGGTGCGGGGCCGGTTCTCGGCTTACGCGTGCACGCAGGAGGGCGGCCGCAGCGTCGACTACCACGACCTCCTCGCGCAGCGGTGCGACGCATTGGTGGAGTGGCTCGGTGAGCGCGTGGACGGCGTCCGTGCAAAGCGTTTCGTGGATCACGGATGGGCACTGGACCGCGCCATCGCAGAGCGGGCCGGTGTCGGATTCGCAGGGAAGCACGCTTCGGTCATCACCCTCGCCGCCGGCTCCTACGTGCTCCTCGCATCGATCGCCGTGTCGGTGTCGCTCCCGGTCGACGCACCCTCGCGGCGGGGGTGCGGCCGGTGCACCGCATGCATTCCATCGTGCCCGACGCGGGCGATCGTCGCGCCCGGCGTCATCGACGCCCGGCGGTGCATCTCCTACCTCACGATCGAGCACCGCGGGCCGATTCCTCATGAGCTCCGACCCCTGATGGGGACCTGGGCGTTCGGGTGCGACCTCTGCCAGGAGGCGTGTCCGATCAATCACCGCCTCGCGCCGCAAGCGCTCGACGTCGCGACCGCGAGCACCATGAGTGGTCCGGTGCCGCACCCCGACCTGGTCGAGTGCCTGGAGCTCACGGATGCCGAATTCAGTGCCCGTTTTCGCGGCACGGCCGTCGCTCGCACGGGGCGTGCCGGGTTGGCGCGGAACTGCGCGATCGCGCTCGGGAATGCGGCCGATACGGCGGCGCTTCCCGCGCTGCAAAGGACTGCTGCGAGCGATCCCGACGAGGTGGTGCGTGAAGCTGCACGCTGGGGGATCGCACAGCTGACCGGCTGCTGAACGCAGCCCGGTGGTCAGCGGAAGAGCAGAACCGCTGCTCCCGCGCCGATGACCAACGGCGCTCCGACACACGCGGCAAGCAGCGAGATCGAATCGGGTTCGCGCGGCCACCAGGACGGGGGCAGAGCCCGGTTGATCGGCACTCGCGCGCCGCGAAGACGGGTGTTCCCGTCGAACAACGCGAAGGCCGCGATACAGGTCAGCGCAATGAGCAGCGCCGCCTCGGCGAGGAGCGCCCCGGCTGCTGTGGCGCCCGCGGCGTGCAGCCATGCGGAGAGGACGAAGGTGAGGATGCCAAGACCCGCGCCACAGGACGCGGCGAGGAAAGTGGTCGGCAGCGAGGTGCGCGGCAGGCTCGGTGGTCGCATGGCTTTCGATCCCAGCGTAGCACTCAGGCCGGCTGGACGACAGTTCACATGGAGGGGACTCGCCTGTGACGAAACCGTTACGGCGGGGGGGAACGCTTGACGCAAGCGATCTACTGTGCCTACGCTGCGTCCGCCACCAACGGGTGGCCGGTTCCCACTTCTCTCCCAACGTCCCACCACACGAGGAACCCCGATGCCGACAAGGTCTCGTCTTGCCGCTGCTGCGCTCGGCGCAACTGCCGTCGCCACCATACCCTCCGGCGTTTTCGCCACCTCATATGTGGTGCGACCCGGTGACACCGCATCGGATATCGCCGTCCGGCACGGCACCACGATCGCAGCACTGCTCGATGCAAACCACATGGCGGCGCCGGAGCTGATCCGTGTCGGTCAGATGCTCCAGATCCCCGATGCGTCGCTCACGCTGCCCGCCTACGCTCGCGGTGCGAACGACTCGGAGACCTACCGCGTCGGCCGCGGCGAGGGAGTCTTCGAGGTCGCTCGGCGTTTCGGCGTCGACCCGACCGCGCTCGCGCGCACCAACGGGATCGGAGTCAACGCGCCGATCGCCGAGAGCGACGAGCTGGTGGTGCCGGGTCGTCTCATACGTATGAACGCGCTGGTGAGCTTCGTCGCCACCGATGTCGGCGTCGATGCACGGCTGCTGCGTGGGGTGGCGTGGGCGGAGTCCGAATGGCGGCAGGAAAAGGTCTCAGCCACCGGTGCCGTGGGCGTCATGCAGATCGAGCCGTTCACCGGCGAGTGGGTCTCGCGTCACCTTTCGGGAACGCACCTCGACATCTGGCGCGCCCAGGACAACGTCGTCGCGGGCGCGATGCTGTTGCGCCACCTCATGACCAAGCATGAGGCCGATATCCCCCTGACCCTTGCGGGGTACTACCAGGGTGATGCGAGCGTTGCCGGCCACGGCGTCTACGACGACACCCGTCGCTACCAGCGTCAGGTCCAGGAGTTGATCGCTCAGGACGTCTGACCCTTCGGGGCCGGCCATCCACCAACCCGGGTCATCCGCCCATTCCGGTCGACCAGCCGCGCCGGCAGCCCCGCGTGATCGAGCCAAGCGTCCGCAGCTGCACCTCGAACGATCGCCGCGGTGGCGGCGATGTTGGCGTCGACGCAGGTGCCCGCCACGACGCTGACCGTCCGCCAGGGTCCCGCAGCGGGCATCCCGGTCGCCGGGTCGATGATGTGGTGCAGTTCCACGCCGCCCCTCCGCCAGCGACGGACGGTGGTGCTCGAGGTCGCGACCCCGCCGGACCTGATCGCAATCGTCTCGCCGTCAGGCGTGATCGGCGCGCGGCTGTCCTCGGCGATCTGGATGTTCCAGCCATCCTCGGGTGGATCCCCCGCGACCGAGACGTCCCCGCCGAGGCTCACGAGCACCCCGCCGTCGCCCCGCATGGCTTCGAGGGCGGCCTGGGCGGCGAGATCGGCTGCGAGCGCTTTCGCGGTGGCGCCGAGGTCGACCTCGACCCCGGCATCGATCTCCAGGCGCCGGGATGCCGGATAGAGGCGCATGCGTCGCCATCCGGGGATGGGCGACACCGTGAGATGCAGCGGCGCCCCCTCAGCGGGGAGGGCGTCAAAGTCGACGCTGTAGCCGGCGTTGCGGACGGCCTCCCCGACGGTGGGATCAACCGCGCCTTCGGTGAGCTCCGCCGCGCGAATCGCGGTGGCGAGTGCCTGCGCGAGCAGCGGCGAGACGATGCCCTCGTGCCGCCCTTCGCCCGCCTGGAAACGGGTCAGCTCGCTGTCGTCGCGAAAGCGGCTGCATGCCATGTCGATGGCGGCGACGACCTCCTCGACAGCGTGGGTCGCGGCACCGAGCATGTCGGGGACGGTGACCACCACGTGCATCAACGTCCCGAGAGCGGTACCTCGATGCGCGGCAAGGGTCATGAGCCGCCGCTGACAGTACTCGCTGAAGATGCGCTGCCGGTGCTCGCCGACCCGGTGGAGAGCGACGACCCGGTGCTGGTTGACGAAGACGACGAGGACGCAGACGGCGTGGGCGTGGTGGTCGTCGTGGAGGACGTCACCGACGATGTCGAGGCGCTCGTCGCCGAGGTCCCGGCGTTGGTGTGGTACGCCGCGACGCCGAGCACCGCCACGGCTGCAACGCCCGCGACCCCGAAGGATGCCGTGAGCTTCCTGCGGAGGCGGAGCGCACGATCGCGTTCGACCACTGTGATGCGTCGTTTCGGGGCGGGCATTACCGGACCTCCTGGGGCTGGACCGCATGGGCTCGCAACCCGCTGCGAGCGAAATGAGCCTGGCGGCGCATGCGAAGCACGCCGCGCAGGTCGGTGAGCACGGTTCGCGGAAGGTTCACGCGCGAATCCGGGTCCTCGACCCACGCGACGGGGATTTCGTGAATGCGGAATCCGTCCCGCTGTGCGATCACCAGCAGCTCGGTGTCGAAGAACCATCCCTGGTCGCGCACCGCGGGCAGCAGGTGACGCGCGACCTGGGCACGGATGGCCTTGAAGCCGCACTGCGCATCGCGAAAGCGCGTGTGCAGGACGGAACGAAGGAGAAGGTTGTACGCGCGCGATATGACCTCACGCTCGGCGCTCCGCCTGACGCGCGCGCCGGGCGCGAGCCTGCTGCCTATGCTGATATCGCTGCTGCCCGAGAGGAGCGGCGCGACCAGAACGCCCAGCGAGTCGAGTGACGTCGACAGGTCGACGTCCATGTACGCAAGCACGCGCGCATCACTCGACATCCACGCGGACCGGAGCGCGCGGCCGCGACCCTTCTCGGCCAGATGCATGAAGCGCACGTTTTCCAGCTCGGTCGCGAGGCGCATGCCGATGAGCCGGGTTCCGTCGTCACTCGCGTTGTCGACGATGGTGAGACGCGTCGAAAACGGGATCCTGGCGCGAACGTGAGCGTGCAGCGCGCGCACACTCTGCTCGAGGACTCGCTCCTCGTTGTACACGGGGATCGCGATATCCAGGACGGGTGCGGGTTTGGCGCGCTGGTCGTTCATGAGATTCAGCGTGGAGGCCGGTGCTTGACGCCGGCCGCGAGGACGCTGGGAGGGCGCTGTGAAAGCACGGCGATCTCTGAGCAGAGTCACAGGAACCTCACGCGGATCCTTGAGCGGCGCCGCCTAGAGTCCCGGAACAAGGAGGCGTCATGCCCAAGACTCGTCGCTCATTCCCAAGGCCGCGCAGCGTGCGCGCCTGGCTGCTCCGCG
Source organism: Candidatus Dormiibacterota bacterium (assembly GCA_049287785.1). Lineage (GTDB taxonomy): Bacteria > Chloroflexota > Dormibacteria > Aeolococcales > Aeolococcaceae > Palsa-851. The sequence goes on along the minus strand of JBAQGL010000233.1, from coordinate 10,442 downwards.
CGCTTGCCGCGGTGGTTGCTGTCGGCGCCGTGGGCGTGCTGTTCATCTACTTCGTGCTCTTCAGCCACTCGGCGCCCGCGCCGCTGGTGCTCACATCGCCGGCCGCGACCCTGCAGTCCCCGGCCCTCACATCCACGGAGATTCCCGGCACCTGGACGGTCACATCGAAATCCGTTGCCGGCTATCGCGTCCACGAACGTCTCGCGTTTCTCTCCGCACCCAGCGACGCCGTCGGTCGTACGTCGGAGATCACCGGTGGCGCGACCATCACGGGCTCCGCGGGTGCGCTGACGGTCACGGCCGCGTCGTTCACGGTGAATGTGGAGTCGCTGACCAGCGATCAGTCGATGCGCGACAGTCACATCCAGACTCTCGGTCTGGAGAGCGCGCAATTCCCGCACGCCACCTTCGTCCTCTCGTCACCGGTGACGCTGCCCTCAGATGCGATCTCGGGCGACGAGATAGCGGTGTCACTCCACGGTGCTCTCACCATTCATGGAGTCACGAAATCCGTGACCATCGCTGCGAAGGCGCGGCTGACCGGCTCGGCTATCGAGGTGGCCGGCGCGATAACGTTTCCCTGGGGCGAGTTCAACATGCAGGCGCCCAATGTCGGCGGCTTCGTCACCGTCGACGGCACGGCCACCATGGAGTTCGACCTGTTCCTCAACCACGGTTGACGTTCAGCCTGCGCGGCGTCAGCGGCGTGACGCCAGAGCCTGGAGACGAAGCGCGAGCGTCGGGCAACCAGAAACCGCACGGCGCGCGTGCGGAAGAACGGATTGCGGGATGGCGCCACCGCGGATGATCGGATAGCCCCAGTCGTCGAGCTCGATCAACTCAGGGACCAGGTCGGCGCACACACCGTGCCCGTCGCACTTGATGCGATCGATCCCGAGCGTGACGCGATCGCTCATGACGCCACCGCGGCAGCGTTCACAACGCTGCACCGACGATCGTGGTGGTGGAGTTGAAATTCCCCTGCGAACACGCGAAGCGCTGACGCGAGCAGGCCCGCCGCGCCGTCCGGGTGGTGACACGCACCGCGTCCGGCGAGCAGTCCTGCCCATCGCTGGATGTGCTCGAGGTCACCCGGCGTCGATGTCAGTCCGGCGACACGTCCCGCCGCCGCCGAGATGGCGCGCAGGCCGAAGGTGCACGGCCCGCATTGGCGCGCGCTCTCGTGAGCGAGATAGGCGAGGATCCTCGCCGTCTCGACCACTCCACAGCGCCCCGACGGGAGCACGGCGATCACGCCGCATCCGAGCGAGTACCCAAGCCGGCGAAGCGGATCGGCGTCAAGCGACAGTCCCCAGGCGGTGCCCGACTCGACCCATCCTCCGAAATATCCGCCGAGCAGGACGGCGTCACTGTCAGACGTGATGCCCCCGGCTGCGTTCACCGCATCGGCAACCGTCGCGCCCTGTGGAATCTCGACCAGCATGGTTTGCGGTACCGCGCCACCGACGGTGACGAGCGTGGTTCCTGACGCCGTGCCGACGCCGAGCGAGCGGTACCAGCCGTCGCCGTATCGCGCGATCAGCGCGACGTGGGCAAGCGTTTCCACGTTCTGCACGAGCGTCGGACGGCCGTCGATCCCGCGCTCGAAGGGACGTGGTGGAATTGACGTGGGAAGTGCGATGCCATCGTTGATGAAATGAACTGCCGCGGTCTCCTCTCCAGAGACATAGCGGACCGGTGCGCTCACCAGGCGAAGCCGGGCGCGCTCGGCGGCCGACCGTTCGATGACCGCGCGGTGCATCGCCTGCATCGCACCCGTGTGCTCCGCGCCGACATAGAGCACGATGTCATCCGCATCCACTGTGGCCGCGGCGACGAGCGCACCGTCGATGATGAGGTGGGGTCGCTGTTCCATGAGCACGCGGTCCTTGCGGCTCAGCGGCTCACCCTCGCCGCCGTTGGCGAGAACGACCGGTGTGCCGGACCGCTGCGACGCCACCGACCGCCATTTGGTGGCAACCGGGAATCCGGCTCCGCCCTTGCCGCGCAGGTCGCTTCGCTCGACGTTGTCGATGAGCTGCGTCACCGGTGGCAGCGATCCGAGGCGGTGTTGGTGATCTGCAAAGCCCTCCATCCCCTGTGCCGGAGGCGGGCCTGCCAGAAGCGCGATGCTCATCGGTCTGTCCCGAAGGACGCGCGCTCCGCCGCCACGCGACGTTCGCCGGCGAGCGGATCTGGGGGAGCAGCCACCAGGCGCCACAGCAGCGCCGCGGCGACTACGACGACGCAGACGATGTCGATTGCGAGCATCCACGCGGCGGTCCCATCGGTGCCGGTGCCGATGCCGTGGATCACGGCGACCGGCCAGCTCAGATATGCGAGCCAGTGGATGCCGCGCCACACGCGAGCGCCGATGTGTTGACGCAGGAGGCTCGTCGCGACGATCGCGATGAGCAGCTCGAACGCGATGGTCCCGAGCCCGAGCCATACGGTGCGGTAGTACGAACCGAAGGGGACGAGCGCGGCGACGAGCCCAAGGTGCGTGAACGGGTCGACCACGGCGGTGACGATGTGGAGCAGGAGGAAGACGAGCGTCATCAGCGCGAGGTCGCGGTGCACGGCGGCGCTGAGGAATCGCGGCCAGCCCCTGGTTTCGAAGCGCACTCGGGCGAGCAGCCCGAGGACAACGACGACGCTCAGCAGCACGAGGCTGACGGCGCCGGCACCGCGCGTGGTGTACCAGAGCAGTTGATCAGACATCGGTCGTACCTGGCGGGGCCGGAAGCTCGATCCTGAAGGTCGCGCCGCCGCCGGGAGTATCGGTGACGCTGATCCGCCCGCCGTGTGCGGTCACGACGCCAGAAGCGATGCTGAGGCCCAACCCGCTGCCACCCTGATCGCGACTGCGCGTCGGGTCGGAACGGTGGAACCGCTCGAAGATCCGTTCGCGCTGCGCGGCGGGCACACCGGGCCCGTGGTCGATGACGTCGATCTCGGCATGTCCGTTCGGCGCGAGCAGCGCAACCTCCACCGGGCTCCCTGCCGGGGTGTGTACCAGGGCGTTGCGCACCAGGTTGGCGACCGCCTGTCGCAGGCGCAGGTCGTCACCTGTCACCGTAACGGGCTTCTCGATCTGAGCGGTCACGGCACGTTCCGGGTCGGCGGCGCGCGCGTCACTCACAGCGTCGTTGACCATCGACGTGAGGTCGACCGGCGCCCGGTCCAGGGGACGCCCTTGGTCGAGGCGTGCGAGAAGCAGCAGGTCGTCCACCAGCACGCCCATGCGCCGCGTCTCATCCTCGATACGGCGGACGGCCAGCAGGACATCTTCGCGGGTCATCTCCGGGTTGCGCTGGAGCAACTCCGCATAGCCGCGCATCGACGTGAGTGGCGTGCGCAACTCGTGCGAGGCGTCGGAGACGAAGTGCCGCAGCTTCTGCTCGGTGACATCGCGCTGCGCAAAGGCGCGCTCGATCTGCGTAAGCATCCCGTTGAGAGCAAGGCCGAGCTGCCCAACCTCAGTGCGCTCATTGGACGGCGATACCCGCTTGCCGAGATTGCCGGCGGCGATCGATCGCGCGGTCGCCCCCATTCGCTCGAGTGGACGCATGCCGCGCCGGACGAGGAGCCAGGTGATGACCAGGACAAGGATGATGATGCCGCTGCTGATGGCGATCTCGAACAGCAGCAGCGTGCTCAGGGTGCTGCTGGTGCCGTCGAGCGGAATCGCAACAACGAGATCCACGCCGGGCTGCCCGGAGTCCGGGGTGACCAGGACTCGGTACGACTCCCATGTTCCCGTTCCGGGAACTGTCAGCAGCGTCGTCTGCGCGTCCCTGTAGATCGTTGCGGGCAATACCGGCTGCGATGTCGTGTTTTGAACATAGCCGCCGTACAACTCGCCGACCTTCAGGGGGCCGGAGGCGTCGACGAGCTCGCCAAACGTGCCGGGCGGCAGCTGGCTGTTGGCCCCGGGCCCACCGTCAAAACCGGGTGGCCCGGTGTGGCCCAGCGCGTTTTCTGCTGCGTCGTGAATCGCGACCAGCTCGTTGTCGACGTTCTGGAGCAGCGAGCTCTGCAGCGCCACGTACGTCCCGACGTCGGCGGCGGCGAGTCCGAGAATGAACAGCGGCGCCAGGGTCAGCAGCAGTCGGAGTCGCAGCGACATCTACGGTCCTGAAGACAGCCTCGGCGCAACGCTCACGCGTGCGCCGATGTGGTCCGTGGAACACGCATGACGTATCCGACCCCGCGAACCGTATGGATGAGGGAGGGCTCGACCTGGTCGACCTTCCGGCGGAGGTAGCTGATGTACGTCTCCAGCACGCTTGCATCGCCGCCGAAGTCGTAGTCCCAGACGTGGTCGAGGATTTGCGACCGCGAGAGCACGCGGCCGGTGTTCATCATCAGGTAGCGCAGCAGGCGGAACTCCGTGCGCGTCAACTCGACCGGCTCGCCCGCGCGAAACACCTCGTGCGTCTCGTCATCGAGCTCGAGATCGTGCAGGACGAGCTTCCCGGACGCGGCGGCGCCGTCAGGATTGTGGCGGCGGAGCACGACCCGGATCCTTGCCACCAACTCCTCGATGCTGAAGGGCTTGGTCACATAGTCGTCGCCGCCGATGGTCAGACCGTGGACCTTCTCCTCGGTGGCATCCCGGGCGGTGAGAAAGATCACCGGGACCTTGATGCCGTCGGTGATCAGTCGCTGGACGACCGTGAAGCCGTCGTCGTCAGGCAGCCCGACATCGAGGAGCATCAGGTCCGGCCGGAAATCCATCACGGCGTGGCGGGCCTGCTTTGCGGTGGCTGCCGTCTGCACGGAGAAGCCCTCGTACTTCAGCGCCATCGCCACCAGGTCCGTGATGGCGCGCTCGTCATCGACGACGAGGACTCGACTCGGCTCTCCTGCCTTCGGTGTGGTCACCTGACCATCTTCGCGCGGTTTTCTGGGAAAAGGCTCAGAGATCCTTGGATCTACGCTGGGTGTTACCCGGCGTCCCGCGCCGGTCCCCGCTCCCCGTTTCCAAGTGGCAGCGACAGGCACCTGACACCGCCGCCGGCCTTGAGGAACTCCCCCATGGGTAGTGGAATCGGGGTGTACCCGGCAGCCTTGAGCGGCGCCTCCATCTGCGAGATCGTCAGCGAGGAGAGGAGGTGCTCTCCCAGTGGCATCGCGTTGCACGCAAAGCCTGCGGCCACGTCGGCGGGTACCTCGATCAGGTTCGGGACCAGCTCGCGAATCAGTCGCATCGAGTCGGGCGCGAAGGCGTCAGGTGCCGCCAGGACGTTGGTCGCGTCGAGCGGGCAGAAGCACGTGTCGAGGTGATAGAAACGCGGGTCGACCAGCTCCAGTGAGACGACCTCGACCTCGAGGATGCGCGCCACGGGGTGGTGGGATTCGCGATCGGTCCGGAATCCGTAGCCGCAGAACAGCAGGTCGCCGACGAAGAGCGCGTCACCGGCCCCCTCGAAGGACAGCGATCGAGGTAGCTCGTGGACGTCGAAGCCGAGGCGCTCGAGCTCCTCGCGCCAGTGCGATTCCTCCCCCTGCCGCTCGGCGTGGTGAAAGTTGCTCAGCACCGCCCGGTCGTCCCAGAGCACCGCCGCGTTGGCGGAGAAGACCATGTCGGGCAGCCCCGAAACCGGCCGGGCCAGCTCGACTTTGACGCCCAGCTCGAGGTACTTCCGGTAGAGCGCGTTCCACTGTTGCTCGGCCAGCGCATGGTCGACCTTGACCGCGATGTGCATCCACGGGTTGATCTCGTATTCGATGCCGAAATGGTCCGGCCGGCACATCAGCACCGCGGCGGTCATCGACCGGCCCGGGGCAGCACGCCTGTATCGCCAAGGGGGAGTGGCATGAGCAGCGTCGGTGAGAAGTGGGTGCCCGCATGCAGCTCGATCGGCCCGGCCAGAGCGGGCCGCTGAACGCACCACATGGGATCGACGTCGTCGCGGACGGCGAGAAGCGCCGGGCCCAGGAGGGCCCCGCCCGCACTGCGACCCTGATACCGGACGGTCGCGGTGAGGGCCGGACGGAGCCAGGTGGCGTTGAGCGGCTGCACCCCGTCCAACGGCGCGCTCGTGACCCGCAGCGCGGCCGCCTGCTGCGCCAGCCAGCCCTCGATGAGCCGATCGCGCGGCCCGTCCACCTGGCCGGCGAACGTCAACCTGCCGTCCACGTGCTCGCCCAGGATGAGGCGCGTCCCGCCGCGGCGCTTGGTAACGATGCCGGCGATGACGCACGTGGTCTGGTTCGACAGAGCGATTCGCATCCGGTCGGGCGAGGCAACGCCGGGGCGATACGGGGCCGCCGCGCGCCTCGCGAGCAGAGCCACCAGGCCCCTGCCGGAGGCGGCCGCCGCGAGCGCTTCCCCGCGTCCACGCACGTGATCCGGCGCCTGGAGGACGTCGCTCTGCGCGGTCAACTCGCCGAGCGCGTCGAGGCGACGATCCAGCGGCCAGGCGAGGGTCGACCGGCCGTCCAGGTGCAGGACGTCGAAGCACAGATACACCGCGGGGAGCTCGGCGGCCGCCGCGGCGCCGGCGGCGAGCCGCCTCCCGAATCCCGCGAGGTCGGGACGCCCTTCCCGATCGAGGACGGCGATAACGCCGTCCAGCACCGCACCCCGCCCGTCCTTGATGGAGGCTGTGGCGGACACGTCGGGGAAGCGCCGTGCGAGGTCACCGACCATCTCCCCCTGGATGCGAACACTCCCTCCCCGATCCAGGTAGAGCAGTGCCCGTGCGCCATCCCAGTCGACGCTGAACAGCCAGTCGTGGTCGTCGAACGGCTCGGCGCACGGGACGGCGCTCTCGATCGGGATATACCCGGGAAGCTGCGGCGGCGTCGGCGACCGGAACGGCAATGGGTCGCCGGATGCCGCCAGGGCAGCACGAGACAGGGTTGGTCTACCAGTCACGCGCCGACTTCGCGATGCCTCAGGACGCCCGGCGCCGGCGGGCCGGTTCGGCCTCCTCCGACTCCGATTCCTCGGCCTCGGCGGACTCGGTTCGTCGCGACTTCGCCGCCTCGACCGAGGCTTTGAGCGCGGCCATGAGATCGGTGACCTTACCGGTCTCGTGGACCTCGGGACGCTCGATCGGCTGGTTGTTCATCTTGGCCTCGACGACCTGGATCAACGCCTCCCGGTAGTCATCGTGGTAGCGGGCAGGGTCGAAGTGCGCGCTCATGTTCTCGACGAGCATCACGGCCATGTCCAGTTCCTTCTTGGCGACGTCCGGGGCCTGCTCGGGGATCGACAGCTCACCCGTCGAGCGGATCTCGTCCGGCCAGTGCAGGGTGTTGAGCAGCAGGCCCTCCTCGTGGAGCGCAAGACGGCAGAGGTGCTCCCGGTCGCGGAGCGCGATCTTGCCGATGGCGACGGTTCCGGTCTTCTCCAGCGCCTCTCGGAGCAGCGCGTACGGCTTGACGCCGACGCTCTCCGGCTCCAGGTAGTACGCGCTCTTGAGATAGACCCCGGCTTCGATCTCCGAGTCAGGGCAGAACTCGACGATCTCGATCGTGTGCGTCGTGGTCAGCGGAAGCTCGTCGAGATCCGCGTCGGTGACGATGACGTACTCGTCCTTGCCCACCTCATAGCCGCGGAGCGCCTCGCTCCAGCCGATCTCGCGATCCTCCTCCGGGCACCAGCGCTTGTTGCGCACCGGCGTGTGGTCGTTCGGACAGAGCAACCGGAACGAAACGCTCTTCGACTCGGTCGCCAGGTACAGCCGCACGGGTATCGCCACCATGCCAAAGCTGATGGCGCCGCGCCACATGGATCGGGGCATGGGACATCGAGTATAGGGGCGCGGGATCACTGTGCACGCGCCTCGCATGCGCGGTCGAAGGAGCCTCGGTTCAGGCCGCGGCGAGCAGCCTGTCGTACGCCTCTTTCAGCTCGGGGTAGCGCAGGAAGATGATGTGCGCGTACTCCTGCGTCAGCGGCACGGGTTTGCGGCGCAGCGTCAGCCCGACCTCCTCGGGCCGGTGATTGGCCTTGCGCCAGTTGCACTTCCGGCACGCGATGACCACGTTCTCCCAGCGATCCGGCGCGCCGCCCCGAGACACCGGGATGACATGGTCGACGGTGAGCTCGGTCGCAGTGCCGAGGCGACCGCAGTACTGGCAGGTGTGATCGTCGCGAAGGAGGAGGTTGCGACGGTTGGGACGGAGCAGGCGCCGGGGGACGTGAATGGTGCGGAGCAGGCGAACGATGACGACGCCTTCCGGCAGTCTCCGCCCGGCGAGCGCCTCGGCCGCGGCTCGCTCGGCGGCCTCGTCCACGAACGCGACCCGCTCCTTGGTCAGGAGCACCACCAGCCGCCGGTGACTGATCACGTTGAGCGGCTGCAGCGAGGCGTTGAGCAGCAGCACTGCCATGGCCCGAATTCTATTGGGAAGCGGGGTTCTCCGCGTTGGTCACGTGTAGGGAGCCGATTTGATGGGCCCCACCCGGATGGCGCCGCTGCAGACCATGCTCGAGTCGATGTCGGGTGTGTTGGTCTGGAACCGCGACGTCGGCAGCGTCACACGCCAGAACTTCGGTTGCTCGGCCTGAGCTGCGGAGCATGTCGCGTCAGTCCAGGAGACGAGGAAATACCCGTGTCCTGTGGCGGCGGCCGTACCGAGTGGTTGGGTGCCCGGTGGAAGGTCGGTCGGGCTCGGGGTCGCCATCGAGTTGTCATTCGTCCAGCTGGTGTTCAGCAGGCCGGCGCCGGAGTTCAGCATCTGCAGCTTCGCGTACCCGTCCTCGGTGCAGTCGGTCGTCGAGGCGTTGCGAATCTCGAACGTCGCATAGATCGTGCCGGCGGCGCCCTGGGTGTTGAGGATGGCGATCTCGAACTGCCCGGGCATGCAGGGCCCTGACGGCACCGCCGTCGGGGTTGAGGACGAGGCGGTCGGCGTCGGCGCGGACTGCGCCGTCACCGCCGGGGTGGGTGTCACGGGGAAAGCTGTCGGCTCGATCACGGTCGCGGACGGGGTCGAGGATCCGCAGGCGGCGAGGCCCAGCGCTGACGCGAGCAGCAGGGTCGGAACGAGTGCCCGTCGCATCGCCTCGAAATGTACCCGCAATCAGCGCACGGCGCGCGTCAGCGCCGAGCCGGGAGGTCCTGGTCGGCCTGGAGTGCCGGCGCGAAAAGATCTCCCTTCTCCGCGACGCGCTGGGCGATGGTTGCGATGTTCCAGCGGTCGGGCCGGAGCCCGGGGTCGTCGAGCTCGTCCCACGCGATCGGCGTCGAGACCGGAGCGCCCGGCGCGGGACGGAGTGAGTACGGCGCTGCCAGCGTCTTGTTGATGATGTTCTGCGTGTAGTCGATCCGGATCCGGCCGGTCCTCCTGGCGACCGCCCACTCCCAGCTCACCCGTCCGGGTGCTGCCTGGTCGATGGCACGGCCGACCTCCTCCACCCAGTTGCGCACCGCCGCATAGTCCGGACCACGACGGACCGGGACGTAGATCTGCAGCCCGGTCTGTCCGCTCGTCTTGACGACCCCGTGCATGCCGTAGTGATCCAACGCGGCCTTGACGAGCTTGGCGATGTCGATGACGTCACCGAATGTCGCCGGCTCGAAGGGATCGAGGTCGAACACCGCCCAGTCCGGCTCGTTGGGCGTGTCGAAGCGCGAGTGCCACGGATGCAGGTCGATGACGCCCGCATTGGCGACCCATGCAAGCGTCGCCACCTCATTGACCAGGATGTACGTCTTGGACTTCTCACCGTGGTATGTCCACGACTCGATCCATTCCGGGGCATGCGTTGGTTTGTCCTTGCGCCAGAACGACTTTCCGTCGATGCCGTCGGGGAACACCTGCATCGACAGCGGACGATCCCGCAGGTACGGCAGCATGTACGGCGCCATCCGCACGTAGTACTCGATCATGTCCCGCTTGGTGATGCCGTCGGCCGGCCAGAGAACCTTCTGAAGATTTGTGAGCGGAAGTCTGCGGCCGCCGATTTCCCAATGCGCATTGCCCTTGAGCGTTCTCAGCCTGCTGAGCGCCGCTTGATCCTCCGGGTCCTGTCGGGGTGGGGGGCCCTCGCCACCTCCCACCCCGCCACCCGGAGATCGCCTGGCCGTAGCGGACGTGAGTCCGCTGCTTGATCTGCTCCTCGTGCGGGGGCTGACCGCAGCCCGCTCCCTCTTAGGCCGGGGCGTTTCGGCCGGCTCGGTCTTCAGGGGGACTTCTCGGGCCGTGTCTACGGGGCGTTGGTCGAGCCGGAGGGAGCGGTAGGCGGGGTGGCGGAGGATGCCGTCCCGGGTCCAGCCGGCGAAGCGGACCTCGCAGACCAGCTCGGGTTTGACCCAGGTGGCGGGTTCCGAGGTCTTTGGGGTGACGTCGAGCGGGGAGGTCTTCACCTCGAGGGGCCGGAGGCGTTCCCTGAGGTCGCGCAGGGTCTTCTCGTCGAACCCCGTGCCGACCTGGCCGCAGTGGACCAGCCGGTCGCCTTCCAGGATGGCGAGGATCAGGGC
>JBAQGL010000232.1:0-4867 GCA_049287785.1 Candidatus Dormiibacterota bacterium | reverse complement strand
CGTATGCATAACGTACGTGCGTGCACTCCCGGCACGCCGTGGCCGGTCGCCGCCGGCGCGGCGCACCGAGCAGGGTCCGGCCGGACGAGTAGGCTGCTCGCCGAATGATCACCGTGGATGGCGGAGCGCTGACCATCGACGCCGTGGTGCGCGCAGCCCGAGAGCGCGAACCCGTGACGCTGGATCCCGGGGTGCGGGCGAGGATGCGGCCGGCGCGAGAGGTCGTGGACCGCCTCGACCGCGAGGGTGCCGTCGTCTACGGCGTCACCACCGGCTTCGGGGCGCTCGCGGATCGCGCCGTCGACCCAGCCGACCGGGCGCTCCTCCAGCGGTCAGTCGTGCTCAGCCATGCCGCCGGGTCGGGTTCCCGACTTGACGACGAGGTGGTCCGCGGCATGATCCTGCTCCGCGCGCGCACCCTCGCCGCCGGGCTCTCCGGCGTCCGCGTCGAGCTGGTCGAGGCACTCCTCGGGCTGCTCGAGACGGGCGTCGTCCCCTGGGTTCCCCAACACGGCTCCCTCGGTGCCTCCGGCGACCTCGCACCGCTCGCGGCGATTGCCACCGTGCTGCTCGGGCAGGGGTGGGTTGTGGCTGAAGGCGGCGCTCGCGTCGAGGGTGCGTCGGCGCTGCGCGAACACGGATTGATGCCGATTGACGTCGAGCCGAAGGAGGGGCTCGCGCTCATCAATGGCACCGATGGGATGACCAGCCTGCTCGCGCTCGCCGTGCACGACATCGAGGATCTGCTCCGGCTCGCCGACATCTCGTGCGCGCTCAGCGTCGAAGCCCTGCTCGGCACCACGGTGGCGTACGAGGAGCGGGTGGTCGCGCTCCGTCCGTCCCGGGGGCAGGCCGACTCGGCGGCGAACCTCCGCGCGCTCCTCGAGGGCAGCCCGATCGTCGCCTCCCACCGCCCCTCCCGCCACGCGGTGCAGGACGCGTACTCGCTGCGGTGCGCGCCGCAGGTGCACGGTGCGGCACGTGACGTGGTCGCCTTCTGCCGTCAGACTGTCGAGCACGAATTGGCCAGCGTTGTCGATAACCCGGTGGTCCTCGGCGACGAGGTCGTCAGCGCCGGCAATTTCCACGGTCAGGCGCTTGCCTATGCCGCAGACCTGCTCGCGTCCGCGTGCGCCGATGTGGCCGCCATCAGCGAGCGCCGCGTCGACCGCCTGCTCGATCCGGCCCGCTCCCGTGGCCTCCCAGCGTTTCTCAGCGCCGAGCCGGGGCTCAACAGTGGTCTGATGATCACCCAGTACACGGCCGCGGCAATGGTCGCGTCGCTCCGCCACGCGGCCACTCCCTTCGCGGTGCAGAGCGCCGCCACCAGCGCCGGGCAGGAGGACCACGTGTCGATGGGCTACGAGGCGGCGCTGCGCACTCGTCGGTCGGTCGGCCTGCTCCGCGCAGTGCTGGCCATCGAGGTGCTCGGCGCCGCCCAGGCAATCGAGATGCGCCAGCCGCTCCGTCCGGCATCCGCAACCGGCGCCGTGATCGCAGCGCTGCGCACGCGCACCCCGCCCCTCGGCGCCGACCGAATCCTCAGCGGGGATCTCGAGAGTGCCGAGGCGTGGGCGCGCGACCGCGAGTGGCTCGGCGCGCTCGACGGCGCAGGGGTGGCGCTGCGATGACTGCGGGGGCCCGCCCGGTGCGCGCGCCACACGGGAACACGCTCACCTGCGGCAGCTGGCAGACCGAGGCGCCGCTTCGGTGCCTGATGAACAACCTCGACCCGGCGGTCGCCGAGGACCCGGACTCGCTGGTCGTCTACGGCGGCACGGGGAGGGCGGCGCGCTCCTGGGAGTGCTTCGACGCCATCGTGGCGACGCTGCGCTCCTTGCGCGACGACGAAACCCTCCTCGTGCAGTCGGGGAAGCCGGTTGGCGTCGCCCGCACGCACGAGATGGCACCGCGAGTGCTGATCGCGAACTCGCTGCTGGTACCGCGCTGGGCGACGTGGGAGGAGTTCTGGCGGCTCGAGGCCCTCGGACTGACCATGTACGGGCAGATGACCGCGGGATCCTGGATCTACATCGGCACCCAGGGCATCCTGCAGGGCACCTTCGAGACCTTTGAGGCGGTGGCCCGGAAGCGATTCGGCGGCAGCCTCAGCGGTCGCCTGGTGGTGACCTCCGGGCTGGGTGGCATGGGCGGCGCCCAACCGCTCGCGGTCACGATGAGCGGCGGCGTCGCGCTCTGCATCGACGTCGATCCCGGGCACATCCAGCGTCGGCTGGACACCGGGTACGTCGACGAGGTCGCCGACACGCTCGACGCCGCGGTCCGTCGCTGCGACGTGGCGCGCGAGGAGGGCCGTGCGCTGTCAGTCGCGGTGTGCGCCAACGCGGCGGAGGCGCTGCCCGCGCTGCTCGCGTCGTCGCTCGCGATCGACGTCGTGACCGACCAGACCAGCGCGCACGACCCGCTCAACGGGTACATCCCGGCCGGGCTGAGCCTCCAGGCGGCGGCAGCGTTGCGCGCGAGCGATCCCGACGAGTACATGCGACGGTCGCGTGAGTCGATGGCGCGCCACTGCGAGGCCATGGTCGAGTATCAGCGCCGCGGCGCCGAGGTGTTCGACTACGGCAACTCGCTGCGCGACCAGGCGCGCATCGGCGGCTTCGCCGGCGCTTTCTCGTACCCCGGGTTCGTCCCGGCGTACATCCGCGATCAGTTCTGCGAGGGACGTGGGCCGTTCCGATGGGTCGCGTTGAGCGGTGACCCCGAGGACATCGCGCGCACCGACGCGGCGATGCTCGAGTTGTTTCCGGATCACGACGGGTTGCACCGATGGCTCGGCCTGGCCAAGGAGCGCGTGCAGTTCCAGGGGCTTCCCGCGCGAATCTGCTGGCTCGGCGCCGGCGAGCGGCATCTCGCCGGCCTCCGATTCAACGACATGGTGCGCAGCGGCGAGCTCTCGGCGCCGGTGGTCATCGGGCGCGACCACCTCGACAGCGGATCAGTCGCCTCCCCGATGCGCGAGACGGAGGCGATGCGCGACGGCAGCGATGCGATCGCCGACTGGCCGGTGCTCAACGCGCTGCTGAACACCGCGAGCGGGGCGACATGGGTCGCCGTCCATCACGGTGGCGGCGTCGGCATGGGGCTCTCGATTCACGCGGGTGCTCAGGTGTGCGCCGATGGCACTGAACTCTCCGCCCGTCGATGCGAGCTGGTCCTCACCAACGATCCGTCGACCGGGGTCATGCGTCACGCCGACGCTGGGTATCCGGAGGCTCGCGACGCGGCTCGCGAGCGCGGGGTGCGCGTCCCCATGCTTGACGCGGATGCACCGGGCGCGTGAACGCTCGCGAGTGGCTCGCGAGCGACGCGGCCAGGCCGGACCTGGTCGTGCTCGGCGCGCCGATCGCCAGGGCATCGATCACACCGGTCGAATCGTGGTCGACACCGCCGGCGTTCCGCGCGGCGCTGCAACGCTTCCCCACGTGGGACGCGGAAGCGCATGTCGACCTCACCGAGCTGCATGTCAGGGACCTCGGCGATGTCGAGGGGGACCGTGAGGACGTCGACGCTCGCGCGGCGCACGAGCGCATCCGTCTGGCCGCCGAGTCGGCGGCGGGCACCGTCGACCACGTTGTCGTCATCGGTGGCGACAACTCGCTCACCCGCCCGGCGTTGCTCGCGATGATGAGCGCGAGGCCGGGAGCATGGGGGCTGCTCACCGTCGATGCCCACCATGACTGCCGTCCGGCGACTGAGGGGTCGCGCAACGGAACCCCGGTTCGCGAGCTGATCGAGGCCGGGCTGCCCGGGGAGCGGGTGGCACAGATCGGCATCCATCCCCTCGGCAATGCGCGCGAGCATGCGGACTGGGCACGCGCGCAGGGGATTCACATCGTGCCACTGCACACCGTTGTGCGCGACGGGATGGACGCGGTCATCGCATCCTCGATCGCACAACTGACCGCGCGCGGGGCGGAGCGCATCTACGTCGACTTCGACATCGACGTGGTCGATCGCGCCTTCGCTCCGGCGTGCCCCGCGAGCCTGCCCGGAGGCATGCAACCGGAGGACCTGTTGCGCGCCGCCCATCTGCTCGGCGCCGATGCTCACGTGGTCGCGGCGGACCTGTGCGAGGTGGACGCGAACGCCGACGTCAATGCCATGACCGTGCGATTGATGGCTGCGACGTTCCTCAAGTTCTGCAGCGGGCTGGCAACCCGCGCCCGACTCCGGCACCGGGCATGACCGCGATCGTGGTCCACGGCATCGGCGCGCTCTGCACGTGTGACCCGTTGCTCGGCGAAGCGCCCGGCGTGGTGCGGGACGCCGCACTGGTCGCACGCGACGGAGTCATCGTCTACGCGGGTCCCGAGGCGGGGCTCGACCGATCGGACATCCCGCGCGGAGCGCTCGAGGTCCACGCTCGCGGGGCCGCCGTCCTGCCCGGATTCGTCGACGCGCACACGCACATCGTCTGGCTCGGCGACCGCGGCGATGAATTTGCACAGCGCGCATCGGGCGCGACCTACGAGGAGATCGCCGCCGCGGGCGGCGGCATCCGCGCGACCGTTCGCGCCACCGCAGCCGGGAGCCTCGAGGACCTCGTGGCCGCGGGTCGCGAGCGCGCGCTGCGCATGCTCGCGAACGGCACCACGACCGTCGAGGTCAAGAGCGGCTACGGGTTGGAGCACGACGCCGAGATGCGGCAGCTCGATGCTGCCGACCAGCTGCGTCGATGGGAGGACCTGCCCGACGTCGTGGCGACATACCTGCCGCTGCACGCGACCCCGGACGGCTCGCGCGAGGCATTCCTTGACGATGTGTACACCCGTGGCGTCGCTGACGCGGCCAAACGTGCGGTGTTCGTCGACGCGTTCTGTGAGTCCGGGGCGTACTCGGTGGC
>JBAQGL010000231.1:0-3325 GCA_049287785.1 Candidatus Dormiibacterota bacterium | reverse complement strand
CGGCGCTGGACCGAGCACTCGCGCTCACCGAGATGAATGACGTTCCCGTGCGTATCGGCGAGCACCTGGATCTCGATGTGGCGCGGCTGCTCGAGGTAGCGCTCGAGAAAGATCGTGTCGTTGCCGAAGGCTCGCTGTGCGGTGCTCTTCGCTGTGTCGAATGAGGCGCGGAGCTCCTCCTCGTCGCGAGCCACGCGCATCCCGATGCCACCTCCGCCCGCGCTCGCCTTGATGAGCACCGGATAGCCGATCTGTGCCGCCGCCGCCACGGTGTCCTCGATGCCCCCGAGCGCATCCGTCCCCGGCACGACCGGGACGCCGGAGTTGCGCATCCGCTCACGCGCGGGCACCTTCTCGCCCATCGCCGCCATCGCATCCGGGGGCGGACCGATGAACACGATGCGGTGCTCCTCGCATGCGCGAGCGAACTGCTGGTTCTCACTGAGGAACCCGTACCCGGGATGGATCGCCTGCGCCCCCGACGCGCGCGCGGCGTCGATGATGCGGTCGATCACGAGGTACGACTGCGCCGCCGGCGCCGGGCCGATCTCCACCGCCTCGTCGGCGAGCAGCACGAACGCGGCGGTGCGGTCCACCTCGCTGTGCACGGCAACCGTGCTGACGCCGAGGTCACGGCATCCGCGGATGATCCGGAGCGCGATCTCGCCACGGTTGGCGATCAACACCTTGTCGAACATGTGTCAGCCGGCGCTCATGCGCCGATCTGGATGAGCGGGGCTCGTGGGGCCACCACGGTTCCCTCGGTCACGTACACCTCGGTGACGGTGCCGCCCCG
This sequence comes from Candidatus Dormiibacterota bacterium, assembly GCA_049287785.1. Classification (GTDB taxonomy): domain Bacteria; phylum Chloroflexota; class Dormibacteria; order Aeolococcales; family Aeolococcaceae; genus Palsa-851. The sequence goes on along the minus strand of JBAQGL010000231.1, from coordinate 2,529 downwards.
CGTCGCTGTGATGTCGTTCTGCATCTTCATCGCCTCGAGCACGCAGACGACATCGCCGAGCGCGACATGGTCGCCGACCTTCACGTTGACCTTGAGCAGCAACCCCTGCATCGGCGAGACGATCGTGCCTTCGCGTACGGTCGGGGCGGACGGCTTCGCGGGGGCGACCGCCACGGCGCCGGGATCGACCCCGCCGCCGATGATGCGCACCGCGTAGCTCTGCCCGTCCACCTCGACGGTGAGCTCGCGAACCGGGAGTGCCTCCGGCTCCTCGCCCGCCGTGTCGCCGGCGGCGACGTCGGCGTCCGCGAGCGGCTCGGACGTCGGAGCAGGAGCGGGGAGGTCGGGCTCGTCTCCGAGGCGTTCGGACACCGCATCACCGCGGACCAGGTTGAGATACGCGTTGGGGAAGAGCGCGTACGTGACCATCGCCGCGGAGTCCGGCTTTCGATAGCCCTCGCGAATGAGCTCGCGACGGGTCGCGTCCATCACCGGCTCGAGCAGGTCCGCCGGGCGGCAGGTGATCGGTTCCTCGCGCCCGTTGACGAGACGGCGCACCTCGCGATCGATGGGTTCCGGCGGCTCACCGTAGAGACCGAGGCAGTAGTCCTTGATCTCCTGGCTGATGGTCGCGTAGCGGTCGCCTTCGACCACGTTGTACACGGCCTGCGTCGCCATGATCTCGGTGAGCGGCGTGATCAGCGGCGGGTATCCGAGCTCAGCCCGGACCTGGACGACATCGGCTTCCACCTCGGCCAGCTCGTTGAGCGCGTTGCGCTCGCGCAGCTCGGCCATCGCGTGTCCCATCGCCGAAGGCGGGAGCAGGCCGCGCAGCGCTGAGGTGTCGAGACGCGCCGCGAGCGGATCGATGACATCGGTGTAGTGCACAAGCTCCTGTTCGAGCACGAGCGCGGCTGCGGCAACCCGCTCGAGGTCGAGGCCGCAATCGACCTCGGTGCCCGCAAACCCCGCGATGAGCGCCTCGGCGCCCGGCATCGATGCGCCGCCCGCCAGCGGTGAGAGCGCGCAGTCGGCCCGGTACGCTCCGGCTCCTGCCGCCGAGTAGCACGCCAGGGCCGACATCCCGGTCTGCGCGGAGATCGACACCGCCACCGGGACACCGGCAGATTCCCGGATGACCTTGACGGCCTTCGCGGCCGCAGCCGCGCCGAGGACTCCGAGCGGATCGTGGAGGCAGATGGTCGGGTAGCCGGCGTCAACGAGCCGGCGAGCCACGTCGCCGAGCCCGTCCAGGCCGCGGCCCGGCACCTCGTTGTAGACGATGACTCCCTCCGCCTGCTTCCCGGTCGCTGCGATCGCGATCGCGCAGCGTTCGAGATTGCGAACGTCGTTCAGGGGGTCGTAGCAGCGAAAGATGTCGACACCGGCTGCTGCCGCCGTTTCGATGAACGCGTTGACGAGATCGTCGGGCACCTGACGATGGCCGACCAGTGACTGACCGGCGATCACCGCGAGGAATGGCGTGATCGGCGCCGCGGCGCGGATGGCGCGAAGTCGCTCGAACGGGTCCTCAGCGAGGAATCGCAGGGACGCCTCGAAGGTCGATCCTCCGAAGACGTCGAGAGCGGCAAAACCGCAGTGATCGAGGGTCTCGGCGACCGGCAGAGCATGGCGGAGGCGCAGCCTGCTGACCATCAGCGACTGCTGCCCATGGCGGAGCGACGTCTCCACCAACTCGAGGCGGGGCACAGCGGGCCATTCTAGCCGCTACTGGAAGGTGAATCCCTCGGGGAGCTGCACCTTCGAGCGCATGCGGGCGCGCTCCTCCTTGATACGAGCAGCGACATCGTCATCGAACAGCCCGATGATCTCGGCAGCGAGATGCCCCGCATTGCGCGCGCCCATCGGACCGACGGCGACGGTCGCCACCGGGATCCCTGGCGGCATCTGCACGATCGAGAGCAGCGAGTCGAAGCCGGCGAGCGGAGTGGCGGCCAGCGGAACGCCGATCACCGGTAGCGTGGTCAGCGAGGCAAGCACGCCGGGAAGGTGCGCGGCGGCGCCGGCACCGGCGATGAGCACTCGCAGACCACGCTCCGGGGCGGCGAGAGCATAGGCACGCACAACATCACCGGCGCGGTGCGCCGACATGACCCCGATCTCCCATCCGATCCCGTAGCCGTCGAGGACGTCACCGCAGGTGTTCATCACAGGCAGGTCCGACTCGCTGCCCACCACGATGCCGACGCGCACGGGTGCGGTCACGCGCGCGCCCCTGCCGGGACGGGTCGCCCGATGTCGCTGCGCGCCTGCATACCGTCGAAGTGCACGCGCGCAAGATTGCCATACGCGCGTGCTCGTGCGGCTTCCACGTCAGGTCCGATCGCGGTGATGCAGAGCACCCGCCCGCCGGCGGTCCGCAGCGCGCCACCGGGATCCCGTGCTGTCCCTGCGTGAAAACAGAGGACATCGGCGTCGACCGCGTCGGTGCCGGTGATGACGTCGCCGCGTCTTACGTCACCGGGATATCCCGCCGCTGCGGCGACAACGCCCACCGCTGCCCCCGGT
>JBAQGL010000230.1:0-5138 GCA_049287785.1 Candidatus Dormiibacterota bacterium | reverse complement strand
CAACGCGTGCGGGTCCCAACTCTCACCGTCGACGACTACACGCTGCAGCGTGCCGGCGTGGTGCCCGTCGGACGTGTGCACTGACGCGCCGAGATGGAAGGCCTCCAGGCCGGCGCTCACGAGAATCCTCCAAACCGGGATACACTTTCAGTGCGTCTCTCGGCCCGGACCCGCCCCGCCTCAAACACGACGCAATGCGGAAGCGGTGCCGTGGCACTCAGGCAAAAGGAGGACCATCGCCAATGAACGATTGTTCGAGTACGACTTCCTTCCCGACCAGCGCTTGGGTGGAGCACTGACGGCAGAGAGCCAGGTCACCACTCGGAGAGAGGCGCAAACCGTCGCACTCGGCGGTCTCTCCACGCATTTGCGCTAACCGCGGCGAAGCCGCGGCTCGAGCCAATCACCGGCTTTATCAGGTGAAACGCGCCGTCTCGACCTGTGCCGCACGGGTCGAGACGGCCGGCGACGGGACGATCTGGTCGCTCTCGACCCAGCCCTCATCGACGCCGGCGACGCGTACCTTCACGAACTGGCCGTCGCGCTCATCGAGGGCCACGACCTCGGAGGCGGTGAGGATCTCGCGGCCGCGCGCGGCGTCGCGGCGTGGCTCCGCGAAGAGGCGATATGGCGTGCCCGCCCAGGACGCGACCAGCGTGACCGGACCCGGCGGGATGCGGCGGTCCCGGTAGACCGTGCTGGCGTCTCCCGCGCCGGCGGTGAGGAGCCGGATCACCTGGAGCGCGCGGGTCACGGGGCCGCGGTCGGCCTTGCCCATCGCCTTGGCGATCAACCCGCCGCCCGAGCTCGCCTCGACCTCGACGATGGTCCCCTCGGTGCTCGCCACGGCGCGGCAGCGAACCCACCGGATGCGGATTCTGGGACGGCTCCACTGCCCGAACAGCCCGCGGCGGCGATGCTCGACGATCCGCGCCTCGCTCTCGCCCATGACCTCGAAGCGATACGGCGTCGTGCCGATCATCTGCTCCATGATCGCGAACACCTCGCGTGGAGGAGCGGCGGAAAGCAGGCGCCAGTGGTGCGCGGAGGGAGCCAGCATCGCCCCCGGATTGTAGCGGGGCGCGCTCAGGCGCCCGACGGTCCCTCAACACCGTCGAGGGCGATGGCATACCGCTCGCACATGGTGTCGAAGCGGGCCGCCGTGTAGGCGTCGAGCAGCCGGCGGTGGCGCTGCACAAGGGGTGCGAGGACCTCCCTCAGGTACCTGCCTCGGGCGGACCACTGGTAGTACGAGCGGCCGCCATGGTGGTACGGGCCGTAGAGCGCGCTCCCCGGGTAGGTTCGCCGCAACCACTCGAAGGTTTCCTCATGCCGAACGTGCATCCGCAGCGTGACCTGAGGTTGCCGGCCGTCGCCCCCGAAGCTGCCCTCGCCCACCAGAAGGCCGAGGAGGAATCCGACGTCGAGATCGTCCTGGCGATGGCTCGTCACGGGCGATTCGCCGCTGGGGGGTGTTTGGCTGACCACAGAGGGTAACCATACGAGCGGTGTTGTTTCACCGTCAAGTTGTGTGCGAAACATTGCTCAGAGGCTGGGGATCGGGCAGTGAGGGTTTTCCACAGGTTGGCGTGCCGCGAAGGCGGATCAAACTCGCAAGAACCCGGCCTCGCGGCGACTTGCCTGGGGAAACTCGGGATAACTCCCCGTCCGGATGCTGGTCGCGACGATCCGGCCATAATCAGCCGCTAACCGTGCCACCTAGCATTCTCGCGGTCGCCAATCAGAAGGGCGGTGTCGGAAAGACCACCACGGCCGTCAGCGTGGGCGCCGCGCTCGCCGAGATGGGCCGGAAGGTGCTTCTCATCGACATCGACCCCCAGGCCAACGCCACGTCCGGCCTTGGCATCGATCGAAGCCGCGTCGAGATCAGCATCTACGACGTCATCGTGATGGGGAGATCCCTCGCCGAGGCACGCCTGCACACCGCCGTCCCGGGATTGGACATCGTCCCTTCGGCCATCGCACTCGCCGGGTCGGAAATCGAGCTGGTCGATCTGGCGCGCCGGGAACGCCGGCTGCAATACGCGCTCGAGGCGCTCGCATCTGACGAGGACTACGTTCTGATCGATTCGCCCCCCAGTCTCGGTCTCCTGGCGATCAACGCCGTGGTCGCGGCCGATGCCCTGCTCATCCCGATCCAGTGCGAGTTCTATGCCCTCGAGGGGCTCGGTCTGCTCATGCACACCCTTGCGCTGCTCCGCAAGGAGCTCAACCCCACGCTGGGGATCGCCGGCATCGTCATGACTCTGTTCGACGCCCGCCTTGCACTCGCCCACCAGGTTGTCGAGGAGGTTCGAGCCCGCTTCGGTGATCAGTTGCTGACCCCCCTCATCCCCCGCAACGTGCGCCTGAGCGAGGCGCCGAGCCACGGAATGCCGATCACCCTGTACGACCCAACCTGCCGCGGCGCCATCGCCTACCGGGAGTTGAGCGCCAACCTCGACGCGCGCATCCGGGGCGGGGCGGTCCTGTCGGCCGCGGGCATCCCGAGCTCGGTATGAGCGAAGCGGCACCGCCCAGAGCGTTCCGGCGCCGCGGCCTCGGCCGCGGTCTCGACGCGTTACTCACCAATGAGGCTGAGGCCGAGGAGGGATCGCTCCTCATCAGCCTGGACCCTCACGCGGTCGCTCCCAACCCTGAGCAGCCGCGCCGTGCGTTCGAACCCGATGCGCTCGCCGCGCTCGGCGATTCGATACGGCTGCATGGTCTGCTCCATCCGATCGTGGTCCAGCGCGAGGGCGAGACGTACATCCTCGTGGCGGGCGAGCGACGCCTGCGGGCAGCTCAGCTGGCAGGCGTGTCCAGCATCCCGGCGATCGTGCGCCCCGCTGCCGAGTCGAGCCGCCACCAGCTCGAGATGGCACTTACCGAGAACCTGCTGCGCACCGATCTCAACCCTATGGAGGAGGCAGCCGCCTACGCCCGTCTGTCGGATGCCTTCGGTCTGACTCACGAGGCGATCGCGCTGCGCCTTGGACGCAGCCGGTCCGGGATCTCAAACGCCATCCGCCTGCTCGATCTCCCTGCCCCGGTCCAGGAGGCGGTCGCCGAAGCCCGGCTCACCGCGAGCCACGCGCGAGCGCTCCTGGTGCTGCCCCTTGCCGGGGATCAGGAGGCCGTGGCGGCTATCGTCATCGCCGACGGTCTGAACGTGCGGGAGACCGAGCGCGCGGTCCAGGAACGGCTCACGCGGGCATCTGCGACGCCACGGCGCGCTCCGGCCGCCACCGCCGAAGAGGCGGCCCCCGACGATGTCGCCTTACGTCGCGGCCTCGAGCAGGCCCTCGGGGTTCCTGTCCGGCTCCAGCGACGGAAGGGCGGTGGCGGCAGGATTGTCATCGACTGGACCGAGGAATCCGACCTCGACGCGCTCTATCGCAAGCTCGGCGGGCCCCCGCTGTAGAACCGACCCCCGGGGACGCGGCCGTGATGAACCGCACGATGGCATCCCGGTCCATCGCAGCGACCGTTATCCCGGACCCTCCGAGAGCGGGTTCAGCCGACGGGCCGGTCCGCCGCCCCGGTCAGACGTGCCTCGGAGGCGTCGGCGTCGAAGTTGGCGAGGAAGGCCTCGATGTACTTCGGACGATCCGCGGGCTTGTAGTCCAGCAGGAACGCGTGCTCCCAGACATCCATGACGACGATCGGCTTGAAGCCGGCGATGTTGCCGTCCTCGTGCAGCGTGATCCAGTGGTTGCTGAGCCGCCCGGTTGCGGTATCCAGGTAGGTCACCGCCCAGCCGACACCGCGCATGCCGCCGATGGCGGTGAAGTCCTTGCGCCACGTGTCGATGTCGCCGAACGACTCGCCGAGTGCGCGACCGAGCGCTGACGATGAGGAGATGCCACCACCGCTCGCCTTGGTGAGATTGCCGAAGTACCACTCGTGCAGGACCATTCCGTTGTACTCGAAGCCGAGCCGGCGTGTGATCTCGGAGTACGCGGGATTCGATGCAAGGCCCTGGCCCGCCTGCTGCATCGTGACCAGCTGCTCGTTGAGCAGGTTGGTGTTTTTGACATAACCGGCATAAAGTCCGAAATGCACCTCGAGGGTGTTGTCGGAGATGCCGGTCAGTCCGGACAGGTCGAAGGTCTTGGCCTTGTATGGGGTCTGGGTCAGGAGGGCCATCTTGTGCCTCGTGCTTTCCGCTGATCCAAGTGGTTGTCGGCTCACATTCTGGCAGCGTGGGACTGCATCCCGCAGCCGCAATCACCCGGTCGGGGCGATGATATCCACCGGTTTGTCGTAGCTCGTGTAGGTGTCGGTCATGAAGTGTCCGGGTGCATCCATCGCCAGCTGCCGCAGCCGCCCGCTCGGGTCGATCCAGAAGGTGAACCAGATCGGCGTGGTCTGCGAATTCGCGAAGCTTGCGACGATCGTGGTCGGCACGCCGTCGAGCATCTGTTGACCGATGACGTGCGCGTTGTTCAGGGGTCGGACCTGGTCCCAGACGAAATACGGCACATCCGCTTCCGGGGACGTCTGCCGCTGCCACGGCTGGCCCGGCCCGTTCTGTATGTACTGGGTTCTCCCGATCCAGATAACCGTACCCGTGGGCCTGCCCGGGTTCTTGACCGTCCAGGTCATCCGGTCCGGCGCAACCAGTGAATAGCTTCCGCGAATGTTCTCAGTGTCCGGGTTGAGGACCTCGCTGTACTGGTACGCGGTGAGGGCTTTCATCGCCGTCTCCAGTTTTGTCAGCAGTCCATCCCCGGGAGGAGCGGGCAGCGATGGGATCACGAACTTCGCCTCGCCGCTCGAGGCTCCGTCGAGCGCGTCGACCCAGATCTTGTCGCCCGGTTCGATATTGATCGTCGCCTCCCGGCACGTGTCGCCGCAGGGGAGCAACGCCTTGAAAACACCGTTCACGGCGATGTTCGCGGCGATTCCGCGTGCCGCTGCGGTGCCATCGATGGTGAGCACGTAGACGGTGGCACGGTTGACCCCGGGCAATCCCGGTGAGAGGCTCAGGCCGACCAGGACGGGCCCGGCCGCCCCAGCCATGGTGAGTTCGTCGGGGGCGGGCAACCCCGCGGTTGGCGTGGACGCGGCATCCTCGGCCACCTGCCGGGCCGCCGCCGTGGGTGGCGTCGGAAACGAGGAGAGCAGTGCTGCGG
>JBAQGL010000229.1:0-23304 GCA_049287785.1 Candidatus Dormiibacterota bacterium | reverse complement strand
GAGCCGTCCTCAACAGCTCACTGGTCGTGGCCAGATCGCGGCAGTGTTCACGGTCTGCGTCGCCGGGCTTGGTTTGGTTCTGATCGGGGAGACCGCCGTCCTTCCTGGCGTAACTCTCGGGAGCTACGCGCTACTGGCGGTCCTGGCCGGAACATGGACGCTGCCAACGCGCTGGGCCACCGCGGTGGTCGCGGTCGCCGTGGTTGTCATCGTGGCTGCGGTCGCTCATGGCTCGGTCGACCGAGTCACGGGAGGGTTTCAGCTGACCGCGGTGCTGATCATGGCAGCGGTCGGCCGGCTCGCCGTAATCGCCCTGCAGCGATCTGAGCGCCGACGAAGTGCATTGCATCGACGACTGCTGAACATCGAGCGCCAGAGAGCCGATGATGCCGCATCGCAACTTGCTCAGAAGGAACAGTTGAGCGCTGATCTCCGCGCGGCGGTGGACGCCCTTGGTGAGCAGGCAGAGGAGTTGCGCCGAGTCAACTCGCGCCTCGTTGACTTCACCGCAGATGCCGCTCACGAGTTGCGCGCTCCGCTGGCGATCATGCGCACGGTGGCTGACCGTGCGCTCAACCGACCGCGGGGTGCTAAAGAGTATCGGGAGAGCCTCACGACCCTGCAACGCGAGGTGATCCATCTCAGCGAGCTGGCCGACAACTTGCTCATGCTTGCCCGGGCGGACGAGGGGCAACTCGCTCCTCAGCTCAGCGCCCTGGACGTAGCGGACTTTCTGGGAGATCTGGCCGACCGCTGGCAGGCGATGGTCGAGACACACGGTCTGACGCTCGAGTTGGATCTCCCCGATGAGGGGGTGATCCAAGGCGATCCGCTCCTGCTGGCACGACTGTTTGACAATCTCATGGACAATGCATGTCGCTACGGCCAACCTGGCGGACGGATCTGGCTGGCGGCAACGGCTGCTCCTTCGGGATGGCAGTTGAGCGTGGCCAACACGGGGTTTGGGATTCCTCCTGAATGGCGTGAGCGGCTGTTTCAGCGCTTCAGGCGGGGCGACGGCGCTCGCACGCGTGACACCGGCGGGGCGGGGCTCGGTTTGGCGCTCTCTCAGGCGATCGCCCAACTGCACGGCGGCACTGTGCGTCTTGAGGAGTCGACCGGGAAGATCACGCGGTTTACGGTCGATCTGCCCTGAGGCCGGTTTCGTTACAGATGGTTCAGGTGGCGTTCAGGTTCGAAAAGCATCATTAACTGCACCGGTCGGTACAGGGGCGGAGCGGCTAGACGCGACGCGGCCGCGGGCTGACCACGGGAACGGAGTCCAAGACAAACGGGGGGACGACGGTTGGGACCAGCACACGCGCGCCCTTGGGCGATCGTGGCCCTGCGGTTTTCTTCCGGCGAACGATCCCATAGGAGGGTGATCCAGGTGCATTTCGCTTCGCGGCCTCGAGGTGCTGACTTCAAGACAACCCGTCTCGGTCTGCGCTCGCGCGCAATCGGGGTTGCGGCCGCAGGTCTCCCCCTCGCCGCCGCGCTCGCGGTCGGCGCGCCATCGAGCACGGTCCACGCTGCTACAGGCACCATCGTCTCGCCGACGTACGTGCGGACGATCGGAACCTCCGGTGAGTCCACCATGTACCCATCGGGCGTTGCGGTCGACGCTGCCGGAAACGTCTATGTGGCCGATACCGGCAACTACCGGATCGAGAAGTACCAGGCGGGAACCACGACCTTGCTCTGGTCGGTCGGGGTTCGCGGCGCCCCCATCGGCGGCGGCACGGACAGCTTCATCGCACCCCGCGACGTCGCGACCGACGGCACCTTCGTCTACGTCGGCGACACGGACAATGCAGATGTCCAGGTGCTCAACGCGAGTGACGGCAGCTTCGTCAAGGAAGTGAAGACGTTCGGTACCGGCGGTACCCAGACGTTCCAGGACCCCATTGGCATCAGCGTCGGCCACAACGCCAGCCACACCGAGGAGATCCTCGTCTCGGACGGCGTCAGCGGCAATGTGTACGTCTTCGACTCATCGATGGCGACCCTCCTGTTCACGGTTGCACCGACGGCGAAGACCGAAGGGACGCGCGACGCAGCCACCGATTCTGCCGGCAACATCTACACCGACGACTATCGCGGCAATGCGGTCGACAAGTACGGACCCAGCGGCGGCGCGTTGCTCGCCTCCTGGGGATCCACGTCCAACACCAACTGCCTGGACGTGGCGAAGCCGTACGGCATCGACATCGATACTGCCGACACCCCGAATCGCGTATATGTCGCGTCCTCGACGCTCGAGGAGGTCAAGGTGTTCGACACCAGTGGCAACTGCCTGAATGTCGGCACCACCGGTGCGAACGTCATCGGGACCAAGGTCACGACCAACAGCCCGACGGGCCTGTTCCAGCTTCGACGCGTTGCGGTCGGCTCGGGCAGCAACCCGCTGGTCTACGCGGCTGACCTCTGGGGCCTCAAGATCCTCACCTATAACTCTGCGACTGGGGCGCTCTCGTCAGCGCAGCCCATGCTCGGCAGCGGGGCGTACCCGCCTGCCGGCGGCCTGAACGAGGACCACGGCATCGCCATCGATCCCAACTCAACGCCCAACTACGTGTTCGCGACCAACACGGTCAATCAGCGCATGGAACGTTTCAACCTCGACGGCAGCAATCCCTTCGACTGGGGCGTCAAGGGTGTGGTCGAGAGCACTGCATCGTTCAACTGGGCTCAGGGCGTGGCGTTCGATCCCGCCAACGGCGACGTCTGGGTCGCCAACACTCGCAACAACAGGATCGACGAGTTCACGACCGCCGGCGTCAAGGTCACCAGCTGCCCCAATACGTCGCGGCTCACCAGCAGCTTCAACTGGCCGATGGCGATCGCCTTCGACGCCTCGGGCACGATGTACGTCGCCGACACCTTCAACAACCGGGTCGAGGCCATCAACGTCAGCCAGTGCACGGGCAGCACGGTCACGCCGATCTGGAGCGTCGGCACCCGTGGGTCTGGAACGAATCAGTTTGTCAAACCGTGGGACCTCGTTTACGATCCCACGCAGAACCGTCTGCTCGTGGTCGACACGAACAACAATCGCGTCGTGTCGCTGAACCCCGCCAACGGGGCGTGGAATGGGGTCATCGCGGGGATCACCAAAGGCAGCGGCGCCGGACAGGTCTCGCTCCCTGAGGGCATCACCGTCGACGCCACTGGCGACATCTGGGTGGCCGATACGGGAAACAACCGAGTTGAGGAGTTCCTCAGCACCGGGGCTTTCGCCAACCAGATGGTCGGCACCTACGGGACGAGTGGCGACACGGCGCTCAATGCGCCTCAGGGCCTCGCCTTCGACAGCACGGGCCTGCTCTACGTGGCGGATGCCAACAACAACCGCATCCAGGTGTTCCAACCCCAGTCGTCCAGCAGTTCCGTGCCAACATATCAGCGCGACATCTTCAACGCGGGGGGCGTGGCGCCGATGTACCCGGCAGGCGGCGCGGCCGACAGCGCGGGGACGATGTGGCTCGCGGACTCCGGCGGCAGCCGGATCGACGAGATCACCTCCGGCGGCACCCTTTCCTACGTCACGCCGGTCAGCGGCACCGCGCTCAACAATCCGCGAAACCTGTCACTCGACGTCGGCACGCCAACCGACCTGTGGATCACCGACACGGGCAACAACGGCATCGTCGAGATGACCACCGCCGGAACCGTCCTGATGCGACTCGGGGCGACCACGTCGCCGTCGCTGGTGCTCAAGTCGCCCTTCGGCAATGCCAACAACGCCAGTGACCTCTTCGTTGCCGACACGTACGACCATCGCGTCGTCGCGGTGTCGAAGAGCACCGGCGCAACCGTCTGGTCGACCACCACCACCTGCCCCGCGCCCGGAGGCAAGGCGCTGCTGCGGATTCGTGATGTCACGGTCGGTTCCGACGGCAACGTCTATGCCGCGGACACCGACAACAACCGGATCGTCGAGTTCAACCCCTCAACAGGCGCGTGCATCAGCAATCCCTGGGTGGGGGTGACCGGCCACACCTTGCATCAGCCCCGGGCGCTGACCAGCGATGGAGCCGGCGGCCTGTGGATCGCCGAGGACGGCGGTGCGCCGGCGCTCGTCCACTACAACAACGCGGGCACGACGTTCCTCGGTAGCACCACCAACAGCGGGTCGGGTGGGTTCGTGGAGCCGGAAGGCGTGTTCCTCGACGGTACCGGGGTGGTCATCGCGGATCCGTTCGCCTACCGCACCGTCACGTTCACCGCTGCCGAGGCGAATGGCAACGGTGCCGGCACCGCGGTCTTCAAGGGCGGTCCGGCGCTCGGCGGGTTCAACAACCCCTTCGGCGTTGCCTTCGCCCCCAACGGGGACTGCTTCGTCACCGACATGTTCAATCAGCGGATCGAGAAGTTCACGGGGTGCGCAGGCACGCCGATCGCCACCGGCCAGTTCGGTGGCGGGCTGGGCAACATGCAGAATCCCCGCGGGATCTCGGTCAGCCCCGACGGTTCGACGGTGATTCTCGTCAACAGCGAGAACGAGCGCATCGACCTCTTCAGCGCCTCGACCCTGGCCTACGAATCGTCGATCAACCCGGTGGTGTCCTCGTGCGGCGGCAAGAAGATGTACTTCCCGCACCAGGCGGCGTTCGACTCCGCCAACAACAGCTATTGGGTCGCTGACACCAACAACAAGCGCATCCTCGATCTCTCGAGCACGGGGACGTGCCTCGCCAACTGGACCGACGGCGGAGCGATCAAGGCGCCGCGCGGGATCGCCTGGGACGGCACCAACGTCTGGGTGGCCGACGCGCAGACCGGCGAGATCCTCAAGTGCACCACCGCGGGATCGTGCACGGTGGTTGCCAAGAAGAGCGGCACACCGACCACGGTCAAGAGCCCGTGGAACCTCACCATTGCCAATGGCGACCTCTACATCGCTGACGAGGGAGCTGCCCAGGTCGTGGTGATGAACCTGACGACCAATGCGCTCGTCTACACGTTCGGCACCCCTGGTACCACTCCGAGTCTCGGCGAATTCGGCTCGCCGCGGTCGGTCGCGGTCTCATCGACTGGCGAGATCGCCGTGGCCGATTTCACCAACAACGACATCTCGCTATGGTCGTAGACGCCTGGCGAACCGGTGATAAGTCCGGTGGGCCATCTTGCTTCGGTGAACACACCGACCGTTATTTGAAGGCACCGCAATCGCGAAGGAAGGGGCAAAGATCGTGAAAGGTCGGGGAAGCCACGCTGGATTGGCCAGCACGACGACACGGGCCGTCGCACGCACGGGGTTCTTCGCGGCGACCGCAATTGCCGCGGTCGCCGGGGTGACGGTCGCAGGGAGCGCAGCATGGCAGCCCCCGGTTGGCGTCACGCCAACATTCACCAAGACCCTCGCAGGCGCATCCATTGCGAACATGTACTCATCCGGGCTGGAGTGGGATGCCGCGAACGCCCGGATCGTCGTGGCCGATACCGGCAATGATCGAATCGAGTTCTACAACCCAAGCACCGGGGTGCGTACGGGCGTCTTTGGCAGCTTCGGCTCGGCGACCGGACAATTCAACTCGCCCCGCGACATCGCCATCGACGGTGCCGGGAACATTTACGTTGCCGACGCAGGCAACAACCGAGTTCAGAAGTTCTCGAGCGCGGGCACGTTCGCCTGGGCCAGTCAGGGCACGCCGACCAGCAAGTGCAAGAGCACACAGGCCAACTCCACCTGTCTGAATGCAGCCATCGGGGTCACTTGGGACGCCGTGAACAACGTCCTGTTGGTGGCCGACACGGGGGATAGCCTTCTCAAGGCCTTCGACGCCAATGGCAACTGGCTGTGGACGTCACCTGCTGGTGCCTCGCTGGGGGTCATCAACCCTCGTGACGTCACTCGTGGACCCGGCGGGCTGATCTGGGTATCCGCTTATAAAGAGAATCAAATCAAGGCGTTCTCGGTCACCTCGGCAGGTGTTTGGAGCACGCAGCCAACAGTCGTTCTCGGCGATGGCGCGAAGGGTGGTCACGGCGTGAATCAACTCAACTTCCCGTACAACGTGGCCTTCAGCTCGAACGGCACGATCGCATACGTCGCCGACATTGGTAACGACCGGATCGCCGTGTACAACATCACGACATTGAGCAATCCGCAATGGCTCGGGCAATACGGAAAGCGATGCAACCAACCGTGCCCATCACCGGTACCGTCGGGGAAGTTTGCCTTTCTCCGGAGGGTCGCAGTCGAGAGCAACGGGGACGTGGTCGGTGATGACTTCTGGGGCAACGGCATGTTCGTTTTTCCGCCCGCTTCAATCCCATTCACCTCGCAGCCGCCACTGCTCCAGATCGAAGGCTTTCATGCGCCGGCCCCCGGGTTTGCCCAGGCATTCGGGGTAACCGTCGGCGCCGATGGGACCACGTATGGCATCGATCGACTCAATCAGCGCATCGAGCGGTTCAGCAGCGGCGGTACGTTCCTGAACACGGGAGGATTCCGCGGCATCGGAACAGACGCCTTCTCCTGGCCTGAGGCTTCGGCGGTTGCACCCGACGGCACTCTTTGGGTTGCCGACACGCGCAACTCACGGCTGGAGCACTGGCCTGCCAACCTCTCGACAACCGGTGTCACAGACGTCGGCACCAAGGGTGCCGGGGTGGGCCAGTTCAACTACATCGAGGGTTTGGCCGTCGACAGCAGTGGCGTCGTCTGGGTGGCGGACAGCAACAACAACCGTATCGAGTCATATAACCCGAGCGGCGGGAAATTCACCGTCTATGGCGCCAGGGGTTCCGGTACGTGCCAGTTCAACCATCCGGAGGCTGTGGCCGTCGGGTCCGGCGGCCAGATCTACGTTGCCGACACACTCAACAATCGGATCGTCGAGATGAGCGTCTCGGGGGGTGCTTGCTCGGGCTTCACAGCCACCTATTCCACGGGCCTGAACGGACCTCAGGGCGTGGCACTTGCCGGCGACGGGACCGCATGGGTGGCGGATAGCGGCAACAGCCGGATCGTCCACCTCAGCGGAGTGCTGTCCAACCTCGGTGACGGGTTCGGTGGGTTCGGCACCGGCAATCTGCAGTTTGACGACCCGCATTCATTGGCGGTGTTGGCGAACACGCTCTACGTCGCCGATACGTACAACAACCGCGTCCAAGAGTTCAACATTACCGGGGCGTGACGTGCGACGGGCCTCGATCACGCCACCGCATATCAGAGAAGGGCGAGTTGACCATCGTAGGCGGGCATAAACATCAGCCCGCCCGTCGCCTCTGAAGGCGATCGGGCGAGCAGTACTAGATAAGAGGTGGAAACAATGGGAAGTCGGCTCAACATTTCGCAGGTGGCTCGTATTGCCGTGGCGGCGTCGGCGATCGTCTTGGCCGGCGGTGCGGTGGCGACGTCTGTGTCCGCCGGCGCGTCGCGCGCCAGCTCCAGGCCATCGACCTGCGGGACCGGAACCAGCTACACCCACATCCGGATGAATCCCGCGCCGTTTGCGACCTTTGGCTCGCTCCAGGCGGGACAGTCCGTGTCCTTCTTTGTGCAGCCGCTCAACGGCACCGCGTGCGTAGCCGGTGCGGTCGTCTACGTGTCCGTCACCCAATCTGTCGCGGGCGACTCGGTAACCGTGCAGATCCCCGCGGAGTGCGGCGGCGCAACCACCGTGACCTCAACGCCGTTAGCCTGCACCACGGATTCCACCGGCAAGCTCAACTTCGACTACGTCGCCCCGCCGACGATTCCAGACCACGGGTCTGCCGAGGTGACCGCCGCCAACCATGCCACAGGTGGTGGGTTCTCGTCCCACGACTTCTACGAATACGAGATGCTCTACCACTTCTCGGCCTCGCCGATCGCAAAGAGCGGAACGCTCACCCCGGGTCAGCAAGTGAGCGACACGCTCGCGGTGACCGGCGCTGACGGCACCGCTCAGCCGGGTGAGAAGGTCTTCCTCTCGCTCACGTCGACGGCCTCGAATGGGGGCACAGCCAATGTCGGGAGCGTAGCGGTGACGGGTACGCCGAAGTCGTTCACCGCCGACTCGAGCGGCAACATTGTGATCACCTACACTGCTCCTGGAACACTGCCGTCGAGCGGCGTCGACACCGTCAAGGCGGATGGGAGCGCAGGGGGCACCAACACCTTCAACTCGACGCAGTACGCTTTTGCGGCCGGCACGCCGACGGTTTCGGTCGGCGACGTCGCGGAGGTCGAGGGCGATGGCCATGGGCCAAACGAGAAGGGCACCTTTGCCGAGTTCGACGTAACCCTGAGCGCGCCGCAGACCTCCACCGTGACTGTGCAATACCTCACCGTGTGTGGTGTCGGCGACAAGGGCTGCAAGGAGGACTATTTGCAGACGCTCGAGCCGAATCCACGATCGGTCACGTTCGCGGCCGGAACGGTGAGTCAGATGATCAAAGTCGTGTACTACTCGTACTCCGCAACTGAGGCGTACCCGGAGACGATGTTCATCCAGCTGCTGAATCCGTCGGGCGCGGTGCTCGGGCGCTCGTTCGGCGACGGCACGATCATCCAGGACGACGAGACAACCACCGCCGAGCTCCTCTATGAAGGCGATGCCGGTGTGGTCAGAGGCGATTCGGGCACGCAGTTCGCCGAGTTCACCGTGACGCTTGCGCTCCCGTCCAGCTCCGTGGTCACGTTCCACTACGCCACGACCGACGTGACCGCGGTGGCGGGAACGGATTACACCGCCGAATCGGGGACGGCGACGATTCCGGTGGGCACCACGAGCGCGCACATCCAGGTGCCGATTCTTCCCGATGCGAGCACCGGACCCACGCTCACCTTCACGATCACCATCAGTGCCTCGAGTGGCCCTGTGATCTCGCGGGCCACGGGAACCGGGACGATTTACAACTGGAACTGATTCAAGAGGTCTGACCACCCGAGCGCTGAAGCTCTTGGGCTGCTCGACGTTTCCTGTATCCGATCGGTAATCTCCGGAAGGGGCCGGAAAGGGGGAATCATGGGGCTTGCCAAGGGCACCGGGTCCGGCTCATACCACCGCGTCCGCGGCACGCTCCTGGCGGCGCTCGGACTGTCTGCACTGGCAGGCGCGCAAGTTGCCGCGCTCACCGTATACGCGAGCAGCGCCGGGGCGGCGCGCGCGCAGACCACGGCCCCCACGTTCCTCAAGACCCTGGCCGGGCCGTCGGTCGCCAACATGTACTCCTCGGGCACCGAGTGGGACGGTGTCAACGGGCGCATTGTTGTGGCCGATACCGGCAACAACCGCGTCGAGGTCTACAGCGCGACCACCGGCAAGCGCCTCGGGATGTTCGGCAGCTTCGGGTCCGGCAACGGGCAGTTCAACTCGCCGAGAGATATCGCGATCGACGGATCCGGCAACATCTATGTCGCCGATGCCGGCAACAGCCGAGTCCAGAAGTTCACGAGCACCGGGACGTTCCTCTGGGCGAGCCAGGGGACGCCGACGAGCAAGTGCAAGTCGACTCAGGCAAACAGCACTTGCCTCAATGCCGCGATCGGAGTGACCTGGGATGCCGGCAACAACGTCCTGCTGGTGGCCGACACCGGCGATAGTCTGATCAAGGCCTTCGACGCCGGCGGCAACTGGTTGTGGACGTCGCCGGCAGGCACCACGCTCGGAGTCATCGACCCACGCGACGTGACTCGGGGACCGGGAGGCCTGATGTGGGTCTCAGCCTACGAGGAGAATCAGATCAAGGCATTCCCGGTCACCAGCTCGGGAACCTGGACGACGAAGCCGACCACAGTCCTCGGCGACGGAAGCACAGGTGGTCACGGCAACAATCAGTTGAGCTTCCCGTACAACGTCGCCTTCAGCCCGGACAGCAAGATCGCATACGTCTCGGACATCGGCAATGACCGGATCGCCGTCTACGACGTCAGCAGTCCCGGCAAACCGGTGTGGCTCGGGCAATACGGCAAGCGCTGCAACGAGCCCTGTCCGTCGCCGGTGCCCTCCGGTGAATTCGCGTTTCTCCGTCGCGTCGCCGTCGAGACGAACGGTGACGTCATCGGGGACGACTTCTGGGGCAACGGGATGTTCGTGTTCCCGCCGGCGACCGAGCCGTTCACCTCCCAGGCGCCGTTGCTGCAGATCGAGGGAACCCACGCACCGGCCCCCGGCTTCGCGCAGGCGTTCGGGGTCACCGTCGGTTCGAAGGGCATCACCTATGGTGTCGACCGCCTGAATCAGCGCATCGAGGAGTTCGATGCCGCAGGCCACTTCATGACCGCCTCGGGTGCGCGCGGCATCGGCGCCGACGCGTTCTCCTGGCCCGAGGATGCCGCGGTGGCGCCGGACGGCACCGTTTGGCTCGCGGATACACGCAATTCGCGACTCCAGCACTGGCCCGCTAATCTCGCCACGAGCGGAGTCACCGATGTCGGCACCAAGGGGTCCGGAGTTGGACAGTTCAATTACATCGAGGGCGTGAGCGTCGCGAGTAACGGTGTTGTCTGGGTCGCGGACAGCAAGAACAATCGGATCGAAACGTATGACCCCTCCACCAAGAAGTTCGCCGTATATGGAGCACAGGGCGCTGGAACATGCCAGTTCAGGAATCCTGAAGCTGTTGTTGCAGCTGGGAGCGGCAAGGTCTACGTTGCGGATACGCTGAACAACCGCATCGTCGAGATGACCGTCTCCGGTGGCGCGTGCACAGGCTTCACGGCCACGTACTCCGCCGGCGTCACCGCCCCGCAGGGAATCGCCCTTGCGTCGGACGGCACGCTGTGGGTTGCCAACAGCGGTAACAACAACATCTTCCACCTGAGTGCCTTGCTGACTAATCTCGGCGATGGGTTCGGCAGTCTCGGATCCGGCGACATGCAGTTCGACGATCCGCACTCTCTCGCGGTCTTCAACACGACGCTCTTTGTCGCGGACACGTACAACAACCGGATCCAGGAGTTCAGCATCGCCGGAGCGTGAGCTGGTGATTCGCGGTTCTTGCACGAGATAGGCATCTCGAACGCCGCGCCTGCATCAGGTGCGTCGTTGCGCACAAGCGAAGCAACAGTGCGCGCGACGACACGCGACACCGGATACGGTCGCGACTTGCAGTCGCCCCTCCCGGGTGTGACAGAATCGTGGCCGCGTTCGTACATCTCCGTCATCGCTTGATGACGGGTCACCGAAAGAGGGGAATATCCGGTGACGACACGACCACGCTCCGCCTTTGTGCGACACCTCGTTCATCCGGGCAGCCGGTTGCGCTGGCTTCTGGTGTGCCTGCTGGCTCTGTGCGCCGGTTGCGCCCCTGCCGTATCCGGCGCGCCGCGATCGACCCTTGCGGTCGAGGGTGGATCCACGCTCCCACTCGACCATGGCCTGGGCAGGGGCTCCGCCGGGCTTCCTTCAACATCGCCGAGTGCAACAGCCGCGGCCGCTGCCGCAGCTGCCGAAGTCGCCGCTTCGCGACCCGGCGGGCCCTCGACGGCTCCGAGGCCGGCCGGCCCCGGGTCGAGCGAGGTGACGGCAGCTGCGGGCTCCGTCTGTGGCACCTGGGCGATGCTCCAGGTCAGCACCAGCACGGCCCTGAAATGGTTCTCGCCATCGATCAACCAGGCGCTGGCGGTACCGGGCATCCAGGGGCTCTCGCTCCGAGCCCCCTGGACGAGCATCACGTCCGGGCTCAGCATCTACGCCGGCGGCCTCCAGCTCACCCGGGCGGCCCACAGGAACCTGGCGATCCGGTTCGTCGCGGGCGTGGACACGCCGGCCCAGTTCCTCGGCAACAGCACCGCGTTGCAGGGAGGTGGCGGGCGGCTGATTCCTCTCCCCTGGGGCCCCGGGACCACCGCGACGCATTTCGTCGCCAACGGCACCTTTGTCTCCGCCTACAAGGCAACCGTGGACGAGCTTGCCACCTACGCCCGGGCCAACGGCATCCGGGAGCTGCACCTGCCCTGGTACTCGGGCGCGACCGCCGAGATCTACCTGGGCCCGGAGATCCAGCATGCTCCCGGATACAGCCTCCAGAACTTCATCCTCGGGTACGAGCAGTTGATCAACGTCGCCATGTCGGTCGCCGGGAACGGCCTCACCGTGGAGCTGCCCATGAGCGGGATCGGGACCAGTCAGGTGGTGCACCCGCTCGAGCAATACATCCTGTCCAAGTACGGAACCGATCCGAGCGGGTTCATCGCCCAGTGGAACAGCCTGGGGAACAACGGCCCGAGCATCCCGGACCCCGGCCTGGCCACGGGGCGACAGATGATCGGGCAGGGCAACTACAACTGGCCGGCTGCCTTCGCGACGCTCCGGGCCAACGGGTCCGCTACCCTGGAGGTCTATCTCCAGTCGTTCGCACCTGGGCTCTCGAATTACGGGCTGCTCCGCCAGCAGATCGCGAGCTTCGCAGGTAGCTGCTGAAGCTCGCTCGCTCATTCGTGCTCGCCGCTCGATGGGCAGGCATCCCGGTACTGGCCCGGTGAGATCGTTCCGACCGCTTTCGGCTCAGGCACCCCTCCCCATCTCGTTCCTGTAACGAATGATCCGATCGGGTCAGACGTTTATGAAATTTCGAGGCGACGGGGCGGTTATACCGGTCAAGAAACGATAACGACGGCGCCACGATCCGGTTCATGGAAGAATCCCGTTCGATCCGCGCGTCGCATCAATCCAGATCCCATCTCGCCTTCATCGGCATTCCGGTTGTTGCGGTGCTTGCGGTTGGAGCCGCTGTACTGGCTCAGGTCGCGGGATCAGCGGTCGCGGGGTGTACCGCCGGCCCGACGACGATCTCCTACCAGCTCACGGCCGCACAGACCGTGAAGACGGTGAACGCGGGGCTGCTCGAGCGCGGGCCGGCGCCGCCTCCGTCGAGTCTCGCCGGCGTGGTCTCCGGGTACATCATCGAGGGCCACTGGAACACCCTGCAGCCGACCGCCGGTGGGCCTCTGGTCACCACCGTGATCGACAGGGCCGTCGCTGCCGTCCGTGCATGGAACGCGGCGAACCCGAGCAACCCACGGGCCCTGCGGCTCCGGGTTGAGAGTGGCGTCTACGCGCCAGACTGGGTCAAGGCCATGTCCGGCGGCCCTGTCAACGTGAAGTCCCCGACCGGGGCAACCGGCACAGTGGCGCGCTGGTGGACCCAGCCCGTTGAGGCCGCCTACGCCGCATTCGTGGCCAAGCTCGCCGCTTACGTCGACCCGATCCCGGAGATTCGTGAGGTCACCGTGGGCGCGACGATGGAGTTCTTCGGTGAGATCTTCATCCGCTTCCCACCGCAGAACACCGCCGCCCTGACGGCAGCGGGTTACACGCAGACCGCGGACATCGCGGCGATGGAAGCGTCGTTCCGCGCGCACCTCGCCTTCCACTACACGACCACGCAGATCGATGTGAACGGCTACCAGGCGCTCAGTGGCGGGAACAGCCTGACGATCACCCAGCAGTTGATGAATTACGCGCTGAGCATCGGCCTCGCCCACGTGCAGTTTGCGAACGCATCCCTGACGTCGGCCGGGAACACCCCGCTCTACGCCCTGATGCAGTCGTACGGCCCCAAGGGATCCAATCAGGCAACCGTCACGTTCCAGACGATGCCCACCATACCGAGCGTCACCCAGGTCATCGATCGCGCGGTGACCTACGGCGCCACGTCGATCGAGCTTCCGAGCAATCCCGGCTCCGCCTCGACGCTCGCGCCTCTCGAGAAGGCGCTCGATGCCGGAATGGCCCAGGGATCCTCGGCCGTGAGCCCGGGAATGATCGGCCCGAGCCCATCAAGTGCGCCGGCCGGGCCGACCGGAGCGAGGCACCCGGGGTCAGCCACCCGCCATAAGGTGACCCGTGTTCCGGCAGGCGCCAGGCTTGGCTCCGCCGCGGCACACGCGCTCGTCGTCGCGGTCGCGGATCTCGTCAAGGGGACGCCGGCGAGCGCATCCACCCGCAGGGTGGATACGCCCGCCGCGCCCGTTGCCGCGTTGAACTACGCCGGTGCCGGGACAGGCGTCTGCTGAGGGTTCGCCACGCTAACCGGTGACGAACACATCGCCGCTATTCGGGGGGAGGATCTCGCTGGTCACCGACTGACCGGCGAGATTCGTGTACCCGGCAGCGACCGTGAGCGTCACGGGCGAGCCGGAGACATTCACTTCGGCGATGCCGTGGGTGAAGGTACGCTCGTAGAGGCTGCCGACCTTCTTGAAGGTGTCGGTCGGCGTGCCGATTGCGAGATGCTCCAACGCTGAGTCATAGGTGAGGCCGCTGTTGTTGCGGTTCGGCATGAACGAGAAGTAGGCCTTGCCGTTGGCGGCCATGAGGAACGACGCGAGCGCGTACTTCTCCCACTCCGCCTGCTGCGCAGCGCTCGCCGGCACCCAGAGCTTGGTGGTCGTCGCGATCCAATATCCCTGCGCCTGGGCATTGATGATCATGTTGACGTCCTGCAGCCACTCAGTCTCGGACTTGAACTTGTTCGCCGGTGTGCCGTTGGAGCGAAGCCACAGCTCCACCATGCCGACGTGGGTGGCGGCGATCAATGGCTCGGTCGATCCCGACGGGTTGTAGTACTTCTGGCCGTCAGCGAGCCCGTTGTCCATCACGATGGCATTCGGGTTGGACGACTGCACCGCCTTCGCGACTGTCGACGTCGCCGCCAACCACTGCGTCTCAGTCCACACCTTGCCCGTGGCCGGATCGATCGCAAGGCCGCTGCAGTAGCCGGGATCCAATGGGGCGGTCCCGAGCGTGTCGAGGAAGCACCCGTCGTAGTGCGACTTCGCGATAGCACTCGAGCACTGCTTGGCGACCGATTGCGCCCACGACGCATTCCCCGGGTTCAGGAGGTAGTTCCCAAAGGTGGATCGGATGCGCGCCCCCTTTGAGTCGTGCGCGTACCAGGACAACGGGTACGCCGTGCCGCCCGAGGTGAGATCGAACATCCCGTTCACGTAGGCGATGATCCGCAGATTCGGCTTGGCAGCCTTCATCGCGGACACGTATTTGGAGAAGACGTTGGACTGCGCAGCAATGACGTCGAATTCCTTGGCCAGGGTGACCGCCTGGGCCAGGCTGAAGTTCCAGTGGCTCCCCATGTAGACGGGAGCGAATCGCCCGATGATGGATGACGAGGGGGGCAAGGCCGTCGACGTTCCCAGCGGGACGGCGGCGACCGCGCCGTTCGCGAGGGTTGCTGCGCTCCCGCCCACGACAGCTCCTGCCTGCAGGAGTGCGGCGGACGGGAAGGCGGCACACGCGCTCATGGCGAGCCCGAAAACGATGAGCGCCGCTAGACGTCGTGGACCTTTGAGTACGCGCCTCATAGGTAGATTTGGACGCATCCGCTGTTCCTCCCGCGGGAATCGGTTGATAGACAGCTCGGGCTTGCGGTGCCACGAAACTGGCGGTGGTCTAGTCCCCAAAGATTCGGGAGAGCTCGAAGGTGTCCTCGGAAGGACAGCGCCGACCTCTCTCGATGCCCGGGCTCAACCCGACGTCCCCGCCCGCGTCGGAAACCTCGACCGTTGCCCGCGCCCTCGTCTCAGCTGCTTCCCTGGCTGATGGTATTCACTTGCGCCTCCCTCTCTGAAGTGAAGGCGGCGGCAGTGTACCCAAGTGGGGTGCGGGTCCGTGTGACGCTGTTGGTCAACTCGCAGCGTTCAAGAAAATGCAGTCACGACTCGGCTGTCGAAGTTCGAATTGAGAATTTGCCGCGGCAGAGCCGATGTAACGAACTGGTAACGATCGGCTTTATGGTTTGGGTGAGGCGGCCGCCGACCGCCTCACCCGGCGCAACGGCTGCTCAGCAGGTCCCGGAGATCGGGTTGCAGTACACCAGGATCTTGTCGTTGCTGCGGCTGGAGATGTACAGGTCTCCGGTCGCCGACAGTGACAGCCCTTCCGGCTGACCGACGATCGCAAAGTCGCCGAGGTAGCCGAGCGACGTCGTGCTGAAGGTGAGAATCGCCTGGAGCGACGTGTCGGACACGTAGATGGCGGAGTTCGCCGCATCGACCACGACATCGAAGGGGCTCGATCCCTTGCCCGCGTACAGGGATGTGGAAACGGAGCCCAGCAGGGCTGCCGAACCCGGAGTGGTCGTCGAACCCCACACACCGCTGATGCCGAACTGGTAGACGGTTGCGCCTGAGAAGTCGGTCACGTAGAGATCTCCGGTCGATGGGTCCACCGCGAGGCCACGCGGGTCCTTGAACTGGGTGATGCTGAAGAAC
This sequence comes from Candidatus Dormiibacterota bacterium, assembly GCA_049287785.1. GTDB lineage: Bacteria > Chloroflexota > Dormibacteria > Aeolococcales > Aeolococcaceae > Palsa-851. Next base: position 7,136 of record JBAQGL010000229.1, on the reverse strand, counting down.
GACAACAGCTTGCCCGCCGCGCTGATCACCACCACTCGCTTGTCACCGGAGTCGGCGATGTAGATGTCGCCGGCGTTCGGGCCGGTCGAATCGTCGACCGCCACGCCGGAGGGCAAGGCGAGCGGGCTCTTGACGGAGGTGGCGACAATCTTCGCGGTGGACGGCTGGTTCGGTCCATCGATGCCGCCGGTTCCGTTGCCGCCGTAGGTCCAGAGTGCGGTGCCGTTCTCGGCGAAGCCGTGGACACTGTTGTTGTAGGTGTCAGCCAGATAGAAGTCGCCGTAGGTCGGGCTCGAGGCGTTGGTGTTGAAGACGAGGTTGCGCGCGTAGTTGAGGCTGTAGTTGTTCTGCCGCCCGCGCAATCCCTCCTGGCCCGGGTTCTGGATCGACCCGCCGGCTGTGTCGAGCGCGTACGGCGTCGACGAGGTCGCCGAGTCGAAGAACTCGAGGCGGAAGTTGTGGCTGTCGCTGACGACGATCGTGCCGTCAGCCGCGACGCCGACCCCCTCCGGGTAGCTGAACGCCCCCGCGGCAGGCAGCTGCGGGCTGGTCGCGCTCGGCGCATCGAACAGGAAGGTGTTCTTGCTGCCGTTCACGCTCCAGACCTGCGAGCGGAAGTTGGGCATATCAGCGACCCAGAGCTGTCCGAGTCCGTCGACCGCGTCCTCACGCCCGCCGTCCGAGAAGTCTCCCGGCTGCGCGCAGCACGTCGTGAGGGTGGCGTTGTTGGGATCGGCCTTGCCGATGTTCTGGACCCACCCGTACGGCGCGGGCGGGTTGACGCCCGCGGGTTGATTCGGGTTGACCTGGAACTCCTCGGTGTGGTTCTTGCCCATGTCGACCACATACAGGAGGTTGTTCTTCTGGTCGTAGGCCAGCCCGCGCAGGTTGCCGCCGAAGGAGTAGTTGGCCGTACCGGAAGCTCCCAGCGAGTAGAGGTAGCCGTGGGTCGTCGGGTTCGACATCGTGCTGGTGTCGAACACCTCGACGCGGTAGCCGCCGCTATCGATGACGTAGAGGCGCTCGGGATTGCCGCTCGTGCCCCCGCCGCCGATCGCCATCCCACGCGGCTGCTTGAACTGCGCCGGCCCGGTCCCGTAGCTGCCGAAGCGGTAGAGGAAGGTGTTTCCCGTGGCCTGGCTGCTGAACGCAGTGATCAGGTTCAGCGTCATGTCCGCGACGTAGACGGTGCCATCGCTGCCCACCGCAAGGCGGGCGGGGTAACGCGACGTCGGGCTGGTCGGCCCGCCGGTCGGGTCGATCGTGGTCTTGTACGTGTAGCTAAGGCTGACGGTGCTCGGCGTCGTGTACACCTGCACGCCGCAGCACTGCGCGCTCCCGACATAGATCGTCCCGTCGTTCGGATCGACCGCGAGACCGTACGGATTGGCGCCGCTCTTCCCGTTGGTCTGGAAGAGGATGCCGAGGAGGTTGCCGCTCGTGTCGTAGTGGAGGACTCGGTTGTTGAAGATGTCACCGACGGCGATCGACCCGTCGGGCATGGTCGCCACGCCCCACGCGTAGGCCCCCGGATGTCCGCCGTTGGCGGACGAGTTGCTGCCCTTGAACAGCGTGAAGGGCGTCGGCATCGTGTAGTCGAGCGCCGGCGCAAGGGTCGCCGCAAGATGGGCGCCAAGAGGCGACAGCCTGGCGTGCGACGCCTGGACTGCGGCCGTGCCTCCGATCCCGCTGATCAAGCCGGCGGCCACGCCGATGAGCGCCAGAGAGCGACGTCCCGAACTTTTCACAGTCATACCCGCATATCCCCCTTTCTCACGTCAGCAACCGGTGACGCACCATTCCGAAATCCTGTCGTTGCCCGAGTCGGCCACGTAGAGGTTGCCTCCACTCAGCGCAAGGCCGATCGGACTGTTGAATTGGGCAGCCCCGCTCCCGGTGCCGCCGAATGTGCTGACCAGCGTGCCATCGCTCTCATTGAACACGAGCACCTGGTTGAGTTTCGAATCCGAGACGTAGATATACGTGCCGTCGAGAACGACGTCGGCCGGGTTCTGCAGAGTCCCACCGCCGATGGTCGCGATCCTTGTTCCTGCAGACGAGAACTCGATCACGTCGTCTCCGGCGAAGTCGGAGACGAAGACGTTGTGCGTCGCCGGATCGACCGCAACGCCAGACGGCTGGTTCAGACCGCTCCCGAACGTTCCAACCCACGACACTGATGTCCCCGAGTCGAGCAGTTGAACGACTCGCTTCTTGAGGTAGTCGGCGACGTAGATCGTGCCATTGGCGCCCAATGCGATCCCTTCGGGATGGTTAAGGGCACTCGTCCCCTTGCCGGTGAATGTCCAGACCTGATTGCCGTTCGAGTCGTACTTGTGAATGGCCTGGTTGTATGAGTCGACCGTCAGGATCGATCCGTCGCTCTCCACGGCCATCCCCATCGGATAGTTCAACCCGTACGGCATGGAGGTGGAGACGTTGTCACGCATGCCTTCGGCCCACTGGAACGTGCCCGTGGACGTGAACTCCTGGATGCGGAAGTTGTAGGTGTCGGAGACGACCACGTTTCCGGTGTTGGGATCGACGGCGACCCCGTGGGGGCCGTCAAAGCCGCCGTTCGCCGGACCGACGGGGCTCCCTGCATCGGAGAACAGGTATGCGCCTGAGGACGCGAACACCTGAACCCGGTAGTCGGGCATGTCGCCGACCCACAGGTCGCCGGAGCCGTCGACGGTCGCCTCACGGCCGCCGTTGGCGAACTCGCCGGTCGGCGCGCAGCAGGTCCTGCCCATGTTTCCCTGCGCGGCGGTCCAAGGGGCGCCGATGTCCTTGACGTAGGTCTCGCTCGGGAGTGTGTACTGATGGATGGTTCCAGTCGAGTCGTCAACGACGTAGAGATAGCCGGCGGCCGCGTCCACTGCCAGACCGCGGAGGTCCGCGCCGAGGACGCCTGTGCCGCCGAACGCGGTTCCGAACTGTCCGGTTGCCGTGTTGATCACGTCGACGCGCTTGTTCCCGGGGTCCGCGATGTAGAGGTTCTGGGGGCTGCTCTGGTCGAGCGCGATTCCCGTCGGGCCGTTGAACTGACCGAGTCCCGAACCCTTCGACCCCCATGTTGTTTCCCAGGTGCCCGCGCTGTTGAAGACGAAGATCTTGTCGGCGACCATGTCGGCGACGTACAGCGTTCCGTCGTCTCCCACCGCAACTCGTGACGGATAGCTGAAGCCGGTGTGCTTGATTCGCTTCGGGCTCAGGTACACGCCCTTCGAGTTCAGCGAGAACTTCTCGACGGCACAACACTCGAAGCCGACGTAGATCGCCTTCGTCCTCGGGTCGACCGCGAGACCGTAGGGGGTCCCGTAGACTGCCGCGGAACCCATCGAGAACAGGCATCCGGGCACGTTGCAATTCGGCGCTCCACTTCCGATCGGGTTGCCGTTCACGTCGTAGTGCAACACCCGATGATTCCAGTAGTCGCCAACGATCACCGAACCGTCCGGCATGGTCGCTGCGCCCCACGCGTACAGACCCGCATGGCCGCTGGTGAAAGGTGCGGGCACGGTGCCGAGCTGTGTCGGGTTGAGCAACCCTGCACCTTTCGCAGCGCTCGGAGCGATCGCGCCCCCAGCTGCGGTCATCAGGATGGTCGTCGCGCCTGCGAGCGCGAACGACCGAACGGATCTGAGTCGCATGCGGACTTTCGCTACTTCCAGATAGAGATGTCGTTGTTGGTGAAGTCCGCCACGGCGATCTCTCCGGTCGACGAGATCGCAACCGACCGCGGCGAGCCGAACTCGCCGAGGCTCGGGTCAGTACCAGGCGTGCCGAACGTGTACACGGTGCTGTATGGCGCCGCCAGGGTCATCGCCACGACATCGGCAGCTCCCTCGTCGGCAACGTAGAGATCCCCATTTGCGATCGTGAGATTCCACGGGCTCTTGACCTTGGTGGGTGTGCCGCTCTTCTTGGCAACCACCGTGCATGAACCGGTGGTGGTGCACTTCAGGATCGTGCCCGTCTGCGCGTCGGCCACCCAGACGTTGGTGCCGTCCCACGCGATCCCGCGCGGCGCCTTGATCGCTCCGCCGTCGCTCCAGTTGGCGAGGCACGCCCCTGTGCTCGAGAGATCGAGGATCCGCTTGTTGTTGGTGTCGGCGACCCAGTAGCTATTGTTCGACGCGTCGTACGCGGACTGGTGCGGGAAATACATCTTCTTCTTGCCGCACGCAGTTGTCGTGGACTGTGCGCTGATCGAACTCTCGTAGGCGAGTGTCGAGGCGCTGAACAAGTCGATGCGCTCGTTCTCGCTGTTGGTGAGGATCACCGTCGAACCGTCGGGGCTGACCGAGATGCCACGCGGATTCTGCATGTTCCCAAGGCCCCCGCCGAACTGGCCGGTGGCGATCGGCGTGCCTGCGCACCCCGTGAACTTCTCGATCCGCTGATTGAACATGTCGGTGACGAAGCAGTCCCCGTTGGGAGCGAAGGCCACGCCGAACGGGTTGTTGAAACCGCCGAGCGCGGGACTTCCCTTGAACACGGCTGTGCCCGCACCGTTGCCATTCGCCTCGGCAACGGTGAAGGTGATGGTGCGGTACGCGAACGGATCCGCGATGACCACGCCGGCGCCGTCGAGGAACACGCCTTCAGGCTCCACGAACCCACCCGACCCGCTGTTGGTGGTGCTTCCCAGGAAGGTCGTGCCTGCGTTGTTGTAGTGCACGAGCGCCGGCGCCCCGCCGTCCTCGGCGATCCAGAGGCCGCCGCTACCATCACTCGCGAGCGCCCGGGGCTGATGCAGCGTGTGACCGGTCACGCCCGCCCAACCGGTGCCGACGCACGCGCCCGTCGTCGGGTTGAACTCGACGATCCGATTGTTGTCGGTATCCGCCGCGTAGACGTTGCCGTCGGAACCGACCGTGACATCACGAATCCGCAGCAGCGCTTTGCCTCCGGGCGAGGGGCAGGTCGTGCTGGTCGACCAGACGGTTGCGCCGGTGCTCTTCGACACCGCAACCACCCGATGGTCGTACGTGTCGGCGACGAAGAGATCACTGGCGTTGTTGGCGTTGCCGAAGGGTGACTTGAGCACCAGCGACGGCGACGTCGTCGCCCCGAGTCGCATCAGGACCGTTCCAGCGGTGGTCATCTCGACGACGGCGTTGTTGCCGGTGTCGGTGATCCACAGGTCGGTTGGTGTGGTGACATCGAGTGAAAGGTTTCGCGGGTTGTTGAGCGCGCCTCCACTCGCCGGCGTCACGTAGGAAAGTGTGCCGCCGGAGGTGATTTTGTCGATCCTGCTCCCGCCGGAATCCGCGAGCCACATCGTCCCCGCGCTGTCGGCGCGACCGCCCGCGGGGTACATCGGCGCGATGCCGCCCGCATTGAAGATGTCGCTCTGGTATGTCGGTGCGCCGAGGTTGACGATGGATGATGCCGCCGGCTGCAGCACCTGGATGCGGTTGTTGTTGGCGTCCGCCACGTAGAGCAGGCCGGTGCTGTCGAATGCGAGGCCCTGTGGCGCGTTGAGCGTTGTGGTGCCGGTGGTGCCGTACGTCCCGAACATCTGGAGCGGCGAACCGCCTGCGGCAGCCAGTTCCTCCACCCGGTTGTTGCCGGTGTCTGCGAGCCAGATATCGCCATTGGCATCTACGGTGATGCCTTCAGGGAGCGAGACCTGTCCGACCCCACTGCCCTTGGTGATCCCTGGGATGGTTCCGTTCCACGCGCCGGTTGTCGGGTTGAGCGAGACGATCCGGTTGTTGTACGTGTCGGTCACGAGCAGCCGGTTGCCGGTGGGATCAAAGACGAGATCCCAGGGCTTGATGAACTGATTGACGCCTGATCCTCGCGTGCCGACGCTCCAGATCGGTGTGACGGTGCTGCCCGTGCACTGGCTGACGTTGATGGCCTGCACTCGCATGTTGAAGGTGTCTGCAACGAACATCGTCGTGCCGGTCGGATTGAAGGCGATGGCCATCGGCCAGTTGAAACTGCTCGTCAACCGCGTGGTGTTCGGGCAGCTGGTGACCTTGACACCGGCGGTCGTGAACTCGTCGATTCTGTTGTTGCGCGTATTGGCGACCCAGATGTCGCCGTTGCCGGGATCGTAAGCGACTCCCTGGGCCCAGTTGAACGATGCGGTGCTCTCAACCACGCCCTTGACACCCCAGTCGAATGGATTGGTCCCGTTGGGGAGATCGAATCGCTCCATGCGCTGGTTGACCGTATTGGTGGCAAAGATCTGGTCCGTGCTCGGGTCAATGGCGATGCCATGGTCCTCGTTCAGGCCTCCGGCGGCGGGGTACACACCGCTGCCGAGCATCGGCTGCGCCGAGGCGATGGCGCCGGTCGCCGAATTGTAGGTGAGGATCTTCAGGCCCCAGAGATCAGCCGCGTAGACGAGTGGGTTACTGCCCGCGCCGACCGCAACGCGGCGAAGCTGGAACAGGCCTGTCGGGCTGTTGGTCGTGACCTTGGTGCCGATGACGTTCGCTCCTGTGGAGCCGACATTCAGGCAGTTGCCACTGGTGTCGAAGACCTTGACCTCCTCGAGCGTCGACGAGGCGACGTAGACTCGGTTGGGGGTGTCAGCCGTGTCGATGTCGATGCCGTACGGCTTGGCAACGTCCAGGCAGTTGGTGTTGGACGTGGAACCCCACGAGGCCAGCAACGCGCCGCCGCTGGGTCCGTACTTGTCGACCGCATTGCCGCGATAGTCGTCGGTGTAGATGTTGCCGGCAGAGTCGGTGGCCGCGTCGCGTGTCCCCTCGGTCTTCGCCGTTGGCGCAACCGTGAACTGCAGGGTCATCGACGTATCGAAGACGTACACGTTGCCGGTGACCCCATCCGAGACGAGGATCTCCTCGGTGTGGCTCGCGTTATGCCCGACGCTGATGCCGATGGGATCCTGGAACTTCAGGGTGCCGCCGGTGCCAAACGTCTTCACAATCTTCACGAAGCTGCCGTTACTCGCGTTGAGCACCTGGACGTCTGCATTGTCCGTGTCGCCGACGTATACGAACGTGCCGTCGGTCGCGACGTCGCGTGGTGCGATGAAGCTGTCAGTGCCGCCGCCGATCGTGGCGCCGCGAACCCCGACCGACCAGAGCAGGGTCGTGGTTCCGGCCTGGTACTTCTCGATGCGGTAGTTGCCGGTGTCGGCCACATAGACG
>JBAQGL010000228.1:0-7436 GCA_049287785.1 Candidatus Dormiibacterota bacterium | reverse complement strand
CCGCCGATCGCGCGCCAGTCACGCCGGGCGAGAAGCCAGACGCCGAGCCCGACCGCGAGGTGCGGCTTGGTTGCGGCGAATGCGATGGCCAGCCAGAAGCCGGCGGACGCCGGTCGGTCCCTCCGCCACGCCGCGTAGGCGACCGCGAGGCCAAGGGCGGCGATCCCATCGATCTGGCCGAGCAGAAGGAATGCGTAGGTGCCGCCCGCGGCCAGTGCCATCAGCAGCGTGGCGAGCCGCGCCGGGCGTCCGATCCCCGCAGGCCACGGCCCGGCACGGATTGCCACCCAGACGGCGAGACCCAGGAGCACCAGCTCGATCACGGACCACACCCGGAACGCGGTGCCGGGGTCCAGCGCGGTGAACGGAAGGGCGAGCAACGCGGTGGTCGGCGGCGTGATGAACGGGAGGTTGATGACCGTGCCCGCCGGGAGCAGGCTCAGGTGCCGCGCGTGCTCGTCAGGCTGGTCGTAGAGCTGGGCGCCGTCACCGCTGCGGACGAGCAAGGCCGCCACGTATGAGGCCGAGAAGTCGGTCCCCCGCTCGCGCAGCGGCGTCACCTGGGCCCACGCGATCGCGTAATACAGGAGAAGGACGGTGCTGACGGCGATCGCGATCGTGACCGCGCGACGGGTTCTCACGGCCTCTGGACGCTAGCATCGAGTGCTCGGAAGCGAACGCGGCGTTGCCGTATTGCTTCCTATACTCGGCCGACGATGGCGAGCGCATTCACCAGGATCGACCATGTGGGGATCGCCGTCGCCGACCTCGACGTCGCGGTCGCAGCGTACGAGCGGCTCACCGGCACAGCACCTGCCCACCGCCAGGTCGTGGCGTCCGACGGGATCGAGGCGGTCATGTTCGAGGTGGGGGAGTCGCGAATCGAGCTGCTCGGCAGCACCGGACCGGAATCGAAGATCGCGGGGTTCCTGGCCAGGCGGGGAAGCGGCCTCCATCACGTCGCCTATGGGGTCGACGACGTCCAGGCCAGCCTCGATCACTTCACCGAGCTGGGTCTCCAGCTCCTGGACACGTGCCCGCGTCGCGGTGCGGCCGGCAGGCTGGTGGCATTCCTCCATCCCTCGGCGGCGAGCGGGGTGCTCACCGAGCTGTGCCAGCCGGACCAGGAGAATGCCGGGTCGCGCTCGTGAGCGACGAGCCGGGCGCAGCACACAGCATCCCCGTGGAGACGGAGTCCGGCATCCCGGTCGATCCCTTTTACGTGGACCAGCCGGACGAGCCACCGCCTCCCGGCGAGTTTCCCTACACGAGGGGCATCCGTGCCGACGGCTACCGGTCGCGGCTGTGGACGATGCGCCAGTACGCCGGGTTCGGCAGCGCCGAGCAGACCAACGAACGGTTTCACTATCTGCTGCGCGCCGGCCAGAGCGGGCTCTCGGTGGCGTTCGACCTGCCGACTCAGATGGGCTACGACAGCGACGACCCGGTCGCGCACGGTGAGGTCGGCAAGGTCGGCGTGGCCATCGACTCCATCGAGGACATGGAGCTGTTGATGCGCGGCATCCCCCAGGACCGCGTGACCACGTCGATGACCATCAATGCACCCGCATCGGTGCTGCTGCTTCTCTACGAGCTTGCGGCCGAGCACAAGGGGATCGCCGCGTCGACCCTCGGGGGCACGATTCAGAACGACATCCTCAAGGAATACGCAGCGCGCGGGACGTACATCTACCCTCCGCGCCAGTCCATGCGCCTGGTCACCGACACATTCGCCTATTGCGCGGAGCATCTCCCGCGGTGGAACACCATCAGCATCAGCGGGTATCACATCCGGGAAGCCGGCGCGACCGCCCCGCAGGAGATCGCCTTCACCCTGAGCAACGGCATCGCCTACGTGCAGGCTGCGATCGATGCGGGACTCGACGTCGAGGACTTCGGCCCGCGACTGAGCTTCTTCTTCAACGTCAGCAACGACTTCTTCGAGGAGGTCGCGAAGTTTCGGGCGGCGCGCGCACTCTGGGCCGAGATCATGCGCGAACGCTTCGGTGCGACCGGTGAGCGCAGCCTGCAGCTGCGATTCCATGCGCAGACGAGCGGTGCGACGCTCACCGCGCAGCAGCCGCTGAACAACGTGGTGCGCGTGTCGTTGCAGGCACTGGCCGCCGTGTGCGGTGGCGCGCAGTCCCTGCACACCAACAGCTACGACGAGGCGCTCGCGCTCCCGTCCGAACAGGCGGCGGAGATCGCGCTGCGCACCCAGCAGGTGATCGGCCACGAGACCGGTGTCGCCAACGCCACCGATCCGCTGGGTGGCTCACATCTTGTCGAGTCGCTCACGCACGACCTGATGAATGAATCTCGAGCGCTGATGGCACGCGTCGAGGAGCACGGTGGCGCCGTCGCGGCGATCGAGGCGGGCTTCTACCAGGAGCAGATCCAGGAATCGGCGTACCGGCATCAGCGTCTCGTGGAATCCGGTGATCGGGTCATCGTCGGCGTCAACCGGTTCACCGAGACGTCGCAGCCGACGGTCCCGATCCTCACCATCGGAGCCGGGCTCGAAGCGGCGCAGATCGAGCGGCTCGCGAAGCTGCGCGCCGCTCGGTCGGCCGGCGACGTGGAGCGCGCGCTGGATGCGTTGCGAGCGGGTGCGCAGGGAACGGCCAACCTGCTGCCCTTGATGCGCACCGCGCTCGAGGCGCGTTCCACCGTCGGAGAGGTGTGCGGTGTGCTGCGCGAGGTTTTCGGCGCCTACCGTCCCCCGGTCACGGTGTGAGCCCGAGGCGCGATGCGATCCCCTGGTAGCCTGACGCGGTGACCAGACAGGCGCGCAAAGGCGTCCCTCCCGTTGGCGCGAGCGATTCGGTCGCTTCCGCCGGCGTCCCCGCGCCCCCGGACGCGGACGGAGCGTCGACAAGTGGATCGGGTGGTGGCACCGGCAAGAAGATCAACCTGCTGCGCAAGCGGCGGTACGACGCGGTCCACCGCGCCGGTGCCGCCGAGCGTTCTCAGCATGCCAAGGGCAAGCTCACCGCGCGTGAACGCATCGACCGGATGCTCGACCCCGGCTCGTTCACCGAGCTCGACATGTTCGCGCTGCACCGGACGACCAGCTTCGACATGGAGGAACGGAGGATCCGTGGCGACGGGGTGATCACCGGCTGGGGAACGATCGAGGGCCGGCAGGTGTTCGTCTTCAGCCACGACGCGTCGGTGTTCGGAGGCTCGCTCGGCGAGGTCTTCGCAGAGAAGGTGACCAAGGTCATGGACCTCGCGTTGCGGACCGGCTGTCCCTGCATCGGCATCAACGACTCGGGCGGAGCGCGCATCCAGGAGGGGGTCGTCTCCCTGGCCGGATATGCCGAGATCTTCTATCGCAACGTCGAGTCAAGCGGGGTGATCCCGCAGCTCTCGTTGATCGCCGGGCCGTGCACGGGCGGTGCGGTCTACTCGCCGGCGATGACCGACTTCATCTTCATGGTGCGCAAGGTCGGCTACATGTTCATCACCGGCCCCGATGTCATCAAGGTGACCACCGGCGAGGAGGTCACCTTCGAGGAGCTCGGCGGGTCGGACGTGCACAACCAGCGAAGCGGTGTTGCCCACTTCATCGCCGACACCGAGGACGAGGCCTTCGCGCAGATGCGCGACCTGCTCTCGTATCTGCCGCAGAACAACCGTGAGAAGCCGCCGTACCGTCCGACCCTCGACGATCCACACCGCGAGGATCCCGAGCTGCAGACGATCATCCCCGACAACCCGAATCAGCCGTACGACATGCGCAACGTGGTCACGCGGATCGTGGATGACGGCCGGTTCCTCGAGGTGATGCAGTACCACGCCGAGAACATCATCTGTGGCTTCGCGAGGCTCGACGGCCATCCCGTCGGCGTGGTCGGCAACCAGCCTCGCGTGCTCGCGGGTGCGCTCGACATCGCCGCGTCCAACAAGGCGGCCCGCTTCGTGCGCTTCTGCGATGCGTTCAACGTGCCGCTGGTGACCTTCGTCGACGTGCCCGGCTTTCTCCCCGGCACCGACCAGGAGTACGGCGGCATCATCCGGCACGGCGCCAAGCTTCTCTATGCGTACTGCGAGGCGACCGTCCCCAAGCTCACCGTGATCACGCGCAAGGCGTATGGCGGCGCATACGACGTGATGTGCTCCAAGCACATCCGTGCCGACTACAACGTGGCCTGGCCGACGGCGGAGATCGCCGTGATGGGACCACAGGGTGCGGTCAGCGTCATCTTCAAACGCGAGATCGCGCAGGCGGACAACCCCAAGCAGCGATCAGACGAGCTCATCGAGGAGTACCGGGAGCAGTTCGCCAACCCGTACTACGCCGCGGAGCGCGGCTACATCGATGATGTGATCGAGCCGCGGCAGACGCGTGGAGCGCTCATCGCCGCGCTGCGCATGGCGCGCGACAAGCTGGTGGAAACACCGAGGCGCAAGCACGGCAACATTCCGCTCTGAAGGTCAGCGCGGGTTGACTCGCCGTCCGCCGGTGCGCGGGGCGGAGTCCTTGAGGCTCACCGACAACGGAACGTACGCCTTGGCATAGGCCTGGTCGGTCCGGCCCTGGGCGTGGTGAATCGCGGGAACCGCGGCGCGCACCAGGAGCACCTGGAGTGCGGCCGCAACCGGCACCGCGAGGATCGCGCCGATGAGGCCCTGGATGGCTCCGCCGACCAGGAGGGCGAGGACAACACCGAGCGCCGGTAGCGAGACCACGCGGTTCATGACCATGGGCACGACCGTGTTCGCATCGACGAACTGGATCACCATCAGGACGACGAGCACGAGGATCGGGTACTCGGGGCTGACCGTGAAACCGAGCAACACCGCCGGGATCACCCCGATGATCCCGCCCACCATGGGAATCGCCGCCGTGAGGCCGGCGAAGATGCCGAGGATGACCGGGTCGGGAAGGCGAAGCAGCCAGCACACGACTCCGACCACGAGCCCGAGCGCAAGGCTGTTGATCGCCACCGCGCGGAGGAAGCCGCCCATACGGAATCCCATCTCGCGAAAGATGTCGACGATCAGGTCGTGATGGGCTTCGGGGAACAGGTCGACGGTGAACGACTTGAGGCGGTCGCTGCTCACCAGCCAGAGGAAACCGACAACGAGCACGAGCACGAAGTCGACGATGATGCTGAAGATCGTGCCGCCGATGGCGAGCAGGATGTTTCGGGTCGCGTCGATGAACGTGCTCACCTGCTGAGCGACGTTGACGTTGAAGTGAAACTGGTGCTCAACGCCGGTGAACCAGTTGAGAAAGTCCTTCTGGTAGGAGGGAAAGTTGGTGGCGAGCGACGAAGCTTCACTGACGATCGGCTGTACGAGCAGCAGCACCATGATTGCGATGAATGCGAGCACGGCAATGTAGGCGGCCAGGATTCCCACCGGTCGTGGAACGCGCCGGTGGTGCAGGTCGTCGACGAGGGGCCGTATCCCCTCGGCGAACACGATCGCGACGAGCACGACGAGGACGATGCTGATGATCGACGCGAGGAATGCGACCAGCGCCACCACGCCGAGAACGATCAGCGCTGCGGTCACGAGGGTGCGCACCGAGATGACGTTGACGCCCTCGCGACGCGACGTCTTCTGCGGCTCGGCGGCGACGCGATCGGAAGCCGCCCCAACTCGAGGTTCAGCCGGCTCTGGCGCCGGACCTTGGTCTGGTTCAGTCCCGACGACGCGCTCTGCCAACCGGGTCAGCCTACCAGCCTCCGGCTGCGGTTGAGACACGGGCTTTGCGTACCCTGTCAGGCGTGAGCAGCCTCGAGACTCGTCCCATCGGTGGAGGGGTTCTCCAGGCAACGGTGGTCGGACTCGGCTGCAACAACTTCGGCCGCCGCGTTGACGCCGACGGAACAGCGCGTGTGGTGCACGCCGCGCTCGATGAGGGGATCACCTTTTTCGACACCGCCGATATCTACGGAGGCGGGCAGAGCGAGGAGATGCTCGGCGCTGCGCTCAAGGGCCGTCGCCAGGACGTTGTGATCGCGTCCAAATTCGGGCATTCGTCCGGCGGTGCGGGGCGCGGAGGCTCCCGCGAATGGATCCGCGTCGCCGTGGAAAACAGCCTCAGACGCCTCGATACCGACTGGATCGACCTCTACCAGCTCCACACCCCGGACCCTTCGACGCCGATCGACGAGACGCTGGCGACGCTGACGGAGCTGGTCAGCGAGGGCAAGATCCGCTGTGCCGGTTCGTCGAACCTTCTCGGATGGCAGATCGCGGACGCCGACTGGACGGCGCGCACCCGAGGCCTCACCAGGTTCGTCACCGCGCAGAACGAGTACAGCCTCCTCAATCGGTGGGTGGAGGGAGCGGTGATTCCCGCGTGCGCGCACTTCGACGTCGGGATGATCCCGTACAGCCCACTTGCCAACGGTCTGCTTACCGGGAAGCACCGGCGTGGACAGCCGCCGGTGCCGGGCACCCGCCTTGCCTCGGTGCCCGGAGCCAACGCGAGTCGCTGGCTCACCGATGTCAACTTCGACATCGTCGAGGCGCTCGAAGGCTATGCGCGCGAGCGCAGCATCTCGCTGCTCGAGGTGGCGATCGGAGGTCTTGCCGCGCAACCCCAGGTGGTCTCGGTCATCGCCGGGGCGACCTCACCCGAGCAGGTGCGAGCAAATGCTCGAGCCGGCCGGTGGCGCCCCAGCGCCGCCGACCTCGAGGAGCTCGACCGGATCGCGCCTCGTCGATGACCCGAGCCGCTTTCTCTAGACTGGCCCGCCGATGAAGCTGCTCGAGTACCAGGCAAAGCAGCGGTTCGCCGCAGCCGGCATCGCGGTGCCGCCGGGCAGGTTGGCGCGAACCCCCGAGGAGGCTGCTGACGCCGCTCGCGAGCTCGGCCGCATCGCGGTCAAGGCGCAGGTGCCCATCGGTGGCAGGGGCAAGGCGGGTGGGATCGCCGTCGTCGACACCCCCGAGGAGGCGCAACGCGAGGCTGCGCGCATCCTGGCGATGGACATCCGCGGCTACCCGGTGCGCAGCGTCTGGTGCGAGACCGGTCTCAGCATCGAAGCCGAGCTCTACCTTGGGATCACGCTCGATCGCGATCGCCGGCGGCTCGTGATCATCTTCTCGGCAGCGGGTGGGATGGAGATCGAGCAGGTCGCCGAGGAGGCGCCGGAGCGCATCGCCAAGCTGTGGCCGGATCCCTTCGCCGGCCCGCAACCGTTCGAGATCCGCCAGCTCGCTTTTGCGGGACTGGCAGACGCGCCTCAGCTTCGGGACCGGGTGCCAAAGCTCGTCAGCAGTCTCGTCGGCCTGACCACCCACCTCTACCAGGTCGCGACGTCGCTTGATGCTCTGACGTGCGAGATCAACCCGCTGGTGCTGACGCCCGAAGGAACGTTGATCGCCGCCGACGGCAAGCTCGAGATCGACGAGAACGCCGACTCCCGCCACAAGGACATCGCCGAGGAGCTGGCACGCGACGAGACCGGCGA
>JBAQGL010000227.1:0-10224 GCA_049287785.1 Candidatus Dormiibacterota bacterium | reverse complement strand
TGGCGGCGCTACCGGCTCCGCCCGCGGATCCTCCGCGGAGGAGCGACGCCGGATCTTTCGACCGAAGTCCTCGGAACGCCACTGGCGATGCCGCTCATCGTCGCGCCGACCGCATACCAGGTGGTTGCGCACGCCGAGGGCGAGATCGAGACGGCGAAGGGCGTGACTGGTGCAGGCGGGCTCATGGTTGTGACCACGCGAGCCACGCGGGTGCTCGAGGAGATCACCGCTGAGCTCGACCGCCCGTGGTGGTACCAGGTGTACGTGGTGAGCGACCGGCGTCTCACCGAGGCCCTGGTGCGTCGCGCCGCCGGCCTTGGAGCCAAGGCGCTGGTGCTGACCGTCGACACGCCGTATATCGGCTTCAAGCGCCGCGGCCACTACGCGCCGATAGCGATGGAACAGCACCTCGTGAATTTCGGGACCCACCTCACACCGGGTGCGGCGTTCGAGGAGATCACCGCCGGGATGGCACAGGATCAGTCGATCTCGCTCGACACCATCGCCTGGTTGCGCGACCTCGCCGAACTGCCGGTGATCGTCAAGGGGGTGCTCCGCGCCGATGACGCCGTTGCCTGCATCGATGCCGGGGCGGCGGGGATCGTCGTGTCGAACCATGGCGGGCGGCAGCTCGACCGCGCCATCGCCAGTGCAGTAGCTCTCCCCGAGATTGCGCTTGCCCTTGAAGGCCGGGCACCGATCATCGTTGACGGCGGGATTGTGAGCGGCACCGACGTGTTCGTCGCGCTCGCCCTCGGCGCCACCGCGACCATGGTGGGCCGGCCGATCCTCTGGGGCCTCGCGGCCGCCGGCGCGGAGGGCGTCCGGCGGGTGCTGACCGGCTACCGCGATGAGCTCGACCACGCCATGGGCCTGGCCGGTGTGAGCTCGATCGCCGACTTCGGTCGCGACCTGGTCGCGTGACTCCAGACGTTTCGCAGTTTGTAACCTCGACGCCCGACTCGGTACTTCGACCGACCCGTACGATACCGGCCACCGCAGTCCCACCGAACCGTGAGCGAAGGAGCCGCTATGGACATGAGCGATACCGGAACATCGACTTCGAGCAGAGGGCGCGGGCGTCGTGGTGCGGCGACGCCGGCAGCGTCTGAAGCAGCCGGCATGGTTGTTCTGGGGCCACGCGACTCCCTGATCGGAACGCTCAGCGTCGAGGGAGACGTGCGCATCGAAGGAAAGCTCGAGGGTGACGTTTCCGCCACCGGTGAGGTCACCATCCATTCGAGCGGCACCGCCCGCGCGCAGATCGCGGCGCGCGACATCGTCGTGGCCGGCAGCGTCGATGGCAACGCTGTTGCGCGTGAGTTGACCGTCCTCACCGAGACTGCGTCATTTGCCGGCGAGATTCGAACCGGTCGCCTGCGCGTGGACGAGGGTGCAACCATGAACGCCACCATCTCCATGACCCCGGGCGGCGACGCACCCCCCGCACGACGCATGGAAGAGCACGACGACGAAGCCACCGTTGACGTGACCGGATCGCCGGTCGGCGAGGGCGACCACGGAGCCACTGACGGGAATGCCGGGTCCGAGTCCGATGCGTACAGCGACGAGCGTGCCGCGGAGACGTCAGGCGTCTCCTCAGGTTCGGACTCAGAAGAGGGCTGAGCCAGGGGACTAGTCGCGGAGCCGCCCTGTGGCGAGGGTGAAAGCGCCGTGAAACGCGTAATCACCTTCGCCCAGGCGGTGCATGGTGCGGTCGAGCTCCTCCTCGAACGTGCTCCGCGCACCCGGGCTCAGCAGCCCGATCATTGCGTGCGGCCATGGGCCAGACCACTCCATCATCTCGGTCCATTCGCGCACGTCATTCGCACGAACGCCGACCAGCAATTGAGTCACGCCGATGTCGGTGAATCCCGCCAGCTCCAGCATGTTGGTGAGGACCCACGGCTCGCCGAAAAGCGCGTGATGCGCGGGCGTTCGTGCGCGACGAATCGCCAGTCGTTCGAGTCGTTCGAAGAACACTGCTTGCGCAGGCGTTGACAGGCTTCGGCAACGGCATGAGATCGCGATTCTGCCGTGTGGTTTCAGCACGCGGCGAATCTCCGAGAACGCCTGCCACGGATCCTCGAAATACGCGAGCGATTGTCCGAGGATCGCGAGGTCGAACATGTCGTCGTTGAATACGAGGTGATGCGCGTCCATAACCGAGTAATGGATGCCGCGTTCATCGCCCCTTTGACGACGTGCGTGCGTGATCATGTCGGGTGAGAGATCGACCGCCATGTGGTCGAGCGTCGATGTGCCGGCACCCATTGATCTGATCACGAGTCCGGTGCCACAGCCGACATCGATGATTCGCTCATCCGGCTGGACGCCGGCAAACGCGGCGAGCCGCTCGGCGGCACGAACGTTTGCGCCCCCAGCCCACGAATCGTACCGATGTGCGGCATCACGATAGAAGTCGAGTTGCAGCTGCCGGATCGTGTCGGGGACGCCGGCCAGCGTGATCGAGTTGCGCGCCTCGTCACGCCGCGAAGAATCGCCAGTATCAGTACGATATGCGCCGAGTAGCGGACGAGATGGAGAGGATACGTTCATGGAAAACATCGCTGAAGTCGAAGAGGCAGCTGCGTCGATTCCACGCGGCGGTCACCGAAACGGCGCGACAGGCGCCAAGGGAGTGACCCTGGGCCCGCGCGACGTCCTCAACGGGTCGCTCACCATCGAAGGCGATCTCCACATCGAGGGGACTGCCGAGGGTGAGATCAACGCGTCGGGCGATGTTGACGTCGAGGCATCGGCGACCGTCCGGGCTCGAGTTGACGGGCGCAACGTGAGCGTCCGGGGCAATGTGACCGGAAACGTGACCGCACGCGGACGGCTGACGGTTGCCGGCAGCGGCGTCGTCCTCGGGGATGTGCGCGCGGTGCGGCTCCGAGTCGATGATGGCGGCACCGTGAACGGCAGCATCACCATGGGCGCGATCGAGTAGGAGAACATCCGGCCTGATCGCATCCGCGAATTATCCCCTGTCCGGGGGTCAATGACTCAGGCGGGTTTCTGCAGACCTTCGAGGAGCCGCGTGGTCGCGGCGGTCACTTCCTGGACGGCCGCGTCGAAAGCAATCTGGTTTGCTCTCGACGGCGCCCGGTACCCGCTGATCTTGCGGACGAACTGCAGGGCAGCGGCATGGGCGTCGTCGTCATCGGCAGGAGGCTCGGCCCCACGGAGTGTCTTGATGCTTCGGCACATGCATCGAGAATAGCGCGGGGCACCCGACGTAACGCAAGGACGTATGCATTGCATCGACCACAGCGGAGGTTTCCCACCATGCGACGTATCGTCTTGACCCTGGCCGGCGGAGCGATGCTCGCCGCTTGCGGCGGCGCAGGGCCCAGCAGCACTGCCCCGCCGGCCACGAACGGCGCCGGGTCGTCATCGGCCGCAGCCGTCTCGACCGGCTCCACGTCCCTCGGGACCGTGCTGACCAACTCGCACGGCTTCACGCTCTATTACTTCCTGCCCGAGAAGAATTCGACCATCGGCGCGTGCACCGGCGGTTGCCTCACCGAGTGGCCACCGCTGACCACCACCGGCACGCCTGCCGCCGCGAGCGGGGTCACCGGAACGCTCGCCACCGTGTCGATCATGCTCAGTGGGGCCTCCGCCACCGAGGTCACCTACAACGGCTGGCCGCTCCACACGTTCGCGAGTGACACCGCCGCCGGGCAGACGTCCGGCAACGGCATCGGCGGTCAATGGTTCGCCGCCATGCCGGGCACCACCGCCACGTCGACCGGCGCTGCGAGCGGTTCCGGCGCGACGGCGACTCCGAGCAGCACCCCCGGAGGTTATGGATACTGACGCCTCACAAAAGTGAGCGTCTTTCAGTACATCTCCGAGAACTGGGACCAGATCGGCCCCCAGATCGTCACCCACCTCGAGATCGTCGCGGAGTGCGTCGCGATCACGAGCGTGATCGGGCTGGTGCTCGGGATCGTTGCCGCCCGTTCTGAACCCCTGTCGACGGTGATCATGGCGGTGGCCAGCACCATCCTGACGGTGCCGAGCTTCGCGCTCTTCGGATTGCTCTCCATCTGGTTCGGGCTGGCCAACCCGCCGGTGATCATCGGCCTCGTCCTCTACGGGCTGCTCCCGGTCGCGCGCAACACGCGGGCCGGCATAAAGACGGTCGATCCGGCGGTGGTGGAATCAGCGCGGGGCATGGGGATGAGCCCGCTGCAGGTGCTGCTGCAGGTCGAGCTGCCACTCGCGGTGCCGGTGGTCCTCGGAGGGATCCGCCAGGCGACCGTGATGATCGTGGCTGTCGCCACCGTCGGCGCGACCGTGGGGGTCGACGACCTCGGCCAGACCATCCTCTCGACGCTCACGCGGAGCACAGGGACCCTCGATGCGGTGCTCGCCGGGATCCTTCCCGTCGCCGCGATCGGGATCATTGCCGACGCCATCCTGGCGGGCATCCAGCGGGCGCTCTCCCGTGGGCGCGTGTCGGTCGCGGCGACATGATCAGGTTCGACCGCGTGGTCAAGCGCTACGGCGACCAACTCGCGGTGGATCACCTGTCACTCGAGATCAAGTCGGGTGAGGTGGTCATGCTGGTCGGCCCGTCGGGCTGCGGCAAGACGACCTCGCTCAAGATGATCAACCGTCTGATCGAGCCCACCGACGGCACCATCAGCATCGACGATCGCGACACCCGCACCTACGACGTCAACGATCTCCGCCGATCGATTGGCTACGTCATCCAGCAGGTCGGCCTCTTTCCCCACCAGACCGTCGCCGAGAACGTCGCCACCGTGCCCCGGCTGCTCGGGTGGCCGAAGCAGCGAATTCAGGCTCGGGTGGAGGAGCTCCTCGACCTGATCGGCCTGCCGGCACCGAGCTACGCCCGACGGTTGCCTGCCGAGTTGAGCGGGGGCGAGCGCCAGCGGGTCGGCGTGGCTCGAGCCCTTGGGGCCGATCCAAACATCCTGCTCATGGACGAGCCCTTCGGCGCCATCGACCCGATCGCCCGCGAGCGCCTTCAGAACGAGCTGCTCCGCCTCCAGCGGGTCGTGCGCAAGACGATCGTCTTCGTGACCCACGACATCGACGAGGCCGTCAAGCTCGGCGATCGGATCGCCCTTCTGTCGAAGGGTGGTGTGCTCGAGCAGTTCGCGACCCCGGAAGAGCTGCTCGCCCATCCGCAGTCCGAATTCGTCACCGGGTTCCTCGGCGAGGGGCCGCTGGTGCGGCGGCTGGCGCTCATCCCTATCGCCGAGGTGCAGCTGCCCGCTGTCAACGGCGCCGCACCGGCGACGTCGGTCGATTTCGCGGGAACCCTGCGCGATGCGCTCGACGCAGTGCTTCGATCGCCGGACGGTCGGGCACGGGTCGTGAAGGGCGACGAGATCGTCGGTATCGTCGACGCCGACGTCATTCGTGCAGCATCGCTGAGGTCGCGGTAGTGCCCCATCTGCCGCGCTGGATCCATCGCCTTCGCCCATTCGCCACGCCCATCTGGGTCGCGATCGGGATCCTCGTCTCGATCGGTGTCTACCAAACCCTGGTCGGCAAGTTCTACGACGATGAGATCCTCAACGCGCCAAACTTGATGAGCGAAACGATTCAGCACATCTACATCTCGGGGGTGTCCTTCGCGCTGGTCGCCGGGATCGGCGTGCCCGTGGGTGTGCTGATCGCCCAGGCGGGGCGCCTGGTGCAGCTGCCGGTCTTCCTGATCGCCAACCTCGGGCAGGCGATCCCGGGCATCGGCCTGCTCGTCCTCCTCTTCGCCTTCCTCGGGCTCGGCGTCCTGCCGACGGTGATCGCCCTCGTCATCTACGGACTGCTGCCGGTGCTGCGCAACACGGTGACCGGCATCCAGGGGGTCGACCCGGCGGCGGTGGATGCGGCACGGGGAATGGGCATGACGCGTTGGCAGGCTTTGATGCGAGTGCAAGTGCCCCTCGCGTCGCCACTGATTTTTGCCGGGCTCCGCACTGCACTCGTGTTAATCATTGGAACCGCTACACTCGGGAACTTCATCGGAGGCGGCGGCCTCGGGGACGTCATCGCCGCAGGCATCAACAACAGTGATCGGATGGTATTCGTCGGAGCGGTGATGGTGGCAGCGCTCGCGTTGCTCGCAGATTGGGGTCTCTCAATGATTGAGCGCGTCGCAGTGCCAAAACAGGTCAGCGGTTAGTCAAGTCGTCGTTTAATAAGGTCAACGGTTAGATCATGTGGAGGAACACATCCATGAAGCGCAAGCTACTCGCGGTCATCGCAATCGCGATACCCGGGACCCTTGTTGCATGCGGGGGCGGAAACACCGGCGGCAGCAGTCCGTCAGGTAGTGCGGCACCGACATCGACCTGCCCCACCGGAACGCAGACCAGTGGTGGGGGAGCCACACTCTCGATCGGCAGCAAGCCCTTTGCTGAAGAGCAATTGATGGCGCAGATGACTGCCGACGTTCTCGGCGCGCACGGGTTCACCATCACGAACACCTTCAGCGCCGGCGACAAGGCGATCGGCACCGCGCTGACCAGCGGCACCATCGACATGTACTGGCAGTACACCGGCACCGAGCTCGGTGACTATCTCGGGCTCACCGGTTTCCCGACCGCGCTGTCCGCTGCGTTCACGTACGTGCAGCAAAAGGATGTCACCAACGGTCTCTGCTGGGTGGCGCCCACTCAGTTCGATGACACCAACGGCATCGCCATCAAGTCGAGCCAGACCGGCACCTTCGGCAGCTCACTCGCAGCCTTCGGCACGTACCTGAAGTCCCATACGAGCACCAAGGTCTGCATCCAGTCCGAGTTCCTCACCCGGCCTGACGGGCTCCCCGGACTAGTCAGCACGTACGGATGGCCGGCGGCGTCGAGCTTCCACTACACGCAGATCGGCACCACCGCCGAGAAGGCGATCGCCAGCGGCCAGTGCGATGCCGGCGAGGTGTACACGACGGACTCGGCTATCGGAAAGAACAACGAGGTGACGTTGACGGACGACAAGAACCTCTTTCCGCCGGACAACGCCGGCCTTGTGGTGCGCTCGAGCGTGCTCCAGGCCCACCCGTCGATCGGTGCCTGGATGGCACCGGTTGCGGCGAAGTGGACCACCCCGACGATGATCACGCTGAACGGAATGGTCGAGATCCAGGGCCAGACGGTCGCCAACGTGGCGCACACGTGGCTCGTGCAGAACGGGTTCCTCTCGAGTTGATTCTCGGGTAGCCTTGCCGCAGTGATGCGACGACTGCTCCCCATTGCGACAGCAGCCGTCTCGATTGCCCTGATCGGCGCCGGGGGCGCCGCGACGGCGCGCGCCATGGGTCGCGCGTCGTCGTTTCATCACGACGTCGCGACCCTCGAGCGGTCGTGGACGGTGGATGTCGGCGAGGGCGTCCCCAAGGCGAGCATGACCCCGCTGCACAAGCAGCTCGACACGTCCAGATACATGCACGCATCGGCATGGTCACCGCTGTGGTGGCTTGACGACGGCAGTGCCTTCCTGGCGACCATGCGCCGCGAAACCGGCCGGGTGTGGACGTCGGCGGTCGCGGTGGCGCGGGTTCGGGCCGAGGCAGCGATGACCGCATGGAGCCAGATGGAGCTGCAGTACGGCTCGTACGTTCCCGCCGCGGCGTCGAGCGCGGCCGCCCGGTGGTCTGCTCAGCTCGCCGCGGCCACGACACCGGCGGCCATCAATGTGCTGGCGACCGCGTGGAGCGGCGAGGTCGCGGTTGCGCGGCGGTCGGCGACCCTCGATGAGGTCCAGGTGGCGACGGGTGGCTATGGCGGCGTGCCCGCGCTCCTGGCCGTCGCCGATCGCACGGTTTTGGTCGCACGTGGCGATAACCTGGACACCGGAGCGGTGCCGTCGCTGATCGCGACGCTCACCGCAAACGGCACCGACGCGGCCACGACCGTGAAGGCGATCAAGTCGCTTGAGGCTGACATCAGTTCCCTCAACGCGCTGATCGTCCTCGACGGCCGGGTCGGGGTGGAGCTGCGCTCCCTGGACGCACGGGTCGCGCTGGCCGGCGCCCATCACGCCGCCAATGCCGGCGGACTCGCCGCCGACTACGCGTCGCTGTGGACGAAGCTGCGCGAGGGCGGCACCTCAGCGCGTCTCGAAGCGGTGGCGTCGCAGATCCGGGCGCTCGAGAGCTCGGTGAACGCGGCGCTCACCGCGGTCGGCTGCGGACACGCCGTGCCCAACGGCAAGGTCATCGACGTCGACGTGACGACGCAGTCGGCGATCTTCTTCGACGACGGCTGCATCGAGGGTTCGGCGCTCGTCACGACCGGTCGCCCGGGGCTCCGGACCCTGACTGGGACGTTCCACATCTATGCGAAGTACTCGCCGATCACGCTGATCTCGCCATGGCCGGTGTCGTCCCCCTACTACTACACGCCCGAGAATGCCGCCTACGCGATGGAGTTCCTGCGCGGCGGGTTCTTCATCCACGACGCGCCGTGGGAGCCGGCGTCAGGGTTTGGACCGGGGAGCCAGAACGGGGTGGATGCCAGCCACGGGTGCGTGCACATCCCCACGCCGACGATGGCCTGGCTCTATGCCTGGAGCCCGATCGGAACCACTGTCGTCATTCACGCTTGAGGCTCAGGCGCTATCAGGCCGCGCACGCCTGGGTGGAGACCGGCGCCGTCCGGTGCTCGCCCGCCTGGAGATCTGGGTAGACCTGCGGGATCGTGAGGGCGTAGCCCACGTCCGAGGAAGTGGTGCTCGCCGCGAAGACCACGCCGATGATCTGCCCGTTGTCGTTGACGAGGGGTCCGCCCGAGTTGCCCGGGATGATCCGTGCCGCCAGGGCCTCGATCCTGCGTGTGACCAGGGTGTCGCCATAGATGTTGTAGCCGGTCGCCAGCTCCGTCGAACTCACCGCCGCGGGGACGACCTGCTCGGCGCCACCGCCGGGGTAGCCGATGACCGCACCGCGGGTGCCGCGAACGGGGTTGCTGTCGACGACCACCAGGGGACGAAGGGCCAGCCCGGGGGCGTACAGGATCGCGAGATCGGTATTCGGATCGAAGAGCACCACGCGCGCGGCGTGGCGTCCCCCGTTCGGGGTGTCGATCTCGACGCTGCCCGAGCCGGCGACGACGTGGGCATTGGTGACGAAGTACCCCGGCGCGAGTGACCACGACGACCCCGCCTCACCGCCGCCGTCGCATCCGGTCGCGATGACCTTGGAGGTCACGCTGGTCGCCTCCCGGATGCCTGCCGTGTCGATGAGCGGCGGTATCGCAACCGGAGCCTGCGGGATGTTGAGGATGGTGGAGAAGGGGTTGGGAAAGTCACCGGGCCGGAAGAGGTTCCCGATGATCGCGAGGAACCCGGGAGGGCGCGGCATGAACCCGTCGAGGGAGCGTTCGATCGTCGAGTTGCTGATCTGGTTGTCCAGCGTCACCCACGGGCTCTGCGAGAACATGAGGCCCAGGTACCACGCTGCGACGAGAGCCGCGGCAAGGCCGAGGACGCCTCCGACGGCGGCATCAGCCTTGCCGAGCAGGACAGTGTGTTCGGTGTGCTGCCGGATTCGAAAGCCGATCCCGGCGCCCACTCCCTCGATGATGGCCGTGACCCCGACGAAGATGCCGATGGCGATCAGGGGCTGCGTGGTTCGATCCTGAGTGATGGCTCGCGCGATCGGCGGGGCGATCACCGCACCCACGAAGATGCCTGCGAGGAGCCCGGCGAGCGCAAGCGCGACCCCGGTCAGACCGCGACGAATGCCCGAGGCCGCGAACGTGACCAGGAAGACGACGATGATGAGGTCGAGGACGTCCACTGGGAGTGAAGTCTGCCGTGGAAGGACCGCGATGGGCCGCCGGACCTCAGGTCAGCGGTCGGGCAGCTTTGTCCTCGCGTACGCGCGCCGCGTCGGCTGATCGTAGGCGCCGGGACTGCTCAACAGACGGCGCCACCATGGCGCATCGACGTACTCGCGAAGGAGGTCGAGCCGCTCCTGGATCGGCGGCTGGAAGGGACGGTGTCGGGTTTCATCGTTGATCTGATCGCCCTCCGCGAACAAGGTCAGCCAGCGCCACGGCGCCGCCTGGAACGCGTCCAGCATCTCGCCGGGCCCTCGTCCCAGCTCGGTGCACACCTGGATGAAGTCCTTGGGCTTTCCGGTCGTTGCGGCGTCGAACGCTGCCCGTTCGCGCGCCGTCGGCGGGATCGCTTGCTCAGTCATGGCCACCTCTGCTTCGAGCCTACCAGCCGTGTACC
>JBAQGL010000226.1:0-9740 GCA_049287785.1 Candidatus Dormiibacterota bacterium | reverse complement strand
TCGACGAGATCATCGACATCGGAATCGCCGTGGTCGGCGAGATTCGCGATGCCGGCCGAGAAGCGCGCTTCAGCACCGAGGACTCGTTTCGATCGGATCCCGACGACCTGGTTCGCATCTATCGCGCGATCGATCGCGCGGGCGTGGATCGTGTCGGCCTCGCCGACACCGTCGGTGTGGCAACACCCTCACAGGTCCACGACCTGGTCTCCCTGGTCCGTCGCAACGTCGGCTGCGACATCGAGTTCCACGCCCACGACGACACCGGCTGCGCGGTGGCCAATGCGCTGGCGGCGCTCGAGGCGGGAGCGACGCACGTCGACACCACCATCCTCGGCATCGGGGAGCGCAACGGCATCGTGCCGCTCTCCGCGATGATGGCGCGCCTGGTCACGATCCAACCTGACCTGGTCGAGCACTACCGGCTGGAGATGCTCCCCGAGCTCGACGCGATGCTCGCCGAGATCCTCGGGATCGCCGTTCCCTTCAACGCGGCGGTGACCGCTCCGACCGCGTTTCACCACAAGGCGGGGATGCACACCAAGGCCGTGCTCCTCGATCCCAGCGCCTATGAGGTGCTTGACCCTGCGCGGTTTGGACGCGAGCGAAGCATCCTCGCCGGCCACCGGCTCACCGGCCGTCACGCGATCGGCGACCGGGCCACGGTGCTCGGCGTCCGGCTCGACGACGACCGACTGCGCAGCCTCACCGCCGAGGTCAAGCGGCGCGGGGACGACGGCCCGCTCGATGTCGCGACTCTCGATGAACTGATTGTCAGCTGGGCACAGGCGTAGGGGAACGAAATGGGAACGATCACCGAGGAACTGTTCAGCCGGCGCCTGGGACACGGGGTCCACGGCGGCGACACCGTCATCGCGGAGGTCGACGTGGCGATGGCCCACGATGTGACCGGCCCGCTTGCCATCGAAGCGTTCAGAAGCCTGGATCTTCCACTCTGGGACGCAAGCCGCATCGTCTTCAACTTCGACCACGTGATGCCGGCCAACACGGTTGCCGCAGCTGAGCTGCATCGGGTCATCCGCGAGTTCTGCGTCGAGCACACCATCACCAACCTCTTCGCCGAGGGCATCTGCCACCAGGTGATGGTCGACCGGCGGCTCGCCCGGCCGGGCGGCATCGTCGTCGGCGCTGATTCGCACAGCACAACGTACGGTGGTCTCGGCTGTTTCGCGACCGGCCTGGGTTCCACCGACATCGGAGTTGTGTTCGCCACCGGGAAGACGTGGTTCCGCGTCCCCGAAACCGTTCGCATCGAGGTGCGTGGCGCGCTGCCCCAGGGGGTGTACGCCAAGGACCTCGCGCTGCACGTGATCGCGCAGATGGGCGCCGACGGGGCGGATTACTGCGCCGTGGAATGGGGCGGCGAGGCGGTGACCTCGATGAGCGTCGACGAACGGCTGACGCTGTGCAACCTGAGCACCGACTTCGGCGCCAAGACCGGGATCGTGGAGCCGGATGCGGTCACGTTCGCGCACTCCGGCGACGATCCCTTCGAGCTGCACCCCGTTCGTCCGGAATACCTGCGAACGCTGGTCGTCGATGCGGAGCGCCTGCGCCCGCAGGTGGCGGTTCACCCGAGCATCGACAACGTCCACGACATCGACGATGTCGCCGGAACGCCGCTCGACGAGGTGTTCATCGGCAGCTGCACCAACGGCCGGCTGAGCGACCTCGCCATCGCCGCGTCCATCCTCGCGGGCCGAACCGTGCATCCCCGAACGCGCACCATCGTGGTTCCCGCATCGCGAAGCGTGTACCTCGATGCCCTGAGTGCCGGCTACATCGAGACCTTCGCGCGCGCCGGTGCGCTGGTGCTCAACCCGGGCTGCGGACCCTGCCTTGGACGGCAGCACGGCGTGATGGCCCCCGGCGAGCGCGTGCTCTCGACGAGCAACCGCAACTACCCGGGACGGATGGGCAGCCCCGATGCGCAGATCTTCCTGGCCTCACCGGCGGTCGCAGCGGCATCCGCGCTTGCGGGTGCGATCACCGACCCCGCCACCCTGGAGCCCGTGCTGTGAGCGGCCGCGTCTTTCTCCTCGGCGACGGCATCAGCACCGACGCGATCATGCCGGGGCGCTACAACGTCACCACCGATCCGGACGCGCTCCGCCGCGCCTGCCTCATCGAGGCACGGCCGGACTTCACCGCGACCGTGCAACCCGGCGATGTCATCGTCGCCGGACGCAACTTCGGCTGCGGCAGCTCGCGCGAGCATGCCCCCCTCTCCATCAAGCGCAACCACGTCGCCGCGGTGATCGCAGCCAGCTTCGCTCGCATCTTCTACCGCAATGCGGTGAACATCGGCCTGCCGGTCATCCGCTGCGCCGAGGCGCACGTCGTGCTGCGCGATGGCGACGAGGTCACCGTCGACGCCCTCACCGGCACGATCACGACACCCACGATGACGCTGCACGGCGAGCCGCCATCCGGTGTTGCGCTCCGCATCATCGAGGCCGGGTCGCTCA
The DNA here is from genome assembly GCA_049287785.1 of Candidatus Dormiibacterota bacterium. GTDB lineage: Bacteria > Chloroflexota > Dormibacteria > Aeolococcales > Aeolococcaceae > Palsa-851. The sequence goes on along the minus strand of JBAQGL010000226.1, from coordinate 7,251 downwards.
TCGACCTGATCAGGCGTGGCGGATGGGCCGCGCTCGAGGGGGAACAGCGTGTGTCCTGAGTGCGATGCGCAGGTCCCCGTCGACGACGGCGTCGAACGCGGCGAGGTCGTGAGCTGCCCCGAGTGCAACGCGGAGCTCGAGGTCATCGGGCTCGATCCTCCGCGCTTCGTGCTCGCGCCGCCCGAGGAGGTCGACTGGGGTGAGTGATCCGGTGTGCATCGGGATGCTCTGCTCGAGGATCCGCGTTGAGGAGAAGTTGCTCCGCGACGCGCTCGTGCACCGCGGCATGGAGGTCGAGATCGTCGACGACCGTGAGGTGACCTTCACGGTTGGGAGCCCGAGGCCAGGTTGGGATGTGGTGCTCGAACGCAGCATCTCGCAGACACGCGGGCTCGCGATCACCCGGGTCCTGGAGTCCTGGAGCGTTCCCACCGTCAACACGCACGCGGTCGCAGCGACCTGTGCGAGCAAGCTGGACACCACGGCGGCGCTGGTGGCCGCGGGCGTCCCGACCCCCGAGACGGTGATTGCGTTCACCCCCGATGCCGCGGTTCAAGCTGCCGATGACCTCGGGTACCCGGTGGTGCTCAAGCCGGTCACCGGCTCATGGGGGCGGCTCCTCGCGCGGATCAACGACCGCGACGCCGCCGAGGCGTTGTTCGAGCACAAGGCGTTGCTCGGCGGTCCCGAGCACTCGGTCTTCTACCTCCAGCGCCACGTGGACAAGCCGGGCCGCGACATTCGCGCCTTCGTCGTCGGCGACGACGTGATCTGCGCGATCTACCGTTACTCCGACCACTGGGTCACCAACACCGCTCGCGGCGCCCGCACGCGTGACTGCCCCATCGACACCACGCTGCGCAGGATGTCGCTCGATGCCGCTACCGCGGTCGGCGGTGGTGTGCTGGCGATCGACCTGCTCGAGGATCGCGACCGGCTCCTGGTCAGCGAGGTCAACGCCACCATGGAATTCAAGAACTCGATCGACGTCACCGGCGTCGATATTCCCGGCCGCGTCGCCGATCACGTTCGCGAGGTCGCTCGCGGCGCCCCGGTTGCGGTCGGAGCCTGACGGTGACGATGGGAACCGGCGTCGCGATCTGCACTGGTGTTGACGTCGCGGAGCTGCTCACCGCGATGCTGTCGGTGCCCAGCGAGAGCGGCCAGGAGGACGCTGTGGCGTCGCTGCTGGTTTCGAGGCTCCTGCACGCCGGCTTCGACGTCGACGTCGACGCCGCGGGCAACGTCGTCGCCGGCTGGGGTGACGGCGCTGAGACCGTCGCGCTGGTCGGGCACATCGACACCGTCCCGGGTCACATCGACTTCCGCCGCGAGGGCGACCTCTTGCATGGACGGGGCGCCGTCGACGCCAAGGGGCCGCTCGCCACAGCGATCGCCGCGGTCAGCCGGCAGCCTCGCGACGGCGCACGCCGCTTCGTGATCGTCGGCGCCGTTGAGGAGGAGACAACCTCGATCGGCGCGCGCCACCTCGCCGAGTCGATGGTTGCCCCGTCGTCGCTGGTCATTCTCGAACCGAGCGGCTGGGACGCCGTCACCATCGGATACAAGGGAAGCCTGCGCCTGCGCGTGAGCATCGATCAGGCGCACGCCCACGGCGCCGGTCGTGAACCGAGCGCGCCGGATCTCTGCGTCGCCATCGTTCGTGCGCTGCAGGATCATGCCACTCGGGTGAACGGCGATTCCGGCGTCTTCGACCGTGTCGACGTCCGCGTGCTCCGCTTCGATTCGTCGACCGACGGGCTGACCGACCGCGCGAGCCTCGACCTCGGCATCCGGACGCCACCAGGATGCGACGTTGATGCGCTCATCGAGGTTGCGCGCGACGCCGTGCCAGCCGCGAGCCTGAGCACGCTCGGCAGCGAACCTGGTGTCCGCACCGATCGGGGCAGCTCGCTGGCTCGAGGCTTCGTCACGGCCATCCGCGCCCATGGCGGGACGCCGCGATTCAAGGTCAAAACCGGGACCTCCGACCTCAACGTGCTCGTTCCCGCCTGGGGATGCCAGGCAGTCGCATACGGCCCCGGCGACTCGAAGCTCGACCACACGCCATACGAGCACGTCTCGATCGCGGAGCTGGAGCGTGCGGTTGACGTCCTTGCAGCCGCGCTGAGCGCCGGATGATCCGCGCCGCGGTCGTCGGAGGCTCCGGCTATGCGGGAGGCGAGGTGCTGCGCCTCCTGACCGGCCATCCCGAGGTCGAGGTCGTGCAGGTCACGTCGGAGCGCCTCGCCGGCAAGCCCGTTGTGTCGGTTCACCCGCCGTTGCGAGGGCGCACCGAGCTGCGTTTCTCCTCCCGCGAGGCGCTGCGTGAGGCGGACGTCGTCTTCGCGGCGTTGAGCCATGGCGAGTCGAGCGCGGTGATCGAGCAGCTCCGCGAGGCGGCACCGATCGTGATCGACTTAGGCGCCGATTTCCGGCTTCGCGATGCGGACGACTATCCACGGTGGTACGGGTGGCCCCACCCCTTCCCCGGGCTGCTCGGTTCCGCTGTGTACGGGCTCGCGGAGCTGCACCGAGCGGAGATCGCGAGTGCGTCGCTCATCGCTGCCGGTGGTTGCCTCGCGACCGCGTCGATCCTGGGTCTCGCACCACTCGCCTGCGCGGGGCTGCTCGACCCCGCCATCCCGGTCGTCGTTGAAGCCAAGGTCGGCTCATCGGCGGCCGGATCGCAGTCGGGGGACTCGACCCACCACGCGCATCGGAGTGGCGAGACCCGGTCCTACGCGCCGACCGGCCATCGCCACACCGCGGAGATCCTCCAGGAGCTGGACCTCGGCTCGTCGGGCCTCGGAGTCGCCTTCTCGGCGACCGCTGTCGAGGCGGTGCGCGGCGTGCTCATCACCGCCCACGCGTTCATCAACACCGACCTCGACGACCGTGATCTCTGGCGTCTCTACCGATCCCGGTACGGCTCGGAGCCCTTCGTGCGCATCGTCAAGTCACACACCGGCCTGCACCGCTCGCCGTCGCCAAAGCTGCTCGCCGGTACCAATTACTGTGATGTCGGTTTCGAGCGCGACCCGCATTCGCGCCGCGTCGTGGTCACCGCCGCGCTTGACAATCTCGTCAAGGGATCGGCGGGTCAGGCGGTGCAGGCGCTCAACATTCGCCACGGATTCCCCGAGACGCTCGGGCTCGAGTTCACCGGCCTGTACCCGATCTGATGATCGTCGTCAAGATCGGCGGCAGCGTCCGACGGCTCGATCCGCTCCTCGAGGACATCGCCGGCACGACCGAACAGGCAATCGTGGTTCACGGTGCCAGCCGCGACCTCGATGAGCTGTCGACGCGGCTCGGCAACCCGCCGCGCATGGTCGAGTCGGAGCGCGGCGACGTGAGCCGGTTCACCGACGCGGCGACCATGGATCACTTCCTGATGGCGTATGCGGGCAGGGCCAACAAGCGGATCGTCGAGCGCCTCCGGCAGCTCGGCGTCAACGCGTTCGGGCTGTGCGGTCTCGACGGCGGCGTGGTGCGAGGGACGCGACGTCCGGCGCTGCGCATCCGCGAGAACGGCCGGACCAAGGTGCTCCACAACAACCACGTGGGCAGCATCGACTCGGTTGACGCCATCCTGCTCGGCAGGCTGCTCGCCGCCGGGGTCACGCCGGTGATCTGCCCACCGATTGCCGGCGAGGACGGAACCGCGATCAACGTCGACGGCGACCGGCTCGCCGCCGAGATCGCCATCGCGCTCGGGGCGTCGCTCCTGATCATCTTTGCCGATACGCCCGGGTTGCTGCGTGATCCAGCGGACGAGACGAGCCTCATCGGACGCCTCTCGACGCGTGAGGCGGAGCACCTCATCCCCGCCATCGGCGGCCGGGCGCGAGTGAAGTTGCGCGCCAGCGCCGAGGCCCGGATTCGTGGCGTCGGCGCCGTGTGCGTTGCCGACGGACGGGTGCCGCGGCCGCTCTTCAGCGCACTCTCCGGCGCTGGTACCTGGGTGCGTTAGGGACCCGTCCGGCTACGCTGACCCCACGTCCATGGTGCAGCGTTCCTTTCTCGAGCGATCGACCACGATTGCGTTCGCCCATCGCGGCGGTGGCGGGGAGGCTCCCGAGAACACCCTGCCTGCCTTCGAGGCGGCCGTCGCCCTGGGATATCGATACCTCGAAACCGACGTTCATCTGACCCGCGACGGGGTCCTGCTCGCCTTCCACGACAGCAGCCTCGAACGCCTCACCGATCGGGCGGGCAGGATCGGCGCACTCTCCCTGGCCGAGGTGCGTGCAGCCGACGCGGGCTACGGGTTCAGCCCGGATGGCGGTCGCACGTTCCCGTTCCGGGCCACCGGCGTCGTGGTTCCAACGCTCGAGGAGTTGCTCACGCGCTGGGACGACGTGTTCATCAACATCGACGCCAAGACCGACGTCACCGTGACCCCGCTGATCAGCCTGGTCCGACGCCTCAATGCGTTCGATCGCGTGTGCATCGGATCGTTCTCGGACCGGCGGGTCGCCCGGATCCGGGCGCTGGCAGGCGGGCGGATCTGCTCATCGATGGGCCAGGTCGCCGCCGCCATGGCATACGCCGCTTCGCGAACGGGCAGGATGCCGAGCTTCCACGCCGATTGCCTCCAGGTGCCGCAGCGCTGGGGAAGGCTGCGCATCGACAGGCGGTTCCTGAACGCCGCGCACCGCGCCGGGCTGCCCGTCCACGTCTGGACCGTCGACGACCAGGCGGAGATGGAGTTTCTCCTGGACCTCGGTGTCGACGGGATCATGACCGACCGTCCGCGGGTGCTCAAACAGGTGCTCGAAGCCCGCGGTCTGTGGTGACCATTGCGGGGCGCTATGGTGGGATCGATGCTGCCCTCTGATCCCGGGGTGCGCCACATCCCGGCCGGCGATGAGGCCGACTGGTACCAGCCCGACGAGCACCTGCGCTGGCTGACCCGCCGGACCGTCGGAGAGGCGGCCTGGCCGGTTGCCGATGGAGCGCTTCGCGACCTCGGCACACTGGTGCCGCGCGTGATCGAGCCGCTGGCGCGTACCGCGGATCGCCATCCTCCGGCGCTGCGCTCCTACAACCGCCGCGGTGAGCGCATCGACGAGATCGAGTTCCACCCGGCGTATCGGGAGCTGGAATCGACGGTGCTCGGATTCGGCGCGGTGCGCGCCGGCTACGCGACGGGTTGGCGGGGCCTCACGGCACGCGCGCCCCGAAGCATGGTCACCGCGATGCTGTACCTCATCCTCGAGTCCGACCAGGCGATCACCGGATGCCCCATCGGGATGATGGACGCCGCAGCCCGGTGCCTCGAGCGCAACGACCCGGCGCTGGCGGCTCGCTTCCTCCCCGGCATCATCGACGACACCGGTAATCACCTCACGGTCGCGATGTTTCTCACCGAGAAGGCCGGCGGTTCGGACGTCGGCGCCAACGAGAGCGTCGCCACGCCCGCCGGTGACGGTACATGGCGGCTCTCGGGTGAGAAGTGGTTCGCGAGCTGTGCGCACAGCGACCTGATCCTCGTGCTCGCCCGACCGGCGGGCGCACCGCCCGGCCCGCGAGGGCTCGGACTGTTCCTCATGCCGCGCCTGCTCGAGGGCGGGAGCCGCAACACCTTCGTCATCCACCGCCTCAAGGAAAAGTTCGGCACCCACGCGATGGCGTCGGCCGAGGTGGGTCTGCGCGACGCGTTCGCGTGGCAGGTCGGCACACTTGATCGCGGCCTGCCGCAGATGATGGATATGGTCAATGCGACCCGGGTCGGGATCGCCACCGCGACGGCCGGTGCGATGCGGCGAAGTGCTTTCGAAGCGCTCACCCATACCGGCGGTCGCTCGACGTTCGGGCGGCGCCTCGACCTGCACCCGCTGATGCGCGACACCCTTGCCGAGCTTGTGGTGGACTCCCTCGCCGGGCTCACCGCCGCGATGGGCGTTGCCGACCTCACGGACCGGGCGGACGCGGGCGACCACGAGGCCACCGCCGCGCTGCGCCTGCTGACCCCGCTCTTCAAGATGCACGGCACCGAGCGCGCGCGCATCTCCGCGACCGAGGGCATGGAGGTTCGCGGTGGCAATGGGTTCATCGAGGACTGGCCGGATGCGCGGCTGCTGCGCGACGTCTACGTCCACGCGATCTGGGAGGGGTCCGGCAACGTGATCGCCCTCGACGTGCAGCGCGCCATCGAGCACAGTGCGCTCCCGGGCTACCTTGGCGACACCGAACGTCGCGCCGAGGCGGTGTCAGCCGGCGCCGCGGTCGCGCCACTTGGCGGCGTGCTCATCGATGCGCTCCATCGCCTCGAGGCCCAGCTCGGCGCCCTGAACGCCATCGACGACCCGGACTCGAGGCAGCTACCGCTGCGCCGCATCGCGCGACGTATGGCCACCCTCGCGATCGGCGCGCGGCTCGCCGAGGAGGCAAATGCATTCGCGGCCGACACCGGCAGCGGGCGGCTCGGTTGGATCGCGTCGCGGTACGTTTCCAGGCTCGGCGGAGAGAGCGCGCTCGCGGAGGTTGCCGACGATGCTTCGTGGCTGCCGTACGCGGATGCCCTGCTCCATGGCGGTGACGTCCCGATCAGCGTCGCAAGCGACGCCGCTCGACACACCGCTTCAGCGCTCGGCGGCCGAGTCCCTGCCTAGGTCTCGACCACGAGGGCGAAGGCGAATCCGTCCCAGCCCTTGACGCCGACCGTCTGGATCACCGTCGCGCTGAGCCCGGGGTCGGCACCCATCTCCTCGATGAGACGCCGCATGCCCTGGGTGTCCGGATCGTCGCTCTCCGCGTCGATCAGCCTCCCCTGGCGCACCACGTTGTCGACCACGATCACGCTGCCGGCGTGGGACATGTCCACGGCCGCGCTGAAGTACTCCGGGGTGTTGCGCTTGTCCGCATCGATGAAGACCAGGTCGAACGGCTCACCGCCCTCGCTCTTGAGTGCCGCGAGGCTGTCGAGCGCCGCCCCAACGCGGACCTCCACCTTGCTCTCCAGCCCGGCGCGCTCGATGTTCCGCCGCGCCACCTCGGCATGGTGAGGGTTGCGCTCGAGGCTGATCAGCCGGCCATCCTCGGGGAGCGCGCGCCCCATCCAGATCGCGCTGTATCCGCCGAGCGTCCCCACCTCGAGGATTCGCCGAGCCCTGATCGCTAACGCGAGCACGTTCAGAAATTGCGCCTGAGCCGCGGAAACCGAAATGTTGGGCAGCTCGGCGCTGTCACTGATGACCGCCTCGAGCACCGGGTCGGGGGGTTGGAGCAGGTCGGTTGTATATG
>JBAQGL010000225.1:0-5675 GCA_049287785.1 Candidatus Dormiibacterota bacterium | reverse complement strand
CCGTTTTGGCGGCGTCGCGGGCGGCACCCACGGCGGCGGCGGCACCGCCTCGGCTCGTCTTGCTCAGCTTGTCGAGCGCGTCGTGCGCGGCAGCCTGCTCGGCCGCCTGCTTGGTCGGACCGCGGCCGGTCCCGCCGACGCGGTCCCCGAGGAGGACCTCGGCGGTGTACTCACGCTTGTGGCCCGGACCGCCCGTGGCGATGACCCGGTAGTGCGGCGTGTCCCCGGTCCGGTCCTGGGATGCCTGCTGCAACTGGCCCTTGAAGTTCTCGTCGCTCCACTCGGCGAGGTCGCCGATGTTCTGGAGAAAGACCTTGGTCGCCGCCCGGTACCCCTGGTCGAGGAAGATCGCGCCGATCATCGCCTCGAAGGCGTTGGCGAGCAGCGACGGCAGCTTGCGCGCCCCGGTCTTGACCGCGCCCCGCCCCATGAGCAGGGTCTCGCCGAGCTGGAGGCGCTCGCCGAGTCGCGCCAGCGAGGTGGTGTTGACCAGTGCGGCCCGAAGCTGCGTCAGCTGGCCCTCGTCGTAGGTGGGAAATCTTCGGAAGAGGTACTCGCCGACCACGAGCTCGAGGACCGCGTCGCCGAGGTACTCGAGACGTTCGTTGTCGTGCCCGGGCCCGGCAGGCTCGCCGTGCTCGTTGTTCCAGGAGGCGTGCGTCATCGCCTCGCGAAGCAATTCCTGCTTACGGAACTGGATGCCGATCCGCTTCTGGAGGTCGCGCAGGCGCTCGAGCTCCTCCTCTCCCAGCGGCGACGGCGTCTGCTTGGGCGCCACAACGGCCGCCGGAGGCGGCGCCGGCTCGGCGGCTAGGTGGTCGCCCCCACCTTCTCCTGGATGTAGTCCCAGGCCTGGCCCACGGTCCCGATCTTCTCCGCGTCCTCGTCGGAGATCTCCATCTGATACTCCTCCTCGAACGCCATTATCAGCTCGACCAGGTCGAGCGAGTCCGCGTTCAGGTCCTCCACGAACGACGCCTCCGGCGTCACCTGCTCGGTCTCCACGCCGAGTTGATCGGCGACGATCGCCTTGAACCGGTCGAAGGTTAGGTCTGGCATCAGTCGTTCCTTGTGATTGTGTGGCTGCGGATGGTGCCGCATCAGTCTGCGGCGCAACGATAGCGTCAGGAGCGGGGGGGCGCCATGCGAACGGCCCGGAAGCGCCGTCGATGATGCGTTCCGGTGGGCCGTCAGAGTTCGCTGGAGTGTCGGACTGGCTCATGCCGCCAGACCACCGTCGATATGGAGCACGTGACCGGTGATGTACCCCGACTCTGGCAGGACGAGGAACGCGATCGCTGCGGCGACCTCATCGGTGGTGCCCATCCGGCCCTTGGGGATGGCCGCGATCGCCGCGGCGCGGACGGCGTCGCCGAGCGAGGTGGTCATCTCGGTCTCGATGAAACCGGGCGCGACGGCATTCACGGTGATGTCGCGGCTGGCGACCTCGCGTGCCAGCGACTTGGTCAATCCGATCAAGCCCGCTTTGGCCGCCGAGTAGTTGGACTGGCCGGCGTTACCGATGACCCCCGCGATGCTCGACACGTTGACGATGCGGCCGAAGCGCTGGCGGAGCATGGGCCGGAGCGCGGCGCGGCAGATGTGAAATGCCGCGGTGAGATCGATCGCAATCACCGCGTTCCAATCGTCGTCGGTCAGGCGCATCGCCAGGTTGTCCCGGTTGATCCCCGCATTGTTCACCACGATGTCGAGCCCACCGAGCGCCTGCACGGTTTGATCGACGAGCCCCGCGGCAGCTTTGGCATCGGCGAGATCGGCCCCGAGCGCCACTGCGGTGGCGTTGTGCGCGGACTGCAGTTCGGCGACCACCGCGTCGGCATTGTCCGGGTTGCTCGAGTATCCGACAGCGACCGAGGCGCCGGCTCGCGCCAGGGCGATCGCGGTTGCCCTGCCGATGCCGCGAGACCCGCCGGTGACCAGCGCGCGCCTGCCCTCGAGCGCGCGTGCCTCGGTCATCCCGACACCCCCGCTGCATCGAAACGCGCGGCCGTGTCCGGGGTGTTCACGGAGACGGCAGGGGTCTCCGGCGCGATGCGCCGGGCGAGCCCGCCGAGCACGTTGCCGGGGCCAACCTCCACGAGCGTCTCCGCGCCGAGCTCCACGAGGCGGCGGACGCAATCGATCCATCGCACCGGCGATGTGAGCTGCGCGCGGAGCCGCTCGCGCAACTCGTCCGCGGTGTGCGCATCGTGTGCGTCGACGTTGCATACCACCGGTGGATTCGGATCGGAAAGCGTTGCGCCGTCGAGCGCTCTCTCGAATCCGTGCGCGGCCGCCGCCATCAACGGCGAGTGGAATGCGCCGCTCACGTTGAGCGGAATCGCGCGCCGCGCACCGCGCGTCAGCGCGACCTTCGACGCGGCGTCCACGCCGCTCATCGAGCCGCTGATAACCAGCTGACCGGGGGCATTGAGATTGGCGACGACGACAACCTCGCCGGTCTCGCGTTGCACCTCGTCACAGATGGCGGTGGCTGACTCGACATCGATGCCGATCAATGCGCACATGGTGCCCTCGCGCATCGCCGCCATGGCGCGGCCGCGCTCGATGACGAGGTGCATCGCGTCGGCGGGCTGCAGCGCATGTGCTGCAACTGCTGCAGCGTACTCGCCCACGCTGTGCCCAGCCACCGCGACGATGTCGAGGTCATCGGGCAGCGTGCTCCACAACGCGCATTCGACGAAGAGCAACGCCGGCTGCGCGATTTCCGTTGGGCGCAGGTGCTCGTCGTCGCCCATCAACGCGGCCTCGAGATCGAGGCCTGACGATTTCGCTGCGTCGAGCATTTCGACGGCGATGGGGAGTGTGGTCAACCCATCAGCCATTCCGGCGGCCTGGCTGCCCTGTCCGGGAAAGCAGAGTGCGACTGGCGCCAACAGGAATGGTTACTCGGTGACGACCACTTCGCGGCCGTGATAATAGCCGCAGTTCGGGCAGACGCGGTGCGGGATGCGCGGCTGGCGGCAGCGCGGGCATGGCGACAGCGTCGGCATTTCCAGGGCGTGGTGGGAGCGCCGAAAGTCACGGCGGCGCTTTGAGATTTTTTGCTTGGGAAGCGGCATGCTCGATTCTCCGGGGACGGCACGCACGCACGGGGCGCGGCCAGTGGATGCGGCCAGTATAGCGGTGCGTCCAGTCCCGACGACCCGGAACCCTATTCCCGCTCCCTGCGTTTCCGCCGCGATCCGCCCTCGGCGGGAAGCGCATCGATGCCCTTGCGGACCGTTGTCGCAGCACGCATCAGCTGGTCCTCGAGACGGAGCATCACCTCGCGGGCATACGCGTCCGCCTCGTTGCAGGTCTTGGCGGAACGCTCCTCGGCCTCGGCGAGCAGGGTGGCCGCGTGTTCGCGCGCCTGCTCGGCGATCGCATGGTCGCCGACCATGACCGCGGCGCGAGCCTCCGCCTCAGCGACGATCCGCGCAGCCTCGTGCTCGGCGCGCGAGAGGAGCCGTTCGGCCTCCTGTTCGGCTTCGACGACGACGCGGTGCTGATCCTCGAGGAGATGACGAGCCTGCATCAGCTCGTCCGGTAGCCCGAGGCGCGTCCGGTCGATGAGCTCCAGGATCTCCTCCTCGTTGACCACGACGCCGGCGGTGAACGGCACGCGGCGGCCGGTGCTCACGATTTCCTCGAGCTGATCGACGAGGTCGATGACCGTGGGATCGGTGTTCGCGGGCACGTCGGTCACGTCGGTCGCGCCTCGCGCTCGCGCTGCTCCGCGAAGCGGCGGCGCATCGCCTCGACGCTCACGGGGGGCGCCATCTCGTTGACGTTGCCGCCGAGGTGGCACACCTCCTTGATCAGCGATGAGGAGATGAAGACGTTGGAGAACGAGGTCATCAGGAAGACGGTGTTCACCGACGGGTTGAGACGGCGGTTCATCAGCGCCATCTGGAATTCCGACTCGAAGTCGCTGATCACCCGCAGACCTCGCACGATCGCGATCGCGCCGCTCGCCGCCGCGAAATCGACGGTCAGGCCGTCGAAGGTGGTCACCTCGACGCGATGTCGCGACTCCAGGCACGCCTGGATCATCTCCACGCGCTCTGCGGCGGTGAACAGCGGCGTCTTGCCCGGATTCTCCAGCACGCCGACGATGACGCGGTCGAAGATCGCGGCGGCACGATCCAGGATGTCGAGGTGCCCGAACGTCACGGGATCGAAGCTGCCGGGGTAGACCGCGGTGCGCTCGCTCACGCTGTTCCGTCCGATGGTGCAGCGTCTCGCTGCAGGAAGCTGATGGTGGTCAGGCCGTAACGCGCCTCACGGAACCGAGCGAGCATGCCGATCTGCTCGGGGATTTCGCGGGCGCGGTGATGTTCGCACACGACCAGTCGTGGTGGAGCGGCGCCGAGCAGTTCGAGCACGCTGTCGAGCTCCGGGTCCTGGTATGGGGCGTCGACGTAACAGAGATCGGCCTCCGCCGTCAGGGCCGACGCGCCACGCAGCCAGCGCCGGACGTCGGCGCCGACCAGCGTGCATCGGTCGCGGCAGCCGAAGCGTTCGGCGGTCTTGGCGATGAGCGCGAGCGCCTCGCGGTGGCGTTCGACAAAGGTGACCGAGGCCGCTCCCCGGGACAGCGCCTCGAAGCCCACCGTGCCGGCGCCCGCGTAGAGGTCGATCATCCGGGTGCCGACCACGCCGGTTCCCAGGATGTTGAAGACCGACTGGCGAACCATCGCCCGGGTTGGGCGGACCTCGCGCCCGGACGGTGTCCCGACCACCCTCCCCCGCCACTCGCCGGCGGTGATCCTGGTCTGGGCCAGATGCTGCGGTCCGGTCTTCAGACGCTGGGGCATGAAATCGTGAGCGGTCGCACGCTAATCGATGTCGAAGACAGCGCGATAGCCGTTCATCGCGTCCGACAATGGCTTCCAGGCGGAGAGCGTGGGGTCGTGGTCGAGCCACTTGAGCGCGGCCTGCCGGGACCGCCGCCCCAGCGCCACGTCGAGGAGATCGGCAGCGAGCATGTCAGGGAGGCCGTGCTGGCGCAGGCCGACCAGCTGGCCCGGTCCGCGGAGCTGGAGATCGCGCTCGGCGAGCTCGAACCCGCTGTCGGTCGCCGCCACCGCGGCGAGGCGCTGCGAGTCCTCCTGGTCGATGCCGCCCTCGAAGAGCAGGCAGTACGACTGATGCTCGGCTCGTCCCACCCGGCCCCGGAACTGATGCAGCTGCGCGAGCCCGAATCGTTCCGCGCCCTCGATGACCATGACCGTCGCGTTGGGCACGTCGACCCCGACCTCGACCACGCTCGTCGCCACGAGGATGTCGGCGTCGCCGCGCACGAACCGGTCCATGCGCTCGGCCTTCTCGCGCGCCGGCATGCGTCCGTGGAGCAGCTCGACGCGCAGGTCCGGGAACACGCTGGTGCTGAGACGCTGGAATTCGGCCGTCGCGCTGCGAGCTCCGAGCTTGTCCGATTCCTCGATAAGGGGGCAGATGACGAACGCCTGGCGCCCCTTGCGCACCTCGGCGCGGACGAACTCGTAGGCGGCGTCGCGCTCGTGGGGTGGGACAACGCGCGTCTCGACGGGATGCCGGCCCGGCGGCATCTCGCGCAGCTCGCTGAGGTCGACGTCCCCGTAGAGGGTGTTCGACAGCGACCGGGGGATCGGCGTGGCGGTCATGGCCAGGTAGTTGGGCATCGCACC
>JBAQGL010000224.1:0-8898 GCA_049287785.1 Candidatus Dormiibacterota bacterium | reverse complement strand
CAAAAGGGTCTCGACACGAGTGAGGTTCGCGATGGCGGTCTCACGCGCCTGCTTCCGGCTCACGCTCGCCGGTGGCACCCCCACCAACGAGTTGAGCCTCGGTGTCCCGATTCGGGTCGCCAGGCCGATCGCCTCGCGTATGGTGCCGACGAATTCCTCCTCGCGCCCGGGAAGGGCGAGGAGACCGCGCTCTCCGCCGGCCCAATCGCCCGCCGCAGGGTCGAAGACGACCATCTCGAGCTCGAGCCGATCAAGGATCGAGGCGAGCCGGTCAGCGTCGAGCTCATGCGGAAAGAGCAGCTCGACATGCGTGAACCCCACCGCCGCCGCGGCCTCGAACCGCTGGAACGGCTCGAGGTCCTGCCAGAGCATCGTCAGGTTGGCCGCGAGCCTCGGCACGTTATCCCGCCTGCCGATCCCAGAGCTTCACCAGGGCGGCCATGTCCTCGCCGGTCCACCCGCGCGCTTTCGCCTCGAGGTAGAACTGCTCGACGAGACCGCCTAACAGCAGCGGCACACCGGCCTCCTTCGCTTCCGAGTGGATGATCGAGAGGTCCTTGGCGATCAGCCCCACCGGGGTTGCCGGGCTGAAGTCGCGTGCGATGAAGCGCGGGAGATCGCGGAGCAGCATCGCCGAGCTTCCGAACGAGGTTCCGATCACGTCTTGGACCGTCCCAAGATCCGCTCCGAGCCGGACCGCCAACGCGGCGGCCTCGGACGCGGCCAGGGTGTGCACGGCGACGAGGTACTGGTTGACGAGCTTGATCACCTGACCGGCGCCGACGCCGCCGCACAGCCGGATCTTGCCCCCGAACGCCTCGAACACCGGCACGGCACGGTTGAAGGTCGCCTCGTCGCCCCCGACCATCACGGTCAGGCTGCCAGCCTCGGCGCCGGCGGGGCCACCGGAAACCGGTGCGTCGAGAAACTGCGCGCCGTGCTCCGCGAGGATTTCCGCGCAATGCCGGTTGAGCCCCGGGCTCACGGTCGAGTGGTCCGCATACAGCTGGCCGCTCGAGGCAACCGCCGACATGTCGTCGTAGACCTGTCGTACCGTCTCCTCAGTGGGCAGCGCGGTGAGGACCACGTCGCTCCTGGCAGCCAGCTCGGCGGGGGTTGCCAGGACGGTCGCCCCCCTCTCCCGCAGTGCCCGCACGCCGGCGTTGTCGGAGCGGTTGCAGATGGCCACCTCGTGACCGGCGGCGATGAGACGCTCGGCGATCGGCCGCCCCATCTTCCCGATCCCGACGACTCCGACCTTCATGACGGCATCACCCCTCGGTTCTCCTCGCATCGTCTCAGTCTTTGCGGCGCGACGACCGATCGTAGGGCACGCGACCCGCTACCCCGTGTTCTGCAGCCCGGCGGCGATGCCGTTGACGGTCAGCAGGAGCAGTTGCTCCAGCCGCCTCCGGTCAACATCGTCCGCATCACCACTGCGCAGGGCTCGGAGCGCACGAAGCTGGAGATGGCAGAGCGCGTCGATGTACGGGTTGCGCAGCTCCACCGCCCAGGACAGCACCCGGCGCCTTTCGAGAAGACGCGATTGCGCGGTCACGCCGAGGATGCCGTCAATGGTGCTGTCGTACTCCGCGAGGATCCGCTCACCGATCTCGGGACGGTTTCCGAGGCGAAGGTACTCCGCGGCCATGAATCGGTCGGTTTTGGCCAGGCTCATCTCCGCGTTGTCGATGAGCACCTTGAGCAGCGGCCACTCCGCATAGGCAACCCGAAGGTCCTCGAGCGGTACTCCCTGGAGCGCGCTGCCGATCCCGTACCAGCCGGGGAGGTTGAGGCGGATCTGCGACCACGCGAAGACCCACGGGATCGCCCGGAGCGATCCCAGGCTCCTGTCGCCGCCGCGATTGGCCGGGCGTGACCCGAGATGGAGGCGGGCCAGCTCCCGGACGGGAGTCACCTGTGCGAAATACTCCGTAAATCCCGCGATGTCGATCAGCTCGCGGTATGCGGTGCCGGCGGCGGCATCCAAGGTTCGAGCGAGTGCCTCGAAGCGAATCGCCGCGCTCTCAGTGCGTTCACGAACCGCGGGCGTCGAGGTCATCAGCACCGCCGAGGTCACCTGCTCGAGGTGCCGTTGCGCGATGGTCTGGTTGCCGTAGCGAGCGAAGATGACCTCGCCCTGCTCGGTGACCTTGAAACGCCCCGCGACCGAGCCCGGTGCCTGAGCCATCACGGCGCGATTGGCAGGCCCGCCGCCGCGCCCGAGCGCACCGCCCCTGCCGTGGAAGAGCGTGAGCTGCACCGAACGCTCCGACGCCCACGCGGCGAGGTCGGCCTGGGCCGCATAGAGCGCGAGCGAGGCGGTGACCGGCCCACTCTCCTTCGCCGAGTCGGAGTAGCCAAGCATGACCTCGACGGCGCGTCCGGTCGCACCCATGCGGCTGCGGACCGGCTCGAGCTCGAGCATTGCGTCCAGCGTGGCGCGAGCGTTGCGCAGATCCGCGATGGTTTCGAAGAGCGGCACGACGTCGAGCTCCGGCGCTGCACCGGGTGCACACGCCAGCTTCGCGAGCTCGTACACGTTGGCAACGTCGTCAGCGCCCTCGGTGAAGCTGACCACGTAGCGATGACAGACGCGCGCGCCGAGTCGTTGCTGCAACAGCGCGATGGTGCGGAGGGTCGCCACCACTTCGTCGGTCTCCGCGGAGCGCGCGCCCGCGGCGCGGAGCTCGGCGAGCGCATTGCGGTGCACGCCGCTGTGCTGGCGGATCTCGAGGTCGGCGAGGTGGAAGCCGAAGGTCTGCACCTGCCAGATGAGGCCGTGGAGCTCGCCGAATGCCAGCCGAGGAGCGCCGGCTCGCACCAGCGCATCCTGGAGGCATCGGAGGTCGTCGAGCAATTCGTCGGGTCCCGCATAGGCGAGCGAGAGATCTCCCCGGCGGGTGCCCTCGATTCGCTCGGCCACGATCAGGAGGAACTGCCGGAACGGCTCGCCGGGGGACCGAGCTTCGATGGCGCCCGCGCGGGCGCCGACGGTCTCGCGCGCTGAGCGGAGCCGAGCGAGAAACCCCTGGTCGGGCATCGTGGTTTCCGCATCTGCGGTGAGGCCGCTCCCGATGCGGATGGCTGCGGCCTCGAGTCCTCGCAGGATGTGCTCCGACTGGATGAGCATCGTCTCCCGGGTAACGTGGGCGGTGATATGCGGGTTGCCGTCACGATCACCGCCGACCCAGCTGCCGAATCGCAGAAACGCCGGTGCCGCCGGCCGCTGCGCGCCGGTTTCGCCCGCGTCGAGCGCACCGCTGAGCTCCCGGTAGACCGCGGGCACGAGGCGGAAGAGGGTCTCGTCGAAAACGCTCATGAGCGTGCGGACTTCATCGAGTGGTTGCAGCTCCTGGCTGCGCAGTTGAGCGGTGCGCCAGAGACCGTCGATCTCCTCGAGCAATCGCCGGCGGATCTCCAGCTGGGGCACCTCCGCCACCCCTGGGGCGGCGAGGCGCTCGAGCTGGTCGCCCACGCGCCGAAGTGCCGATGTGACCGCGCGTCGACGTGCTTCGGTCGGATGCGCGGTGAAGACCGGATGAACGCGGAGCGCGGAGAGCTGCTGGTCGAGCCCACTGTCGCCAAGCTCGAAACGCACGGTGGCGAGGGCGGTGGCGAGCGTCTCGGCGGGACCGCTCGCGCCGAAATCGGCCTCGCGCAGCGCTCGAGCGCGATAACGCTCCTCGGCAAGGTTGACGAGGTGGAAGTAGCAGGCGAAGGCGCGCGCGACCTGCTCGGCGCGGTCCAGCGTCCATGAGGACACCAGCGCATCGGCGGTGTTCGCGTAGCCGTCTCGTGTCGCGGCGCCGGATCGCGCCTGGATCACCGTGCGGCGCAACGCTTCGACGTCGGCGAGCAGCCCCTCACCGCCGTGCTCGGCGATCACCTGACCGAGCGCGTCGCCGATGAGGCGCACCTCGTCGCGGAGCGCCCGCGGCATCTCCTGCCGCGCGGTCTCGCGCACGCTGCGGTCGGCGGTTTCGCGCTCTGCCGGCGTTGCCATCTCACGCAGAACCATACCGACGCCCCGGCATTGGCTGCGGAGGCGGCTCCGCTGCGCATCCGTACACTAGCCACGGTGATGAGCCGCCCTCTGCCGGCGACAGTCGGGGTCGTGGGCCTCGGCCGGTTTGGCCGCCTCTGGGCATCGATGCTTCAGGGCGACTTCAGGCTGAGCGCATACGACTCCGATCCCGGCCAGCGGGCCGAGGCGGAGCGTGAGGGTTTGACGCCGGCATCATTGCGCGAAACCCTCGCGGCCGACGCTGTCTTCTACTGCGTCCCGATATCAGCGTTCGAGCGCACCCTCAGGGAGCACCTCCCGCTTTTCGAGGAGCTCGGTGGCACCCGAACGCTCATCGACGTCCTGTCGGTGAAGCTGCATCCGCGCGAGGTGTTCGATCGCCATCTCCCGGCCACCTACCAGGCCCTGCTCACCCATCCGCTCTTCGGACCGGACAGCGTTGCCGCGAGCGGCCTGGAGGGCCAGACGATCGTCGTCGACGGGTACCGGATGACGCCTGCTGCACTCGATACGTGGAAGGCGTACTTCACCTCCAAGGGCCTGGTGGTCGTACCGATGTCCGCAGACGAGCACGATCGACTCGCGGCGGAAAGCCAGGGCGTCACCCATTTCGTCGGCCGGACGCTCGAGCGATTCGGCTTTGCGGAGACGCCGATCGACACGCTCGGCACCAGACGCTTGCACGACGTCACGTCCCAGGTGAGCAACGACACCTGGCAGCTGTTCGTGGATCTTCAGACGCTCAATCCCCACACCAAGGGGATGCGCCTGCGCATGTCGGAGGCGCAGGACTCGGTGTTCGACCTGTTGCTCCCCAACCGTGTGGTGTCCGACCGCGTTGTCGTCGGCATTCAGGGCGGACGGGGCAGCTTCAACGAGGACGCCGCGCGGTACTACATGAGCCGGACGCCGGAAGTGCCCCTCGAGATCGTGTACCTGCACACCACCGAACGGGTATTGCGCGCGCTGCACGAAGGAGAGATCGATCGCGGCGTTTTCGCCATTCACAACTCGGTCGGCGGCATGGTCGGTGAGTCGGTGGCAGCGATGGCGCGATATCGATTTGCCATCGTCGAAGAGTTCGCCATCAAGATCGCACACGCGTTGATGATCGCCGGCAGCGCCGACTTCTCCAGGGTCGACACCGTGATGGCCCATCCGCAGGTGCTGCGCCAGTGCCGGACCAACCTCGAGAAGAAGTACGCGAATCTTCGTCAGACGAGCGGTACCGGTGACCTGATCGACCAGGCAAAGGTCGCCGAACTGCTCGGCACGGGTGAGCTTCCGGATTCGATCGCGACCATGGGAAGCAGGATGCTCGCGGAGCTCAACGGTCTCCGTGTCGTCGAGGACAACCTCCAGGATCTCGACGAGAACTACACCAGCTTCCTGTGGGTGGAGCGGCCCCGGCAGACCTAGGGAGCGACGCTGACGGTCTGCAGGCTGCGCATCAGCGAGAGGAATTCGGGAAAGGACAGGCTCTGCTCGGCGTCGGAGAGCGCATTGTCCGGATCCGGGTGCACCTCGATGAGCAGGCCGTGCGCGCCGGCAGCGCGCGCCGCCTTCGACATCGCCGGGACATAGGCGCGGTGACCGGTGCCATGGCTTGGATCGACGATCACAGGAAGGTGCGTCAGCTCACGCAGCACGGGTATTGCGCAGAGATCAAGCGTGTTGCGTGTGCTCGTCTCGAAGGTGCGGATCCCTCGCTCGCACAGGATGACCTGCTGGTTGCCGATCGCGAGGATGTATTCGGCTGCCCCAAGCCACTCATCGATGGTGCTGGAGAGGCCGCGCTTGAGCAGGATAGGACGGTCGACCTTGCCGAGCTCGCGCAGGAGGTCGAAGTTCTGCATGTTGCGGGTGCCGACCTGCAGGATGTCAACCATCTCCGCCATGCGCCTGACCTGATCGACGGCCATCACCTCGCTGATGATCGGCATGCCGGTCGCCCTGCCGGCGGCGGCAAGCAGTTCGAGGCCGTCCCAGCCGAGTCCCTGAAATGCGTACGGCGAGGTGCGAGGCTTGAAGACGCCGCCGCGGAGAATCTGCGCGCCGGCTTCGCGCACCGCCCGGGCGGTGGCGGTGATCTGGTCTGCCGACTCGACCGAACACGGGCCGGCCATGACCAGGAAGCCACCACCGCCGATCAACAGGTTGCCAACCGGGATCACCGTGTCATCCGGGCGCGCACCACGCCCGGCAAGCCGGTAGTTCTTCGACGCCCTGGACGCCGGGCGCGGCGGCACAACCGCTTCGAGCGCGCTGCCCGTCTCGGGCGGTGGGACCAGCGGGGTGGCATCGCCGGGGTGTGCATCACCACGCGTCGTCGTCGCCGGGTAGCTGCCGAGCACCTTGAGGTGCAGCGCGGTGGAGCGGAGGTCGTCGAGCGCGTCGGCCGTTCTCGGGTCCGCGATGTTTCCCTCGAAGTCGATGAAGAACAGGTACTCGAACGGGCGGCCCGGACGTGGCCGCGATTCGAGCTTCGTCATCGAGTGACCGCTCGCGGCAAGCACCCCGAGTGATCGCATCAACGCGCCATGTTCGTGGCGACCGATGAGGATCAGGCTCGTCTTGCACGGTGCGCTGAGCTCGACAGGGACCGGGTGCTGGGCGAGCACGACGAACCGCGTGTAGTTCTCCGCGTGGTTGGCGATCCCGCGGCGCAGAACCACCAGACCGTGAGCGGCTGCGGCTTCGGAAGCACCGACGGCGACGTGTGTGGAATCCCCGTCCGCGTGCACCAGGCGCATCGCCGCGCCGGTGTCGAAATGGAGGATCTGTGAAGCGTTCGGGAGGGTCTCGAGAAAGCGGGAGCACTGCTCGAAACCGTCGACGGCGGCGAGGACCTGCGTGATCGCACCGAGTGGGATATCGCTGACGCCGCAGAGGCAATACTCGACGCTCGACGTCTCCTCGCCGACGATCGACACCTCGTTTTCGCGCAGCAGATCGTAGGTTTCGTCGACGCTCCCGGCGGCCGTGTTCTCGATCGGCAGAACTGCGAGGTCGACATCTCCTGCCTTGAGCGAGTCGACCGCCGCCTGGTAGGTCGGTGTTACGACCAGCTCGCCGTCAACCTCACGCGACGAGAGATACTTCTGGGCCGCGAGAAACCCGAACGAGTGGCCGCCGCGCACGGCGACGCGCATCGCCACCTGGTGTTGGAGGCCCGAGAGGCTCGAGACCTGCCGGCTTACCGATTCGGCGAGGAGATCGCGATAGATACGCCGCACCAGGTTGACCGGGGCGCCCTCGGTTCGAGCGATGTGCTCGACAGCGGCAAGTACCTGACGCTCGCGGTCCGAATCGCGAATCGCCGAGTCAGACGCCGCCTTTTCCCTGGCCACATCGGCGACAACTCGGAATCGCTCGGCGATCAGCTCGACGATCCGTTGATCCAGGTCACCGAGACGGCCGCGGAGGGCAACGAGATCGCCGTCGGGTTCAGCCACGCAGGGAGTCTACGGGCCCGGCCACCTCGAGCCGATGCGTCTCGGCCGCTCGAAGCTGGGGACGGTGGTGCATACCGGCCGTTCCCGCGCTCCGCATGCGCCGGATTCCAGGATGGGCCCGGAGCGCGACCGAAGCACACAAGGGCACAGCAGCACCGTAGGATGGCGGCGCACGGCTCGTCGCGACGGCAGGCGAACCAGCATCCCACCAAGGAGGCAGTCAATGCTCGCGTTCAACGTGTTCGGCACCAAAGAGATCATCGTTTACGTCATCGTGATCGTGATCGTGATCGCGCTGATCGCCTGGTACGCCATGCGCGGTCGCTCGAGGGCGTAGCCTCAGTCTGACAGCGCGCCACTGTCCGTTTGCGCGTTCGGTCATCGGCAGGATGATCGAGCCGTGACGCGCACACTGACCGCAATTCGAGTGACGGTAGCCCTGGCCGTTCTGGCAGCCGGCTCTTCCTGTACCTCGGGGACGAGCGCGTCCGCGCCGGGGACGCCGGCGCCATCGGTATCGTCTGCGGTCTCGAACCCTGCGTCGCCTCGTGCGGCCGCCGTGCCGCACATCATGGTGATCGTCGAGGAGAACCGCGGGTACGCGGCGACGCTCGGTGCGTGCGCTGCCGATCCCTACCTCTGCTCGCTCGCAGCAGCCTACGCATCGCTCAACTCGTGGTACGCGATCTCGCATCCGAGCGCACCCAACTACCTGGCGCTCGACAGTGGCAGCACGCAGGGGATCGGTTCGGACTGCACCCCGGACGGCGGAGGCTGCGGGCCATTCCAGGCATCAGATCTCGGCAGTGAGCTGTCCGCCGCAGGCATCCCGTGGCTGGCATACATGGAAGGCATGCCGTCGGCGTGCGACCGGGTCGGTGGAGCGGGCGAGTATGCGGAGAAGCACAACCCCTTCCTGTATTTCAACGCCGACCGCGGCAGAGGATGCGCCACCCACGTCGTGCCCTATCCGGGAGTCCACGCGATGGTGGCGACGCTCGACTCCCGCCGGCCGCCCGACTTTGTGTGGATCACACCGAACCTCATGCACGACATGCACGACGGCAGCGTCGCGGAAGGTGACGCGTGGCTTCGCTCGAATCTTCCCGGCGTGCTCACATCGTCGTGGTTCGCGGATCACGGCACCGTGGTCATCACCATGGACGAGAATGACGCCGAGCCATCCGGGTCCTGTTGTGGTAGCGCAGCGGGGGGCCGCGTCCCGATGATCGTCATCTCGGCGAACGCGCGAGGACGCGGGGCGATTGCGACTATCGGTGACCACTACAGCACCCTGCGCACCATCGAGGAGGCGTTCGGCGTGCCCCTGCTCGGCATAGCGGCGTCTGCCGGCGGAGACCTGAGCGCGATATTCGGCTGAGGCGAGCCGTCGTGAGCCGCATCAACCGTCGACGA
>JBAQGL010000223.1:0-30298 GCA_049287785.1 Candidatus Dormiibacterota bacterium | reverse complement strand
CTGGCCGCCTGCCGCGCGGCGCTCGCGGAGGCTGCCCACGATCGCGCCACGGCCGCGACCGCCTACATCGACGCGGCCGCCCGTTGGCGGGAGTTCGGCGATGTCCCGGAGCTCGCCTACGCGCTGCTCGGCCAGGGACGCTGCCAGGTCGCCCTGGGAGCGACCGGAGCTGATGGTCCCTTGCGCGAAGCTCGGGACCTGTTCACCTCGATGGGCTTCGGCCCGGCCCTCAAAGAGACGGAAGCGCTGCTGGAACGTGCGGCGGAGGCACGCTCGTCGTCGACCCTCGCCGGACGCCCGACGAGGATCGACGAATCGCCTTCGTAGATTAAGTGGTCAGCTGAAGCTGTAGAAACGCCGCGCCACGTTCTCGAACGAGTTGTCGCTCCGCGACACCGACACGTTGTCGTTGATCCCCAGCCACACGCCGTAGTGATCGTTGGAAATCTGGTTGTCACGGATCGTCACGTGCACCGGCACGGTTCCCGAGAACACCAGAATGCCGGTTGTCCGGAAGTCCTGCGCGGGCGGTCCATCGAGTGGATCGCCTGGGACCACTGGGCTGCCGACGTTGTTACGACCGATCACGTTGTCGATGATGCGATTGCCGTTGAGATCCTCGAACAGTCCAGGCGGAAGCGTGTGCGCGTGCATGGTCACCCCCGACAACTCATTGCCGGCGATGTAGTTGTCCTCGACGAGGTTGTTGTAGGAGGCGGTACCCGGACCTGCGTTGGCGAACAGCACCCCCGCACCCTCTCCAAGCAAGCCGTTGTCTGTGATGCGGTTACCGCGGATGACGTTGTCGTACACGCCCGCGACCAAGGGTTGCGGATTGCCGCTTGCGTCGAGCGCAAACGGGTTATGCCCAGGGGCAGTCACGCCGCAGTCGAACGGGTTCGCTGTGATCGTGTTGTCTTCGACCAGGTTGCCGTGCGTCGGGCCAAACTCATCTGTCAGGAGGACACCGCCCTCGTTGCCGCTGACGTGGT
Organism: Candidatus Dormiibacterota bacterium; assembly: GCA_049287785.1. Lineage (GTDB taxonomy): Bacteria > Chloroflexota > Dormibacteria > Aeolococcales > Aeolococcaceae > Palsa-851. The sequence continues at coordinate 29,306 of JBAQGL010000223.1, read as the reverse complement.
TGCGCGCTACGACGGAGTGAGTGACGCCCATGAGATGGATGCCCTCACCGCAGTCGCCGGGGATCTGGCCGTTCGCCGCGCACTGCGGATAGGGCGAGTTCGGAGAGGGGGGAATCCCGCCGATGTTGTTACCGGCGACCCAGTTGTCTGTGATGCTCACGTCGGTGATCGAGCCGCCTTTCAGGGTGCCGGTGGCGAGGATGCCCTCGCCGATGGCGCCCGTGACCGTGAAACCCTCAACCGAGACATGCGAGCTCCTGATGGTCAGACCGGCGAGGCAGGGAGCCACACCGGGGCCCATGGGTCCCAGTTGATCGCACAGGAACCTTGTCTTCGCTGTCCCCTTGATCGTCGCGTCGCGGCCCTTCAGGGAGAGTGGCGAGGACACGACGACGTCCTGCTTGTATGTGCCTTCGCACACGACCACGGTGGCCCACTTCGGGGCAGCATTCACCGCTGACTGGATCGTCTTGTAGCGGGCGGTCGCGCACGACTCGCCCGAATTGGTCGAGGCCCCCTGCGGCGACACGAAGATCGCCCCTCTATCGTGATCGCCGGTGCTCGCTGCGGCCACATCGAGGTTTTGAGCGACCCCGGCGCCGGCGAGCAGTCCTGCTGCCAGCACGAATCGAATAATTCTTGTTGCTTTCATTGCTTCCCTCCTATCGCTGGTCGGACATCTCCCAGCCATTCTCTACGCCGCACGGATCGCCGGCGGGCGCGGCGTAGTCTAGCTTTTCTTATAGAGCACCGATCCAGGGGGAGCGTCTCGGTCGCCTCGAGCTGGTCAAGCACCCCGATGGCGCGGCCCGTTTGCGCTTACGGATACCCTACCGTCGTCGGCGCTTGAACCGGCAACAACCACCCACGTCGGAGCCGAGGGAACTAGAACCGGTGGACATACGATCCGCAATGGCTGCACCAGCAGCTGCTACGGCGGCGGGGGACGCGCCGCCCCGGCCGTCCATTCAGATCGTTCCACGCGCAGCGCTTCCTGTCATTGCCGTTATCGTCGCCGGCCTGATCATCACGATTGCCGGCAATTGGCTCTGGGCGCTCGTCTTCTACCACGTGGTCGGTGGCGGGCTGTGGACCGGCATCGACCTGTTCGTCGGGTTCGTCATCGGCCCGATTCTCGGGCGGCTCTCCATTCCTGCTCGCGCTGAGTTCTCAGCACGATTCATGCCGATGATGGTGGTCATCATGCCCACGGTTGTGCTTATGACCCTGGCCTCGGGATTCCAGCTGGCGCTTGGGCTCGGTAACCTCCAATCCCTGAACCCAAACCACGGGTGGCTGGTGGCGTCGTTTGTCGTTGTCGGCGTCATGGCCACCGTCGCGCTTGGCGTCCTCGAGCCCGCAAACATCGCTGTCCTGTTCGAGATGAAGAAGCCGCATCCCAACGGAGAGCTCATCGCCCGGTTGATGCGGCGCTTCGTCTATGCGGCCGGGATCACTGGCGCGATGCAGATCGCGACCCTGGTGATCATGACCCGTGTGGCCACGCAATGACCGAGGTCGGCCGTGAGGGCATGACACCGGGCGCCACGAGGGGTGCGTACCCGCCCGCGGCCGAGCTCGCCACTGTGTCACTAGCCCTGGTGGTTGTCGGCGGAGTGTTCATGGCGGCTTACTTCCCGACGCGCCCGCCGCTGACGCTTCCGATCGCGCTTGTCGCGGTCAGCGCCGCGCTGCTGGGCAGCGCAATCCTTCTCCTCGTGCGCTGGCGCGGCTTTGCTTGGGCAGCCTTCTCGCTGGTCCTGCGCTGGGCCCTGGTCGCATATGTCATCTCGGCGGGGATGATCGAGTTCTCATTCGTGCGCAACCACGCCGCCGGTGGGCCACTGGTCGTTGTCTCTCTGATGCTGGTGTTGTTCGCCGTCGACGTGCCCGTGATCATCGCTGTCACCGTGGCGCGCTACCAGTCGTCGCACCCCGTCTGATCCGCGCGGGAGGCGACCGCCAGAGTCCGCGTAACGCTACGACGGTAGGGACCTCTATCGTCCGCGAACGCCGTTGAGCGGCAACCAGCAGCGGGCCGGCCACTGGAGCCCGTGTCATCCCCACGCCCAGCGGCTGCTGTATCCTGCATCCTGCAACATGCAGCAGGGACAGCAATGCGTTTGGTGCGATTTGAGATAGAAGGGACTCGCCGAATCGGCAAGGTCGTCGACGGGCAGGTTCATGAAGCGGCCGGAGAGTGGGATGACCTGCTCACCAGTTGGAGCGTCCCCGGCGCCACTGTCGAAGAGACGGGCGCGTCGTTCCCGTTCGAGGCCTGCACGCTTCTGGCTCCGCTTCCGGACACGCGACGAGGGTTGTTCTGCGTCGGCATGAACTACTCCGACCACACGTCGGAAGCGGGGAAGGCGCTGAGGGCAGAGCGCTCGGATGTTCCGATTGTCTTCCTCAAAACTGTCGACGCAGTGGCCGACCCCGGCAGTCGGCTGTCCCTCGACGTCTCGACCTCGACCGAGTTCGATTGGGAGGTCGAGCTCGCCGTCATAATCGGCCGGGGCGGACGGCACATCGATCCCCGCCTGGTGGAGGAGCACATCGCGGGCTACACGATTCTCAATGACATCACTGCGCGCGATGTTCAGCGCCGGCACGTGCAATGGCACCTCGGCAAGAATGTGGATCGCTCGTCACCGCTCGGCCCCTGGGTTGTGACAGCCGACGAGATCGACTATCCCCCCGACTTGGAGATCTCGCTCTCGGTGAATGGCACCGTCAAGCAGCGGGCGCGAACCAGTGAGCTCGTCTTCGACATCGCCGACCTGATGTCGACGGTGTCCGCCTACATCTCGCTGCAACCCGGGGACATCATCGCCACCGGAACGCCCGCAGGCGTCGGCTTTGCCCGGACACCTCCGGAGTTCCTACGATCCGGCGATGTCATCGAGGCGAACATCGAGGGCATCGGAACCCTGTGCAATACCGTGGACGAGTCATTGAATGGTTGAACGAGAGACCCCGGTCCGGCCATTGCCCGCCACGACGTCTGGGGAAACCGCGCATATACCTGTCATGGCAAGCGTCCACACGATCGTTCGCGACGCCATGCGGCGGGACATCCTGCATGGCCGCCTTGCCGGGGGCAGCCGGCTACATCAGACTCAGCTTGCCCAGCATTACGACGTGAGCATCACCCCGGTGCGGGAGGCGCTCCGTGATCTGGCCACTGAGGGGCTCGTCGACTTCACGACGTACTCCGGTGCGGTTGTGCATCGGGCGACCATTTCCGAGTTGGAACAGGTCTATAGAATGCGCGCCGCTCTGTCGCCTCTCGCAGTGGAAGAAGGCATCCCGCTCATCACCGATGCAGAGCTGACAGAGGCCGACAACCTGATACGCCACATGGAGACCACCTCCTCACGTGACGAGTGGATCGAGAACAACCGACGCCTGCATCGGATGCTCGACGGCGCCAGCCGCAACCGGATCCTGGCCGAGACGCTCGGCAGACTTGCGGATCTCTCGACCCTCTATGTCAACATCTCGATCGCGTCCGACCCAGTGCGACGCCCCGGCGCCGACGATGAGCACCGTGACCTGCTCGACGCGTACCGCGCCCGCGACGTCGATCGAGCCACGAGGATCAGCCTTCAACACTTCGGGAGCACGCTCGAACGGTCGCGCGTCGAGTTTCATGATCCCGAGCCCAGTTCGATTTCCGTTGAGTAACGACAGGCCAGGATCCACGTGAACATCATCGGAGACGTACCCGCGTCGATCACATATCCGCTCGGCGTCGGCTCCGTGGTGACGCGAATCGTCGAAGCGGGTACCGGGCCCCGGGTAGTGCTGTACATGCACGGCGCCGGATCAAGAGCCGACCGGTTCCGTCACAACATGCTTCCGCTGGCTGCCGCAGGCTATCGGGTGATCGCCGTCGACTTCCCCGGACATGGCTTTGCGTCCAAGGGTGGCAATCTCCAGTACACCACCCCGGCGCTGGCGGACTTCGTCGGTGAGATGCTGAGGACCCTCGGCATCGAACGGTCGATCCTTGCGGGAACGTCGCTCGGCGCTCACGTCGCCGCGGAGCTCACGTGCCGCAACCCGGGTAGCGTGGAGGCGCTGGTGCTCATCGGAGCAATTGGTATCGTCGAGTACACGCCCAAGGGAGGTCCGCCGTCACCGACCCCCCTCTACGATGCGTCCGAGGAGGGCATCAGGCGGAAGTTCGGCTTCGTCGTTCACGATCCGCGACTGATCACCGACGACTGGGTGAGGGAGGAGGCGCGATTCAACAGCTCCCCCGGAGCGCGTGACGCGCTGGAAGCGGTCGGTGCCTATCTCAACACGGGCGTGAATCGCGATCTCGTCGGCGCCAGGCTGGTCGACTCAATCGATGCGATCCCAGTGCTCCTCGTCTGGGGGGCACAGGACCTCTGGGTCCCCTCCGAGGTGGGTCATCGTGTCGCCGAGTTGCTCCCGTCGGCGCAGCTGCACCTCATGGAGGGGACGGGCCACGCTCCGTACTTCGAAGATCCCGACACGTTCAACACCTTGCTGACGAGCTTCCTCACCGCGTCTCCGCAACACGCGACGTCATCGGGCTGACATCTAGGCATCAGCGGCGCGGACCACGCGCACCGTGATGGGTACTCAGACGCGGATCGATCCCTCCGGCCCCCAACGATCCTCCATGAAGCGGAGCACGACGCCGTCGAACGCGTCGGCGCGCTCGACATAGGGGGCGTGGCTGGTCTCTGCGATCACGGCAGTACGCGCAAGCGGCAGCACCTCGGCGCATTGTCGCAGCACCCCGATGGGCACCATGACGTCCTCTTCACCCCAGACAAGCACTGTCGGGACGGTGCTGCCCATCGCGCTCAGCAGGGTGCCGACGACCTCGTCATCGACTGGCCCCGCGAAGTACTCCGAGAGCCGCGCGAAGGCGAGGCCCGCTCCGGGGGAGTTGTTGATCCTCCATTCCTCGGTGATCCAGCGCTCGTCGACAAGGAGCCTGTCGTTGTGGATCAATCGCCGGAGCTTGGCTTCGATGCCCTGACGGGAGGTGTCCTTGACGCTTGCGCTCAGCGCGGCACGGTGCGCCGGTCCCATCGGAACCACCCCGAGCGTGCCGACGAGAATGAGCCCGCTCACGCGCTCGGGGTCGTCACAGGCGACGCGCGCAGCGATGTGACCGCCCATCGAGGTGCCCACGAGGAAGGTGCGTCGGATTCCCATCGTGTCGAGGAACGTGTGCACAAGGTCGGCGTAGGCGCGGATCCCATACGGGAATCCGTCGCCCTTCGTTGCGAAACCATGTCCGGGAAGGTCGAAGGCAAAGGCGTGATGGCCGGCCGAGGCCATCGCTGCGATGTTCCCCGCCCACCGATCGCATCGCGCACCCACCCCATGGATGAACGTGATGACGCTGTCGCCTTCGCCGGCTTCCAGCACGCGCGTCAGCATGCCGCCCATGCCGAGGGGATAGCGCCGCACCGTGGCATCGCGGGGGAGAAGTTCGGGAACGGTCATGCAGTCCGACCGCGCCTCACTCAGGCATCGACGACGGCCTGGGCGTCCAGTTCGCGCTGCCCGAGGCTGCCAAGAAGATCCTTCGAGTCGGATACCGACCTCACCATCACCTCGTGGCCCACGGGTGCTCCGTCCCCATAGACAACGTCGTAGGTGAGCGGCTTCTGCGCGTACGCAATCACGTGCTCCCGGTACCCGCGGCGTACCTCGAGATCGGGTTCATCGAACACGACGATCTCACCCGCCTTGATGACCACCTCGATGTTTCGCTTGTCGACGAGGACCCGAATGTTCTTGCTGGGGTCACCGTTGACCACGATGACGTCGGCCAGCATGTCCTCCGCGATCTCCCCGACACGACCAGCCTCGTTGGTCGCGATGGCGGCGTTCTTGGTACCGGCTTGTATCGCCTCGAGCTCGTTCATTCCCGCATAGACCATGAGGAGCTCGAGCTCCTTGGCGTGCCATTCGCCGTATGGGGTGACCGAGAACCCGCTGTCCGTTCCGACCGCGAGCACGACTCCGGCAGCGTGGGCGCGATGCAAGGTGTCCGCTGTCTTCTCGAGCATGCGACGGCAGCCGTCGCGCTGGTTGTTGGGTGAGCCCACGAGTTCACCCCAGTCAGCGAGGTTGGCCAGCAGCAACAGCGTGGGTACGAGCGGAATCTTCGACACGGCCAGCTTCTCAATGACTTCATCGGTCATGAGGTTGCCGTGCATGATCCAGTCGAAGCCGGCGTCGACCGCGGCACCGACCTCGGCGGAGCCGCGCGCGTGGATCGTGCATCGCCGCCGCAGCTGATGGCTGAGATCGGCAATCGCCTTGAGCTCGTCGTCGGAGAATGCCTGCCACTGTCCGTACGGACTGTCGGCGATCTTGATGAAATCGACTCCGTTCTTCACCTGGTGCCGGATCTCGTCGACCATCTGTGGCAGCGTGTTCGTCAAAATCCCGATGTTGCCGGCCGGCACGCCGACTGAATCCGGATACCCGTCGGCGAGCCCGTTGCTCGTCGTCAGGTACCGACCCGCGGCCGCCATCCGTGGACCTTCGAGGAGGCCGGCCTTCATGCCCTCACGAAGAGCCACCCCGATGTAGTAGCTGCCGCCCGGTTGCGAGATGGACGTGACTCCGGCGCGCAGCACCTTCTTGAGGTTGCTCGCCGCGATCAGGGTGCGCATCTCGTGGCTGGTGTAGAGGTCCATCTCCTCCTGCGCGAGGCTCTCGCCGTACGTCATGTGGCAATGCGCATCGACGAGCCCGGGCATCACGGTCTTACCGGTCGCATCGATGCGCGTGACCGTCCGGCCCTCAGGGATGGAGGCGGCGACACTCGCGGCGTCACCGACGCGGTCGATCCGCCCGTCGCGGATCAGTACGGAGGTGTCAGGCCTGGGCGGGTTTCCGGCTCCGTCGATAACCTGACCGTGCTCGATGAGAATCCAGGAACCCATGACACTCTCCCGTACACAGAATGGGACGCTTCCTTGCGGAACCGCAAGCTACCATCAACTCTGCCGCCCGGCGCCGACGACGGCCATTGCCTCCACTTCGTACATGAGGCCCGGAAGCACCAGCTTAGGCACCTGGACCAGCACGCTGGCAGGCCGCGTATCACCGAAGAAGGCTTTGCGCGCGATGTTGACTCGGCTGCGGTCGTCGATGTTGGTCACGTAGTTCGTGACCTTGACCACATCCGCCGGGGTTGCGCCAACTGCTGCAAGTGCCTGACCGAGATGCTCGTGCGCGATCCGCGCCTGCCCTTCGGCGTCTCCTTCGGCCAGGATCGTGTAACCCGAGCCATCCGGGGTGGACTCGGCCGCCGCCTGTCCGGTCACCCAGACGAGGTCGCCGGCCCGAACGACATCGCAGTAGTGGCTGATCGGCTGCGAGCCGGGCAATGTCACGCGCTGCTTGCTACCGCCGATCACCGCGACAGCGTCGACCTCGTACAGCATGCCGTCCACAACAAGCCGTGGCACCTCCGCGATGATGCTGGCCGGGAGGGTTTCGCCGAAAAACTCGCGACGGGCGATATTGACGCGGGCACGGTCGTCCATATTGGTGAGCAGGTTGGTCACCTTGACCACGTCCTCGATCCGCGCACCCACGGCAGCGAGGGCCAACCGCAGATTTCCGAGCGCGATGCGCGCCTGTTCGGTGGCATCGCCTGGCGCGAGCAGCTCATGCCCTGGGCCGAGGGCTCCGCAGCCGCTCACCCAGACCAGATCCCCGGAGCGCACCACGTCGCAGTAGTGACTGAAAGGCTCCGAGCCGGGGAGGGTCACGCGCTCCTTCTCTCCGCCGACCACGGCGACCGCATCGATCTCGTAGAGGAGATCGGGGTCCACCAAGCGCGGTACCTCGCACAGGATGCTCGCCGGTAGCGTTGCGCCGAAGAACTCCTCGCGAGCGATGTTGACGGCGGCCCGGTCGTCGATCCGGGTCAGCCAGTTGCTCACTCTGACCACGTCCGCCGGCCCGGAGCCGACAGCCGCGAGAGCGGTGCCCATTCCCTGGAGGGCCACCCGGGCCTGCTCCGTCGGGCCCGCGGCGCGAGCCTTCCCGTCACCGCCCCGCGCGGTGGTGCCGCTCACCCACACCATGTCGCCGGCTCGGACCACGTGGCAGTAATGGCTCACGGGCTCCGGCTCGCTCTCGATCAGCACACGGTCAGCGATCACCACTTCTCCCCTCGATCCGGTCATCTTGAAGTCCGCCACGCGGTGGAAGCGATCTCAACGGGAGCGCTGAGCCACCCGTCCTGGGCTCTTGCATGTTGCAGGATGCAGGATACAATACGGCGCTGAGGTGTCAAGCTACCGCCACGAAGCGGTACCAGGGGACTTTGCACGGAGGCACTTTGATGCATGTGGCCAACCGCACCTATCGAATGATCAGTCTCCTGAGCATGGCCTCAGTCAGTGGACTCGTCCTGGCGGCCTGCGGGAGTAGCTCTCCATCGTCGACCGGCGGTCAAACCCTGGTCATCGCCAACTTCGACCCGGCCAGCGGGCCGAACGCCGCGTACGCCGCCTTCGAGCAGGCGGGATGCGTCCCTGCAATCAACCTGATCAACCAGGACGGTGGGGTCCTGGGCGACAAGCTCACATGTCAGGAGGTTGACGATCGAGGCGATCCGGCGGACGCGGTGCCGGCGGCGCAAAACCTGCTCGCCACGACCTCGAACCTGGTCGCGGTCGTCGACCAGAACAGCGGCCTGCTCACCGCGACCACCCCTCTTTTCAACGCCGCTCACATTCCGGAACTGTCGATCGGCGGTGACGTGCCGTTCGACACAAACCATTACGCATACTTCTGGCGGACCATCCCCGGCGATGACGTTGCCGGCTATGCACTGACCGCGTACCTCCACTACAAGACTCCGTACCACAGCGTCGCCGGTATGTTCACCACGGATCCATCAGCCCAGGGCAACGTGCCGGGACTCCTTGGCGGCGTCAAGAATCTTCACCTCACCCTGGCCATCAACGAAGGTCTCGCCATCGATCAGACCTCGTATGAGACCGAGATCCAGCGGATGCTTGCAACACACCCTGATGTCATGGCGATGGAGTGCGATCCGCAAACAGCCGGAGTGTTCTACGGCCAGCTCAAGCAGGCCGGCGGGCTGCTGCCGGGAGTTCTCACCTCGGGAACCGTCGGTTCCGACTGGGACAAGGCGGTCGAGGCGGCAATCGGTAAGGCCGATTTCCAGAAGTACTTCGTACGCGTGGAGCAATATGCTCCTTCGACGGGCGATGCGTACGACACCTTCAACAACGCGCTGATGGCTTCCTCCATCAACGACAAGCCAACGTACGAGGGTCAGATCTACTCTGAGGACCCATACGACAACGTCAACATGATCGCCCTGGCAATGCTCGCGGCCAAAAGCACCAACCCGGCGACCTTCAACAGCTTCATCCCGAAGATCGTCTCCGGGGCCACGGTCGTGCACACGTTCGCGGAAGGTAAGACAGCGCTTGCGGCGGGGAAGACGATCAACTATGTCGGCGTCGAGGGCCAGATCAATTTCGATCAGTACCACAACTCCGCCGGTGTCTGGGGCGTTCTTCAGACGGTGACTGACAAAGTGATCGACACGATCACGGCCGAGCAGGTACGAAGCGCGGAAGGCAACCGTTGATCGATCGACCCCACCTCGGCTCCTGAGACAGGCGGAATTCTGAGGAGATGACGCTCGCCCAGGACGTCATCGCATTCGGGCTGTACACAGCCGCCCTGGTCGCGATCGGAGCCGTGGGCTTCACGCTCCAGTTCGGCATCACGAACGTGCTCAACCTGGCGTTTGGGTCCACGCTCACCTCTGCGATCTTTGTCGACCGCTGGGTCGCCGGGGGTAACCCAAGCGCGTGGCTCGCCATCCTGATCGGCGGCGTATGGGGCGCACTTTTCTCGTGGTTGATCGGCCGGTTCGTCGTCAACGCGTTCGTTCGGAGAGGTACGTCCCTCTTCGGCATGGCAATGGTCACCATCGCCCTGGGCTTGATCATTCAATTCACTCTCGAAGGCATCCAGGGGCCGACGATTCTCAGCTACAACGTTGCACAGAATCATGTCTTCCATATCGGAGCCGTGGCGATGAGCGATCTGCAGCTCACCATCATCGGCTGCGCCGCAGCTGCACTGGTCATGGTGCACCTGTTGCTGCGCTACACGAAGCTGGGTCTCGCAATGCGCGCCACCGCCGCGGATGCCGATCTCAGCCGCGGCTGCGGAATTCCGACCCAGCGCGTGCGCACGATCGCATGGCTTGTGTCCGGAGCCCTGTGCGGAATCTGCGGGGTGTTCCTGGGCATCAGCACCGGGTCGTTCGACTCGACCATCGGCGGCAGCATCTTCATCACGATCGCAGCGGCCGCAATCATCGGCGGCATCGGCAAGCCGTACGGAGCCATGGTCGGCGCACTGATCGTCGGACTTGCCGGCGAGACCGCCGCCGCGGTTCTTTCCCCTTCCTACAAGGATGTGGTTGCCTGGGCGATCCTCATTGCGGTGCTCATTCTTCGTCCGCAGGGAATCTTCGCTGAGTTCGCAAGCGATAGGCAGCTCGTGCAATGAGTGCCGCGACTCAGTTCTACGTCAGCGGGGTGCTGATCCTTCTTCTCATCAACATCATCGCCGTCTGGGGCCTCGACCTGCAGTACGGGATCTCGGGGATCTACAACTTTGCGTTCGTCGTCTTTCAGGCGGCGGGTGCGTACACCGCTGCACTGGTTGCCCTGCACCCTGCGGCGTACTACCAAGCCGCGGAAACGTATGTCGGCGGCCTGAACCTCCCATTCCCAGTCCCGCTCCTGGCGGCGACGGCAGCGGGTGGCCTGCTCGCCATACCGATCGGATACATCGGCATCCGGCGCCTGCGAGGCGACTATCAGGCGATGTCGATGCTGGTGCTTTCGCTCATCGCCACGGGTTTCGTCGGCGCCCAGACGGGGTTGCTCAACGGGGTGATCGGGGTCGCGTTTGTCCCGGCGCCGCTTGCCGATCAGCTCAATCTCGATCGCGTGACGTACCAATGGTTCTACGCGTTGCTGTGCGGGATAGCCACCCTGGCCGCGTTTTTTGTGATGCGAGGTATCGTGACGTCCCCGTTCGGACGGCTCTTGCGTGCCATCCGAGACAGCGACACGGCGGCTGCTGCGCTCGGCCGCAACCCCCTTCGGGAGCGGATGGTGGCGTTCATCATCGGCGGTAGCCTTGGTGGTCTCAGCGGTGGATTGCTGGTGCAGTACGTCAGTGCATGGGGCCCTGGGAGCTGGCTGTATCCCGAGACCTTTCTCCTGTTCACCGCGATCGTCGTCGGGGGTACGGGCAACCTGCTCGGCAACACGATCGGCGTGCTGCTCGTCCCCATTCTCATCCTCGAAGGGACGCGTTTTCTCCCGAACATCGGCTACCCGGGCTTGACCGCATCACTCGACTGGGTGGTGGTCGGACTGTTGCTGCTCGCGTTTATCTGGCTGCGTCCGCGCGGGATCATCCCCGAACGGCGCCGCGTGCGCGTCGCCCGATCGCCGCTCATCGGAGCCTCGGAGCCGGCCTCCGCGCCGGGTGCCGACAGCGAGCCCCGGTGAACGCCGCGGAGGTGCCCGTGCCACCGTCATCCATCCACCCCGCGGCGCCAGCTACGCAGGACGCGCAGGACACGGCAAGCAGTTCTGCTCCCGCACCCGCCGAGCCGATGCTGCAGGCGAGCGATCTTCGTCGCTCGTTCGGCGGCGTGGACGCGGTTGCCGGGGCGAGCTTTGCGGTGCGGCCCGGCACGATCACCGGGCTCATCGGACCCAATGGCGCCGGCAAGTCGACGGTGATCAACATCATCGGGGGACAGATGCGGCCCGACGGCGGCCGGGTCCTCTTCCGCGGACGAGAGATCCAGGGCTTGCCGCCTCATCGCGTTGCACGCGCTGGGCTCGTGCGTACCTTTCAGACCGCGAACGTCTTCGCCCGACTCACCGTGCTCGAGAATCTCCTCCTCGGTGCCCGTCCCTGGGACGGAGAGACGTTTCATGCCGCATTGCTGGGTCGGTGGTTCTGGCGCCGAAGGGAGACAGAGCTTGTGGACCGGGCGGAGTCAATGCTCGACCGTTTTGGGATGCGACGAATGGAGAACGACGACGCGGGGACGCTCAGCGGTGGGCAGAAGCGGATTCTCGAGATCATGCGTGCGTTGATGTCCGAGCCGGTGATGCTGCTTCTCGACGAGCCGATGGCGGGGGTCAATCCGACTCTCGCGCACACGATCGGCGATCACCTGCATGATCTTCGTGTGCAGGGAATGACCATGCTGATGATCGAGCACGACCTCGCGCTGGTGGATCGTCTGTGCGACTCGGTCGTCGTCATGGCTCAGGGACGAGTTCTGGCTGAGGGCTCGCTGCGCGACCTGCGCCAGAGTCGCGAGGTGCTTGATGCCTACCTCGCCGGCTAACACGCCCCGCCCGGAGCCGTTGCTTGTCGTCGAAAACCTTGAGGCTGGATACGGCTCGGGGCTCGTGGTGCGGGGCGTCTCGGCGCAGGTCGCGGCCGCCGAGATCGCAACGGTCGTGGGGCCGAACGGCTCCGGCAAGAGCACGCTGTTGAAGGCAATCACCGGCGGCATCCCCAGTGCCGGCGGTCGCGTTCGCATCGGCACCGACGATGTGACGAATCTCCGCCGTGATGTTCTGGTGCGCCGCGGAGTGGGCTATGTCCCGCAGGAGCGTGAGGTGTTCAGGGCACTGAGCGTACGCGACAACCTCCTGGCAGGCGGCTACCTGCTGCGACGAACGGAGCTGCATCGAGCAATGGACCGCGTGCTCGCCATGTTCCCGCGTCTTACACGCCTCCTCACGAGCCATGCGGGCAACCTGAGCGGTGGCGAACGCAAGATGCTCGCGATGGCGCGAGTCCTCATGCTCGAGCCGCGGGTGATCATCCTCGACGAACCCTCGGCGAATCTGTCCCCCACCGCGAGTGAAGCTCTCCTCGGGGAGACCGTGCCGGCCCTGGCATCGTCGGGCGCCGCGGTCCTTCTCGTGGAGCAGCGCGCGGTGCAGGCGCTGGAGGTGTCCAACTGGGCATACGTCATGGTCTCGGGCCGGTTCGACGTTGACGGGCCGGCGGGAGCGGTCGCCGCGCGCAGCGACATCGGAGAACTCTTCCTCGGATCGAGAGCCGGTGGCGAGGGTCTGGTCAAAGCGGCTGAACGATCGCTGAAGAGCATCGGAGCGTGATCGCGCAGCATCACCGTCCCATCCGCGTCGTACAAAGAGGAGAAGCATGCCGGCTCCAACAATGATTCAACTGGAAACCCCACCCCGGCTCGGTCTCTACTCGCATGCGGCCCTCGTCCCGGCGGGGTGCCGGGTACTGTTCATGGGCGGTCGCGCGTCGGTGGGAGCGGATGGCAGCACCGTCGGTGTCGGTGACATCGCAGCGCAGGTGCGTCAGGCCTTCGACAACATGCGCCAGGTCTTGGCCGCAGCCGACATGGGCTTTGCCAACGTCGTGCTCCTCACGACGTATCTCGTGGGCGAGGAAAACATCGCCGGCTTCTACGAAGCACGAGCGCGGATTTTCGACGAGGCCTACCCCGACAAGCAGTACCCACCGAACACGCTGCTCATCGTGAGCCGGCTGGTGCACGCCGACATGCTCATCGAGATTCAGGGAATCGCCGCAGGCTGACCGGCGCGGTCTCGCATCTCATTGCGCGCACCAACCGCCGTCGACGCAGAGCACCGCACCGGTCATGTAGCTCGACGCCGGCGATGCAAGGAAATACACGGCCAAGGCGACCTCGCGGGGGGTGCCCCATCGGCCCATCGGGGTTCTCGTCGTGACGAAGTCGACCGCGGAGGGGTCCTCGTGCAACGGCTCGACATCACGGGTGATGAAGCCCGGCGCGATGCAGTTCACCCGAACCCGCTGTTCAGCCCAGTCGATGGCCATGGTCCTGGTCATCCCGACCAGCCCGTGCTTCGCGGCAGAGTACGCGAGGGTTCCTTTCAGTCCGACGACGCCCGCAACCGACGAAATGGCGATGATGCTGCCCCCTTCACCCTGCGAGATCATCTGCTTCCCAGCCGCCAGAGCGGTCAACATGGCGCCCCGGAGGTTGATGGCACAGACACGGTCCCACTCGTCGAGCGGCATGGCGTCAGATGGCTGCCAGGTGCTGAAGATCCCGGCATTGGCGAGGCAGATGTCGACGCGGCCGAATCTATCGACTGCGGTGGCGAAGAGCCGATCCACGTCCGCGGCGTTGCCCACGTCGCATGAGACGGGGAGCGCTGCGCCGCCGGCCGCGACGATACCGGCGCTGACACGCTCGCAAGCGGCTTCGTCGCGACCGGCGACGACAACCGTCGCACCGGCCTCGGCGAGGAGCTCACACGACGCTCGCCCGATGCTGCGGTTCCCCCCGGTCACAACCGCAACCTTGCCGGCGAGTTGGAATTCCGGGATAACTCGAACTGGCGTCATGTGGGAGATAGGATGCAGGACGCGGGCCGCCGGGCGGCAGCCGGAGGTTGCACTTGATGAGTGATTCCTCGTTGTCGAGCTTCCGCATCGAGATACCCGCCGGCGTCCAAGCCGCCCACCGCGGCCTTGAGCTGGCCGAGAGCCGGGTCGGCGCGGGCGAGATCTCGCCCAAGGAAGGGCGAGACGTCGTCACCGCCAGCGATGTTGCAGTCGAGGAGTTGGTGCGTCGCCTGTTGCACGAGTCCGTCGGGCAACCAGTGGTCGGCGAGGAACAGGGCGGCGCTCGCCCAACCGACGGCAGCGGATACTGGCTTGTCGACCCCATCTGCGGGACGAGGAACTACGCGTCGGGGCTGCCGCTGTACTGCCTGAACCTGGCCTTCATCGAGGGCGACGAGGTCGTTGCGGCAATCGTCGCTGCGCCTTCGCCCGCTGAGATCGTCATCGCCGAACGAGACCGCGGAGCCTGGTTGGTCAATGGCGATCAGCTGCGCCGAACCGCAGTCAGCGACGTCTCGCAGACGATCGTGCTGGAGGATGACAAGGTGGAGGGGCCGAGGCGAACGCGGGCCGCGGCCTTCAGCGCGGCTGCCATTAGCGCGGATCGGTGGGACATGCGGTCATTCGGGACCACCTTGTCGCTCGCTTACCTGGCCGCGGGGCGCATCGCCGCCTGCGCGCTCTTATCGACCTCGGCGGTACACAGCGCCGCCGGCAGTCTGCTCGTGGCCGAGGCAGGAGCTGTCCTCACCGACATCGACGGCCATGCCTGGACGCTTGCGTCCAGCACCATGCTCGCGAGCGCGAACCAGGAACTCCACGACGAGTTGCTGGCTTTGGCGGCATCGGCCGGATCAGCCTAACCGCGCCCCTGCGCGGAGATGGCGAGTCCGTGGGCTCCGCTCGCGCGTCTTCACCAGGGAGCCCACGACCGAGCGCCCAGGCGGCCGTACCCTGGCGCAGGGGGGGCGATGTACGAGATATTGCATCTGAGACGCGGAATATCGTATCTTGCCCGGCGTGCCACAGATCATGGTGATTCACGAGGCCCCATCCACCCTCGAGGCGATCGACCTTCGCCGTAACAGCCTGACCGAGCAGGTCTACGACGCCATCCGTGATGCGATCGTGAGCAAGGCGCTGCCCCCGGGCATGCGGCTGTCCGAGGCCGCGCTCGCAGAGAAGTTCGGGGTGAGCAAGACCCCTGTACGCGAGGCGCTCCTCCGGCTCGGAGCCGTGGGCCTGGTGGAGAACAAGGCCGGAGCCACCCGCGTGGTCACGCCGTCTCGAGATCGCATCCGCTACGCATATGAGGTTCGCGGCGGCCACGAGTTCACCGCCGCCCGGATGGCTGCGGCCCGCGCTGGGCGCCGCGAAGTTGCTGAACTCCAGCGCGTAGCCGAGCAGTCAGTGGTGAGTGCGGAGGCGGGCGATGCCGCCGGATTTCGGGGGTTCGACGCCCGCTTTCACCGAGGCGTCGCGCGTGCGGCGTCCAACCCATTGCTGATGCAGCTCGTCGAGAACAGCTTTTCCCTCACCTGGGCGCTCCGCCGTCGCGACGCCCCGGTCACGGGGGATTCGATCGAGTGCGCTCGCCAGCACGTGAGCATCGCCGGCGCGATTCGTGAGCATGAGGCGCAGCGGGCGTCGATGGAGATGCTCGCTCACATCGACAAGGTGATGCACATGGTCCTCAACGCGCTGAAGGACGAAGAGCAAACCGCCGTCTGACACCTCGCTGATTGGTCGCGTCTGGGTGTGTGCCCGGCGCGCACGACGTACGGCAAAAGGGGAAACACATGCTGAGCACCGGGATGCGGCTCCGTTCGTGGACACTGGCTATCGGACTCTGTGCCGGAGTGGCTGCGTGCGGCACGCCAGCGCCGGCCTCGAGCAGCGGCGCGACCAAGGGACCGCTCACCATCGGCATCTCCGTCTCGCTGACCGGTGACTTCTCCAACACGGGCAAGGCCGCCCAGCTTGGATACCAGCTCTGGGCCAGCCAGGTCAACGCGAAGGGCGGCATCCTCGGCCGTCAGGTGCAGTTGACGTTCGCAGACGACGCCAGCAGCCCGACGCAGGTCGTGACCAATTATCAAAACTTCATCAGCCGCGACAAGGTCGACCTCGTCTTCGGGCCGTACTCGAGCCTGCTGACGCTGGCGGCCGCGAAGGTCGCCAATCGCTACGGCTATGCGTTCGTGGAAGGTGCAGGCAACGGACCGTCTGTTTTCGCCGCGCATCTGCCCAATCTCATCGATGCAGGACCGGCCACCGCCATCAATGGGGCACAGGTCTGGGGCGATTACATCCTGTCGCTCCCTGCAGACCAGCGCCCCAAGACTGCGGCGTATCCATCCCTTGATGATCCGTTCTCGCAGCCCGCGGCCGCTGCGCTGCAGGCCCGCTTTGAAGCGGCGGGCATCAAGACGGTGTACTCGCAAACCTATCCTGCCGAGACCACGAGCCTCGGCGGTGTCATCGCGAAGGTTGCTTCGGCAAATCCAGACATGGTGGTGAGCGGCTCGCAGGATGCCGACGGCTGGGCCCAGGTTCAGGCCATGATCCAGCAAAAGTTCAACCCGAAATTCCTCTTCATGACGAACGGTCCTGAGAACCCGGTTGACTTCCCCAAGAACGTTGGGGCTCAGAACACACAGGGCATCTTCACCTCGGACGTGTGGACCTACAGCGCTCCGATCCCAGGTAACACTGCTTTCGTTCAGGCCTACATTGCCAAGTTTGGTGGTGACCCGAGCCAGATCGACTCGACATCGGCCGAGACCTACGCGGTGGGACAGCTGATCGAGGCGGTGGCAGCCAAAACCGGCAAGATCGACAACCAGACGATCATCTCGACGTTGCACCAGGGCAGCTATCAGACGGTCGTCGGCATGGTCAGCGTTGACCAGTACGGCGCTCCCAAGGGCAGTCAGTTTCTCGAAGAGTGGATCGGTGGCACGCTCACCATCGTCTATCCACCCGCCATCGCCGAGCACGCGCCGGTCATCCCCAAGCCGGCCTGGCCATAACCGAGCAGGGGGCGAAGACATCCAGTGCATCTCCTCATCCAGGCGATCATCCTTGGGGTGCTGACGGGCGGCCTGTACGCCCTGATGACCAGTGGGCTCACGCTCACGTTCGGCACGATGCGCATCATCAACATGGCCCAGGGGGTGTTCGTGGTGTGCGGTGCCTACATCGCGTTCACTCTCTTCAACTACCTGCACATCGACCCCTTCCTCTCCATCCTCGTCTCGACGCCGCTGCTCTTCGCAATCGGCTACACGCTGCAGACCTTCCTCCTCAAGCCGATTCGCCACGATGCGCACCGGTTGTCGCTGCTGATGACATGGGCCATGGCGATCGGCCTCGAGGGCATCCTCAGCTTCATCTTCGGCACCGACTTTCGGGGCATTCTCACCACGTACCAGAACAGCTCCTGGACGATTGCCGGCTACGAGATCCCAGTGGTCCGAGCACTTGCCTTCCTGCTTTCGGTCGCGATTCTGGTTGGCATGTACCTGCTTCTCACCCGAACGAAGTTCGGCCGCTCGGTCCGCGCGGTGTCCCAGCGCGAGTCGGCCGCGAAGCTGCTCGGTGTCAATACCGATAGAACTGCCGCGCTCGCCTTCGGCCTCGGCGCTGCGACGGCGGGCGCTGCTGGAGCAATGTTCGGTCTGGTCAGCAGTTTCGATCCGGCAAGTCACTACGACTTGATCGGGCGACTGCTGGCGATCTGCGTGATCGGTGGACTCGGGAGCAATGCCGGCGCCATCGCCGGGGCTGTGATCCTGGCGCTCTCGGAGTCGCTGGTGCAGGCTGAACTCTCGCCGGCCTGGTCGTCGGTGCCCTTTTACGTGCTGCTCATCCTTGTGCTCATCGCCCGCCCTCAGGGGCTTTTCGGTACGCGCGCCCGGGGTGCCATTTGAACCATCAGGTTCGAGCTCACCGTGGACTGCTGGTCGGGCTGGGCGTGATCGCCGTGCTCGCGCTGTTTCCGTTCAGCGGCGCCGAGAGCTGGATCGTCAACATCGGGATCTTCACCCTGATGTACGCAGCGCTCGGCTCCTCCTGGAACCTCATCGGCGGCTACACAGGGTATGTGTCGCTCGGCAGTGTTGCCTTCTTCGGACTCGGCGCCTACGGGTTGGCTCTGACGTTCCAACACATCGGTATCGGCAATGGGTTTCTCCCCTTTGCGCTGGTCCCGGTCATCGGCATCGCTGTCGGTGTGGTCAGTGTGCCGATCGGCTGGATCGCCTTCAGAACACGAGGCCTGCCATTCATCATCGTGACGATCTCACTGGTCATCATCCTGCAATACATGGCGTTGAATCTCACCGATATCACCGGTGGAGCGCCCGGTCTGCAGGTGCCGCAGGCGCCCTTCCCGCCAGGGACGTACGAGGAGTACTTCTACTGGGCGATGCTGTTCGTTTTCGCCGCGACGCTTCTTGCCTGTGCCTACGTGCGACGGAGTCGCCTGGGACTCATGATGTTCGCCGTCCGTGAGGACGAGGACAAGGCGCGCGGTCTCGGCGTCGCGACCTCGGTCCCGAAGTACGCAGCCTTCGCGGGCTGCGCCGCATTCTCCGCGATGGCTGGGGCGGTGTGGGCCTACTACCTGTCGACCGTGTACCCGCAGTTTGCTTTCGACGGCGAATTCCTCGCCATGGGCATCATCCTTGTGGCCTACCTCGGCGGCATCGGGACCCTCTGGGGACCGTTCGTCGGTGCCCTCATCCTCACCCCGGCTCAGCAGTACTTTGCATACTCCCTCGGCGGCAGTCAGCTGTATCTCATCGCATATGCGGCGGTCTTCATCGTCGTCATGCTGTTCCTTCCGCGTGGTGTCGTGACGACCATCGCGGACCGCGCGCTCCGCCGCAGTCGCCGCCGAAAGCAAGTCGTGGATGAGTTGGCCGTTGCCGAGGCGGAATCGCCCCGGGACGCCCCGACGCCAGTCGTGGCCCGATGACCGTCGACGCACCGATCCTTGAGATCGACCAACTGGGGAAGCGCTTCGGCGGAATCGTCGCTGTCGACGGGTGCTCGTTCAGCGTGCAGCAAGGCAGCATCACGGGCCTCATCGGTCCCAACGGTTCCGGAAAGACCACGGTGCTCAACATGCTGAGTGGCTACCTCGCGAGTGATAGTGGCTCGATCCGCTTCGGCGGGAAGCGCATTGCCCATCCCGACCCAACCACGATGTATCGCGGTGGAATGAGCAGAACCTTCCAACGCGCCCGCGTTCTCCCCGAGATCGACGTTCTCGACAACCTGCTCGTGGCCGCGCCGAAGCGAGGTCTCGCCGTGTGGGGGATGTCGAAGGCCAATCGGGAAACCGTGGACTACGCGATGACGTTGCTCGACGAGTTCAAGCTGACCCGACTGGCGGAGGCGAAGGCCGGTGAGCTCTCGTACGGCCAGCAGAAATTGCTGGAGTTCGCGACCGTCCTCATGGGCAAGCCTCGTCTCGTCCTCCTCGACGAACCGACCGCAGGTGTCAACCATGTGATGGTCGACCTCATGACCGAGCGGATTCGCGAGTTCCACGCGAAGGGGCTGACCTTCCTGATCGTCGAGCACAACATGGAATTCGTCATGAGTCTCTGCGACCCGATCGTGGTGCTGGACCACGGCAAGCAGCTCTTCGCCGGGGCGCCGGACGACGTGCAGCAGAACCAACTCGTTCTTGACGCGTACCTGGGAGACTAGTGGACACCTGTCTCGAAATCCGTGAGGTCGTCTCCGGCTATGGGTACGGCACCGTGCTGCGTGGTACCACCCTGAACGTCCCTCGTCACGAGATGACATGTCTCATCGGCCCAAATGGCGCGGGCAAGTCAACGCTGCTCCGAGCGATCAGTGGACTCATCGCGGTGCAGTCGGGCGAGATCCGGCTCGACGGGGTGGCGCTTCAGGGATTGACCCCTCGACAAATTCTCGAGGCGGGTGTGGTGCACGTCCCGCAAGATCGGAGCCTGTTTCCGACTCTCACCGTTTGGGAGAACCTCTTGATGGGCGGCTACATCCTTCGCGACAACGGTGAGGTTCGTCGCCGCGCTCTGGTGCTCGAGGAGCGGTTTCCCACCATCAAGCAGTTTCATCACTCGCACGCAGGGTCGCTGTCCGGCGGGCAGCAGCGGATCATCGAATTCGCCCGTGCGTTGATGCTCGAACCCAAAGTGGTGCTCGCCGACGAACCGTCCTTGGGTCTCGACCCGAAGAGTCGGTCGCTGGTCTTCGAGACCCTGACCGCAATGAGCAGGGACGGCATCACGGTCTTGCTGGTCGAACAGAACGCGCGCTCCGCGCTCCGAGTCTCAGACCATGCGGCGGTGCTCGAGCTCGGTATCGTACGCATCGAGGATCGCGCTGCCAGCCTCCTGGAAAATCCAGAAGTCGGCCGGCTGTATCTCGGAGCCTCGGCTGCAGCGCACCGCCGGCTGCCGCATGCCGAGCACGTTCGGACTTAGCCCATGAACCAGGTTGTTGTCGAGCGGGATCCACTCATGCTCTACGCCATTGCGCCAACGCAATTCACGCGCGACGGACGCTCGGTCGATGCCTCAGCGATGGCGGCGAACGTCGAGCGGCTGGCCGAATCGGGGATACGACACGTGCTGCTCACAGGCTCCTATGGCGAGTTCCACTCGCTGAGCGATAGCGAGCGGATCGCGATCCTGCGACGGGTGAAAGCCACCGGCGCGTGCGAATCGCTCATGGCATGCGCCGCATCGCTGTCGGCTGAGGCGACGGCCCGCCTGGCATTGAACATGCTCGATGAGGGTGCCGACTCTGCGATGGTGGCAGCGCCGCTGGCATGTGAGACGACTGAGAGCGACGTGCTACGGCATTTCGAGTATCTCGCGAAGACGGTGGGACGAGATCTTGTCGTCTACAACAACCCCGTCTTCGGCCATGACCTCGAGCCGCGAGTCATGGCTGAGGTGATGGCGATGGAGGCGTTCGTCGGGGTCAAGCAGGGAACGCGCGATACCGTTCGGCTTCTGGGGAGCGTCGAGGCCATTCGATCCACGGCGCGCCCGGTGCAGATCTTCATCGCTTCGGACCTCAGCGCCGCCCTGACACTCGGTGCGCCCGTCGACGGCCTGACCTCCACCAATGCGTGGGTGTTCCCGGAGGCGATGCTGGGCCTGGTTGCGGCTGCCGGCCGCAGCGACCTGGGCACCATGCAGCGCATCCACAGCGCCCTGGCGCCATATCGACGGGTGCTGGCCCGAGCGGGCCAACCTGCCGGGGTCAAGGCGGCGATGCAGATTCGAGGATTCGAAGGATCGCTCGCCGTCCGCGCTCCATATGCGGAGTGCTCGGTCGAGATCATCAACACGCTGCGCGACGCATTGGTCGAATGCGATGCAGCCATCGGTGTGTCCACATCCCCCACGGAGGTCTATTCATGAGGCATTACCGCGTCGCCGTGCTCGGCGGCGATGGGCGCGAGGTCCATGTCGCCCAGCGACTCGCGAGAGACGGTCATGACGCGGTGTGCTACGGCCAGGCCGCCGGTGCGTCCAATGGCGTGCGAGTGGCAGCGTCACTCGCCGATGCCGTGCGCGGCACCGAATGGCTCGTCCTCCCTTCGCCAGGTCTCAACGGTGACCTGATCTACGCACCCGATGCTCCGGAACCCATCGTGCTCGACGGTGCGCTCCTCGAGCAGTCCGCGGCCAGCGAAGGCGGTGTCGTCATGGGGCGATCGACGCCCACGTTCGACGAGATCGCCCGCCGGATGAGCATCCCGATCTTTCAGCTCAAGGACGACCCTGGATTGGCCACTCGCCTGTCCACCGGTGTTGCCGAGGGAGTGATGCGGCTGCTCATTGAACTGACGCGACGGATCCTGCGGGAGCATCGTCTTCTCGTCATCGGGTACGGCGTCACCGGAGCGGTGATCGTGGACTATCTGGTCGCCGCGCACTGTGCTCCGCAAGTTGCCGCCCGGAGTCCGCGCTCGCTCGAGCGCGCCCGCCAGTGCGGCGCCACCCCTGTTGCTTACGACGACCGGGTGGAGGCCATGGAAGCAGCGGATATCATCATCAACACCGTCCCGGCCACCGATGCGATCCCGCCGGAAGCGTTTGCGCATCTTCGCGGTCGTATCGTCGTCGATATCGCCTCACCTCCCGGTGGCATCGATCACGAGGCCGCCAGGAAGGCCGGCGTTCAGGTGCACTGGCCGCGAGGTTTAGCAGGCGGACGCGCTCCGCTCACTGCCGGCGATGCGCAATATGCGTTTATCGCCAAGGCAATCGCCGCACGACATGCAGCGCCCTCTGGATCAACCTCATCAGGAGAACCCACATGACCACTGCGACGACCGACGGTGTGCGCACCACCGACGTACAGCACAAAGGCGGCGTAGTCTTCGGCTACTGCGTGTCACACGCCCCGCAGATCTTCACCCAGCCGAAGGAGGAAGATCCGGCGGAGCTTGCTCGGATGCACAACGGCTACCGTGCTGTTGCCCGGAGCGTCAAGGAGCATAACGTCGACGCGCTGATCATCGTCGCGCTCGATCATCTCCACAACCACTTTCTGAACCTCGTGCCGCAGTTCACGATCTTCACGGGCAACCCCGTGGTCGCGCAGTTCAACCGGCGCCGGATCGAATTGAACGGCAGCCCAGAACTGGCCAACAGCCTCATGGACGGTCTCCTCGACAGAGGCTTTGATCCCGCCTTCAGCCAGAACGAGGTGCTCGATCACTCGTTCCTCGTTCCGCTCAACTTCATGGTGGAAGAGGGTCTTGAAGCGCCGGTGATCCCTCTCATCATCAATGCGTACGTTCCGCCCCAGCCGTCCATCCGTCGCTGCAATGATCTTGGCAAGGCGATCGCCTCGTGGGCGGAGGCGTCCGGCAAACGCGTGGGCATCGTATCCACCGGCGGCATGTCGCACTTCCCCGGGACCGACCGCTTCTCCGAACCC
This sequence comes from Candidatus Dormiibacterota bacterium, assembly GCA_049287785.1. Lineage (GTDB taxonomy): Bacteria > Chloroflexota > Dormibacteria > Aeolococcales > Aeolococcaceae > Palsa-851. The sequence goes on along the minus strand of JBAQGL010000223.1, from coordinate 5,861 downwards.
GATGTCGAGGCGGACCACCGCGTCCTTGGCTGGCTCGAAGCCGGCGATACGGACAAGCTCGTATCGATGAGCGCCGCTGATCTTGACGCCATTGGGATGGTGGAGCTGCGCACATGGGCAGTCTCGCTCGGAGCCAGAGGTGACCGGGTGCAGGCGGAGCGTCACTCCTATTGGGACTCCGGTCATTGCGGCTACGCCGTCATCGAATTCTAACGAGAGGACAGAAGATGCCAGACGAACACCTCATGTATCCGCGGCCGAAGGCTGGTGACTTCTACGTCCACCGGCTGCTCCACGACATGCAGGAGGACGAGGATCTCTTCGTGGAGTTCCTCGGTGACCCCGATGCAGTGCTCGTCCGTTACCCGGAGGTCGACGACGAGGCGAAGAAACTGATCGCGACACATGACTACGCGGGATTGCAACGGCGCGGCCTGCACCCGATCATGATCGTCCAGTTTCAGCGGCATATCGAGTGGGGCATGCGGATGACCGCCTCTCGCGAGGCAGCAACCTCGGTCACCGACGCGACCGGCTGACCAGGTCAGGAGTGACTTCGGATCGCGGCGGCTCGGTCCTCCTTCGCGGTGGCCGGGTCATCGATGGGAGTGGCGCGCCGTCGCGAATCGCTGATGTCGCAGTGCGTGACGGCGTGGTCACCGCTGTCGGGCCAGCTCTCGACGCGCCATCCGGCGCCGCAACGGTTGACGTGACGGACCTGGCCGTGGCGCCCGGCTTCATCGACCTGCACACACATTGCGACTTCACGCTTCCGCTCTACCCACGCGCAGATGCGATGGTCCGCCAGGGCGTCACCACGATCGTGACGGGAAATTGCGGGAGTACTCCGTACCCGATCCATCCCGACCGGGCTGGACTCCTCCGCGACTCCACGGCACACCTCGGAACGTCGCTCACGTGGGACTGGAGCGATGCCGCCGGCTATGCGGACATGCTCGACCATGAGTCGCTGGCACTCAACGTTGTCCTGCTGGTAGGCCACACGTCGATCCGGATCGCAGCGATGGGTTTTGAGCGCCGCCCGCCGACGGCGCAAGAGCTCATGGTCATGCGCGGGCTCGTCACGGACGCCATGGAGCAGGGCTGCGCCGGCCTCTCGTCCGGCCTCATCTATTCACCCGGAAGCTACGCTGAGGTTGGGGAGCTGGTGGCTCTCGCGTCCGTCGCAGCCGCGCACGGCGGTTTTTACGCGACCCACATGCGCAACGAGGGCCCGGCGTTGCTGGCCGCTGTCGAGGAGGCGCTCACCATCGCGACCTCGGTCGGGGCTGGACTGCAGCTGAGTCACCACAAGGTGCTGGGACGAAGCAACTGGGGGCTGACCGAGCGGTCACTCTCGCGCATCGCCGAGGCGCAGGCGGCGGGCGTGGATGTGTTGCTCGACCAGTACCCGTACAACGCCACCTCGACGACCCTGACAGCGCTGTTGCCAACCTGGGTCCTCGAGGGGGGCGTTGCGTCGATGCAGGAACGATTGCGTGATGCCCGGACCCGGGAGGCGGCACGCACAGAGATGCTCACCGGGCCGACCGACGGTCGCCCCAAACGTGACTTTGAACCGGAGACGGTCACCATCGCATCCATACACAGTGGCCGCCGCGATGACCTTGAGGGTCACACCATCGCCGACGTGGCGCGCACGGCGGGCCGCGAACCTGTCGATTTCTTCCTCGATCTGCTCCGCGACGAGGGAGGTGGCATCGAGGTGGTGATCGCAGCAATCGGCGAGGACGACATTCGCAGGGTGATGCGAAACCCGACCGTGGCGATCGCGAGCGACGGGTGGACTCTGAGCCCGGACGCCGGAGGAACACCGCATCCACGTAGCTACGGAACTTTTGCTCGGGTCCTGGGGCATTACTCGCGCGACGAGGGCGTTATCCCAATCGAGGAGGCCGTGCGCAAGATGACTTCGCTGCCGGCGCGACGGCTGGGAATGAGCGATCGAGGCTGGGTGCGGCCCGGTGCGCGGGCAGATCTGGTGGTCTTCGACCAGTCGACCGTGATCGATCGCGCGACCTACGAAAAGCCGCACCAGTTCTGTGCGGGCGTTCATCACGTCTTCGTTGACGGAACATCGGTGATCCGCGAGGGCGTCGACACCGGCGCCGCAACGGGGACTGTGCTGCGCCGGCAGCGCGGTGGGTTCACCACGCGCCGGCGGTGACGACCGCGGAAGAGTCGATACCCGTACCGCTCGACCAATCGGCCGCGTCGCGCGGTGCGCGGCGTCGTCTGCCGGCGGCTGTGCTTGGGCCCGCCATTTTCGTGCTTGCACTCAATCTGCGCATGGGCATCTCATCCGTCGGCCCGGTGCTTCCCCAGGTGGTGCACGACCTCGACGTCACACTCGTGTATGCGTCCTTGCTCACGACGGTGCCGGTGGTGATGATGGGGATCGCGTCGCCGTTCAGTGCTCGCCTCGGCGCACGATTCGGCTTGGAGCGCACGGTGATTGGTGCGATCGCGGTCGTCGGCGTCGCGACCGCCGTACGGTACTGGGCGACATCGCCGATCACGCTCCTCTTGAGCGCAGCGCTGCTCGGTTGCGGCATCGCCGCAGGCAACACGATGCTTCCAGCTGTGGTGCGCCGGTACTTCCCGGCGCACGGTGCGTTGATGACAGGTATCTACGCCGTGGGCATCAACATCGGAGCAGGGGTCGCGGCGTTCGGGACGCCCCGTCTCGCTCAGAGCCTCTCGTCAACCTGGCGAGGCGCACTGGCGATCTGGGCGGCGATGGCGATCGTAGCGCTGCTGCTCTGGATATTGGTCGCGAGCCGAGAGCCGCGACAGCCCGTTGCAATCAAGGTGGAAATGCCGCGAAGGACGCGTCAGTCCTGGATAGCGGCGTGCTTGTTTGGTGTTCAGTCGATGGTGTACTACGGGATCCTCGCCTGGCTGGCGCCGCTCTACGAGGAACGCGGCTGGTCGAAGGTGCAAGCCGGCCTTCTTCTCTCATTCTTCACGGCGATGCAGGTGGTGGGCGCGCTCAGCGCATCACTGCTCGTGCAACGCAGCGGCCGGCTCGTCGACGGCATCCGCCTGACAGCGGCGGTGTCGGCAGTGAGCCTTGTTCTCGTCGCGCTCAGCCCCCTCTCAATCCCCTGGCTCTGGGCTGCCGTGTTGGGAGTAGGCGCAGGCGGAATCTTCCCGCTCACGCTCACGGTGCCGCTGGCGACCACGTCCAGCGTTGACGCGGCCCGCAGCTTGACAGCCTCGATGCTGTTCTACGGCTATCTGATCGGGGCGACAGGTCCGTTTGCGGTGAGTCTCCTTCGCAGCATCTCGGGCGGCTTTGCGGTGCCGTTTATCGTGCTCGCCACCCTTGCCCTCGTTGCCCTCGCGCTGGCGGCCCCGTCGGCCAACAAGCCGAGCTTCCGATCCATTCGACGAAGCCGCGCGTGACGTGCGCTACCAACTCGCCGCTGCGAGGGGCGACGTCAAACGACCGAGCCCTTCCACCGCCACGTCACTGACGTCGCCCGACTTCATCCAGACCTTGGGGTCACGACCCAGAATCACACCCTCCGGGGTTCCCGTGGCGATGAAGTCACCCGGTTCCAGTGGGATGTACCTGCTGACGTAACTGATGATCTCGCTGATGCTGAAGACCATGTCGGCGGTGTTCGAATTCTGGCGGAGTTCTCCGTTGAGCCACGACTGGATGGCGAGGTTCTGCGGGTCAGGGACCTCGTCTCTCGACACAAGCACGGGGCCGACCGGCAAGAAGCCGTCCAACGTCTTCCCGAGCATGAATTGCGACGTGCGCCTCTGCAGGTCCCGTGCGCTGATGTCGTTACAGTTGCAATACCCCCAGACATAGTCGAGCGCATCGCTCTCCGACACGGCGACGGCCCGGCGCCCGATCACGACCCCGAGCTCTGCCTCGTAATCGTACTGAGCAGCGGTGCTTGGGAGTGGCACGGTTTGTCCCGAGGCAATGAGCGCGTTATTGAACTTTCCGAAGATGACCGGTGTCGTCGGCACGGTCGCTCCGGTCTCGAGAGCATGGCGGCGGTAATTCAGCCCGACGCAGATGATCTTGCCAGGGCTGGGAACGCAGAGGCCGGCCGTGGCATGCGCCGTCGGTTCACCCTGCACCGCCGCGTGTTCGGCGCTCTCCCGTGCCTGGTCACCGCCCCGGACCAACTCGGCGACAGTCCTCGGGGTGTCGATGAGCGCCCAGCCATCTCCGTGTTGGACCGCCAGTCGTGGCCCGTTTTCCGTCAGTACGTCTGTCACTCGCATCTGCTGAATTCTCCAGCGAGCACCACCGTGGCGGCGGTCCACGCAGTTCGTGGTTGGCTTGGTGTCGGTCACGTCTCGGGTGATCGATCGGTTGTTTCTCGAGACAGAGAGCAACCGATGCCAACAGTAGAGGAGTTGCGCGTCCATGCGACTTGAGCGCGGCCTTGAATCAAGCACGGGGAGCGGATTCATCGCGCTCGCTCTGCGTTATGAGATTTGTGGTGCGGCGAATCCCCTGATCGTCATGTGCCCGTAGGGGGTGGCACGATGGGTAGCTGAACCGTCACGCAGAGCCCAGCCGTATGAGGTCGGTATGTCCGCTCAACCGGCCAACCATGTCGGTCCGCGACCGATCCCTCGGGCCGTTGTCGTGTCTCGCTGCTACCCGGCCTGATCAGCAGGTTGGATTGCTGCGGACTGGTCCCGCGAAGGCGCCGATGGTCGTGGGGCCGACGGACCCGTATTGCGCGTCTCCGCCAAACGTCTTCCCGTTGGCCATGTTGCCGAACTCCCACACGCATTGGCCGCCGACCGACGCCAGGGTGAAGTACGGGTAGAAGTTGCCCGGACCCTTTGGTGGCAGCTGGCACCCCGCTCCCGATGAGAGGTTGCAGTTGGTGTTGAACTGCGTGGCGCTGGAATCGGTCATGAACTGGATCTGCGGATAGGGCTTGCCGCTCGAGGTCGGCTGCTGCTGCAGGAACGACGATGGGAAAGGTCCGGCCGTAGTGGCATCGGGCCAGTCGGACCAGTACGGCTGCCCGTCGTAGTCCAGGTCGCCGATGGCGCCGAAGAAGACGTCGCAGCCGGTGACAAGGTTGGGCGCGGCGGTACCACCGTGCGTGTCTCCCTTGCGATAGCACGGCGAGTCATCGGGCTCGTTGGCTTCCGATCCGTCTGCTGAAGTTTCGTACGGGCCTTGGCAGTGCTTGTAATACGTATCGGTGAACGTCCCGATGGTGTTGGTGGCGGCACCTGGGACCGACGTGCAGGCCTCCCAGTGGCCGATCTCATACTGCGAATTGATCATGTAGGGTCCGATCCCCCACGGGATGATGTTCTGCGGGCTCGCGGTCGCGTACTCGGGCTCGAAGTTGAAGGGGGTGCCCGTGCAGTCGAACGGGTTGGTGTTCATGAACCCGTTCCGCGCCGAGGCGATCATGAAGCCGCTCCGCCCGGTCGTGCGGTCCTGTTCGCGCACTTCCAGGGCGTGACCACCGGGTATCGCGGCATCGAACATGTGGACGGTGATCTTGTCCCCAGGGTTCATCAGCAGCGTGTGGGCGTTCGGGCTGAAGGTGGCCAGGTTTGAGAGTTGCGGGCTGGGCGGCCCGGTGGGCACCCCATTGGTCTGGATGAACGCGAAGTTCACCGGTTCCACGCAGTTGTTGTTGCAGTTGCCGGACCCATTGCCCTGGCACTCGAGGCTGTCGATGTTCAGAGCTGAGCACCAGTGGGTGTCGTCGCAGCTGGTGGCGTCGGCAAAGGGAGCGAAGCCTGGTGGATAGAACTGCAACTCCACGAACGCGGCGCCGGCGCCAGGGTAGTTCCCGTGTGGCGCGTTGGCATCGGAGCGCGGTGTGCAGGGG
>JBAQGL010000222.1:0-10708 GCA_049287785.1 Candidatus Dormiibacterota bacterium | reverse complement strand
ACCGCGGTCAGGATCGCCTGCGGCACGGGCGTCGGCGCGGTCGCATTCGTGCCACCAGCGGCGTTGATCAGCACGATGACGATGAGCACCACTGCCACGACGGCCACGCTCGAGAAGGTGACGATCGTCGGTGACTGCCAGGGCTTCCGGCTCTCGAGCGAGACCGACCTCGCCGCCATCTGATTGCGGCGCTGCTTCTTGGTCAGAGGCCTGGCTGGTGTTTTGCCGGCCGGCACGGGCCTTTTGCCCGCGGGCTTGCGCGGGGTCGACTGATCCACGCCGTTCAGGGTACCGGACCAACCTTTCGGCTGGGTGTATCACCGTTTTCGCGCGGGATCAAGACCTTCGCGATCGCCCATGAAGATACGGTGACGAACTCAGCAGGCCGGACATCGGTGTCTATCCTCACGTCAATGGTGGGTTCCCCTCTGGCGGTGGCGTGAGGTCCCGGATCGCCGTCACCGCGATAGCCCTGGCGCTCCTGGCCGCCCTGCCCGGTGGCTTGATCCGGGTGCCCGACGGCCGCGCAGCGGCGACGCGGGAGGGGATCGACGTCAGCGCATACCAGGGTTCCTCGATCGCCTGGCACTCTGTGGCGGCTTCGGGCATCTCGTTTGCGTACATCCGCGCGGCGGATGGAGCAGGGTCTCCCGACGGGCAGTTCGCCACCAACTGGCGGGGCGCATCCGCGGCAGGGGTGACGCCGGGCGCCTACCTCTTCTTCGAGCCGAACCAGAGCCCGGTCGCACAGGCCAATCTGCTCATCTCCCAGCTTCGATCGGTGGGATTCACCCACGGCGACCTGATTCCGACCATCGACGTCGAGACCACCGACGGCGAGCCGCAGGCGGTGGTTGTCGCCAACCTGCGCACGGTGGTGAACATGGTCAGTACGGCGACCGGCTCGCTCCCGGCGATCTACTGCTCGCCCTCCTGGTGGAACGGGAACATCAACTCGGCGGCATTCACCCTGGATCCGCTCTGGGTCGCGAACTGGTTCGTCAGCCAGCCCTCGGTTCCGGAAGGCAACTGGGGAGGGACCGGCTGGCAGGTCTGGCAGTTCAGTGACGCCGGAAGCGTGCCCGGGATCCCGGGCCACGTGGATCTCGATCAGGGCGGAGTCCGATCGCTGCCGTATTCCGGCTTCCCTGATCCGCTCGCGCTGCCGCAGGCCGCCAATGTCGCGGGGACTCCGCAGACGGTCTCCGACCAGCCGGGTGACATCAACGTGCTCTGGCGTGGCACCAACGGGCATCTCTGGAGCCTTGCCTTCCGCAATGGGACATGGGGGAGAGCCTCGGCGGACATCAGCGCCGCCGGAGGGCCGTTCGCCACGCTCATGTCGGATCCTTCCGTCGCCTCGTCCGGTCCTAATCGGATTGACGCGTTTTGGAAGGGGGAGGACGGTAACCTCTGGTACAGCGGGTTCAACGGGGGGTGGTTCGGAGGCGGGACGTGGTCCGCGCCCGTCTCCCTCGGGCTCGGGCCGCTGGGTTCGCAGCCGCGCGCCGTCTCGCCCGCCCCCGGTTTCCTCGACGTCTTCTGGAAAGGCTCGGGCGGCGGTCTGTGGGTCGATCGCTACCACTTCACGTGGAGCGGCGCCACACCCCTCAACACCGGTGCGGTCGGCGGGAATCCCGTGGTCGCGAGCGCCGGCCAGGGCGCTGACACCGTGTTCTGGCGCGACGCCTCGGGCGATCTCTGGGCGGACACCGGCACGTCGACAGGCTGGTCGGGCGCAGAGCGGCTCACATCCACAGCACTCACGGCCGATCCGTCAGCCAGCGCCGCCGGCCCCGGCATCGACGTCTTCTGGAACAGCGCCGGACAGCTTTGGCACGGGGCACTGACGGGCCAGACCTGGGCCGGCGGCATGGCGCTCGGCACCGAGACCGTCGCAGGGAACCCGTCGGTGGTGGACCTCGCACCGGGGTCGGTGATCGTCAACGCGCGCGAGACGTCGGGCCTGATGGCGTCGTCCCTGTACACCTCGGCGAGCGGCCTGGTGGGCCCGGAGGGACTTGGCGCCACCTCGTCGTCGGACCCGTCCTCGGTGGTGTTCGCCGGTGGCGGCACCATCGATGTCGTCTGGCGGTCCAGCTCCGACACGCTCTGGGTGGCCCCGGCGTGCCCGGGCTGCGCGGCCCCGGCGATCCCGGTGTTCAACCCGGTCGGGTAAGTCTCGGTAAGTTCGGTAAGGATCGTCGATTCGCCCGAATCGACCCGTACCGGCAGCCCTTGCTCGGATGCGTTGGCGGTCGTGGCGCGTGCCTCCGTCGCTGACCCGGGGCCCGACCCCTGCCGACGGCCCCCGGATCAGCAAGAGGAGAGCCCGATGAACGTTGCCGCGGGAGCCCCATAAAGCTCCTGATAATGCATATTCTCACGATCTAGACCTGGGTTCGGTAGTTGCTCAGGTCATCCTCTTCTCTGCCGGCGGCCAGATCGATCGGTGGCAGCCACGACCTAGACTGGCGCCCGAGCTACCTTCATCAGCAGATCACTCGGGAGTTGAGGCGTGCGGGACATCGCGTCTGAACGGGCGCGAATCCTTGATCTGGCACGGGCGCAACTCCCGGACCCGAGTTGGTCGCTGGTCGTCGACCCGAGATGGCTCGAGCGCGTCTACTTCGGCCCCGGAGTCGCGAGGCTGACCCAGGCGCTGCCCACAGGTGAGCTCGGCGGATCGGCGGCAGTGACGGTCAGCGGCTCTGACCAGGCTGCTGAGGTCACCGTGACATCACTGCTCCGGCCGGGCTTCGAGGATCTCTGGACCGAGCAGCGTGAGTGGATCGAGCGGCAGGTTGCCGACCGCGGCGCAACCACCGCGGTGCGCGTGGTCAGCGAGTGTCTGACTGACGCCGAGAAGACCCGGTGGGCTGCCGCCGGCTTCGACCTCGTCTTTGAGGAGCTCGCCATGGAGCGCGAGCTGCTGGTCGCCGAGGACTCGCCCGGCATGCGATGGCCGAACGGCTCGACCGTCCTCGAGTGGGGCGACGCTGCCGCCGGCGCGAGCTTCCAGGCGTACGAGGCGGCGTTCAGGGATCGGCCGGGCTTCCCCGGCTGGTCGCGGTCGGAGTGGATCGGCCGGCTCACCGGTGATGCGGACTTTGTCCCCGAGGCTTCGCTCTGCGTCCTCCTCGACGGCGCGCCGGCGGGATTCGTGATCTGCAGTCGCGGCTGGATCGACCAGGTGGGGGTCGTCCCGGCCCACCGCCGCCTCGGGCTCGCGAGCGCGCTCGTGACCGAGGCCAGCCGGCGGATGCGAGCTACCGGCATCCGGGTCGTTCACCTCCACGTCAATGCCGACAACCCGGAAGCACGCGCCACCTGGCAGCGGCTGGGATGGCGCGAGTCGGGCCGGCGGGGGCGGTTCGAACGCACTCGCACGCCGGGCGTGCCTGACCCCGCCTGAACGCAGCGCGTCGCGACCGGGGTCTGGATTCCCCGATCTCGGGATAGGGTTATGAACGATGAACATCGACCCGCGGATCCTCAGGGCCGGAGGGCTGGGGCTGGGCTCGTTTCTCAGCCTCGCCGTCTCATCGTGGCGGAGTGCGCTCGGTCGGAACCTAGCGGGGATCTACGTCCATGGATCCCTCGCGACCGGAGCCTTCAACCCACGGCTGAGCGACGTCGATGTGCTGATCACCACGCGGGTGCTCACCGACGGGGCAGCGAACGAGCGGCTCCAGGAGGTCCACATAGCGATGCACGGCTGGGGCGATGAGCGGTGGGCGGACCGCCTCGAGGCCATGTTCGTCCCTGCTAAGGCGCTGGCGACACCTGGCGTACCGAGCATCGCCGTCCTCGAGCTCCACCAGGACGATGGTTTCAAGGTCCAGGACCTCGGACCCGATCTCGTGTTGCAGAAGCGGACCCTCCGTGAGCACGGCATCACCCTCTACGGCCCGAGGATCACCAAGGTCGTGGCGCCTGTGACGAGCGGCGAGCTGCGAGACGCGGTGATCGGCACGCTCCGAGGATGGTGGCTGCCTCAGCTCGAGTATCCAGGCCAGTTCCTCAAGCGTGGGTACCAGGCGTACGCCGTGGTCACGATGTGCCGCGCGCTCTGTCTGCTGGCCACCGGCGAGCTGGTGACCAAGCCGGAGGCCGCCTCATGGGCGCTTCGTGGTCCGTACCTCGAGGTATGGCACCCCCTGATCGAATCGGCCGGCGCCTATCCGGGCGGCCGGCAGCTGGACCAGCGGCTCGCCACCCTCGATTTCATCAGGTTCACCCTCGAGGAGGCGGGAATCAGCCACTCGGCGTCAAGCTCCTGATAATACGGGAGGCATGGCAGCCCGACCCCGCTCCACTCGCCGGCCCACCGCACCTCGCGCACGGCGCGGGCCAGCCTGGGCGGGACACGTCCCCGGGCCGACCGACTCGATGCCCGACCAGGTCGATCAGTTCCTCGACTGGCTGCGGGTGCAGCGCAACCGCCCGGCGACGACCGTTCGTGCCTACCGGCAGGACCTCGCCAAGTTCGTGGCGTTCCTGCGTACCCGCCCGCTGGAAGGCGACCTGCTCTCCGGGGTCGACCGCTCGATGCTACGCCGCTATCAGATCGAGCTCGCCGACGTGCTCCCCAATCCACGCTCGCGTGCTCGAGCGCTCGTCGCGTTGCGCCGTTTCCTCGCATATTCGTACGACGAGGGCTGGATCGGCGCGGAGCTGAGCCGTCAAGTGACCGTGCCGCGCTATGTGGTGGGTGACCCGCATCCGGTGCCGACGGATCACGTTCCGAGGCTGCTCGCGGCACTTCCCAGGGAGACGCTGCGTGACCGCCGCGACCGCGCGCTGATCCACCTGCTGCTGAGCACCGGATGCCGGATTGCCGAGGCGTGCGGGCTCGATCGCGGTGACGTCCGGCCCGAGGGGTTCCGTGTTCTTGGCAAAGGTGGCAAATACAGAACTGTGTATTGCACCGACGATGCGTTTGCGGCCGTCGACGACTATCTCAAGATGCGGGGGCCGGACCCCTCCCCTGCCCTGTTCATCAGCGTCGCGCGTGCTGACGTGCCGCATGGACGCGCCCTGCCGCACAACCGCCTGACCACTGACGGCGCACGCCGGGCGCTCACCGCGTTGCGGCATCGGATGGGCGTCGACCCGGAGATGTTCGAGCTGTTCAGCGACCTTCGCACCCCGCATGCCGCCCGGCACACGGCGGCGACCACGCTCCTCGAGGCGACCGACGGCGACGTGCGTCTCGTGCAGGAGGTGCTCGGCCATGCCACGCTCGAAACCCTCAAGGTCTACACGGAGATCACCGACCGCCGGAAGCGGGAGGCGTATCGCCGTCTCGGCGACTATCTCGGTGAGGTGGCCGCCCGGACCTGACCGTCGGGTCGGGCTCCGCTAGCCCCCGTAGGGGCGCCAGGTGTTGCCGAGCACGCGAACCGCGCCCGCGCCGACCTCCCGGCAACAGGCGAGCAGCTCCGGACCGATCGGCGGGTACATCTCGAGGTGGCCGAGCGCCTCGATCGCGTGCCACTGCGCATCGCGAAGCGACTTGTCATCCACCCCCACGGTCAGCGTGCCGCCGCGAACCGTCCCGGCATAGACGGTGTTGACGATGTGCCGCCCGCCGGGTTTCGGGTCGATGGCCTCGCAGACGAGGAGCAGCGGCCCCATCTCGACTGTGTAGCCGGTCTCCTCGAACACCTCGCGGGCGCCGGCCGCGACCATCGTCTCGCCGGTGTCGACCCCGCCCCCTGGCACCAGCCAGTAGGAGTGGCCGGCCTTCTCGTGGCGCACCAGGAGCACCTCGCCATCGCGGCACACGAGGACTCCCACCCGGATCCTGATCGCGCGCTCGCCCACCCGGGGATTATCCGGCCGTTCGCCGTCGAGCGCGACCCACCCCTGCTCCTTGACTCGAACATCCGTTCCCTGATACTGTCATCGCCATGGAACATACGTTCGGTGCAGGAACATGATCCAGGACAGCCTCGGACCCAACCGCTTCACCCGCCGGTCAGATCGCCTCAGCCGTCCGGCGCGGCTCGCCCTCGTGGTGGCCACCGCGGCCGCCGGGCTCGTCGTCGTCGGCGGTGTCGCGTATGCCGGCTCTCCTACTACCAACACGCGGGTGGTGGTTCACGCTGGCGAGACCCTCTGGGGCATCGCCGCGGCGCACTACCCCAACGCCGGCATCGAGCAGTCGATCTCCGCCATCGAGGCGGCGAACCACCTCGAGAGTGCGGCGATCAAGCCGGGCGAGACCCTGACCCTACCGGCACCCTGACCGCGACCGGCCTCGGCATTGGCTCGTCGGTCGTCCTGCCGTCGCCGACGTCGTCCAGCCATCGGGGAAGCCCTGAGGGACGCGGGCGCGGCGCATCCAGGCGGGGGCTCGATCCGCCCCCACCGCCGCCGCCGCCGTCATCCTCGCGTCCGTCCGACCCGGTGCTCAAGAGATTCATGAACACGACCCAGAAGGCCGCGAAGAGGGCGATCTTGCTCACCAGCGCGATGCTCGCTCCGGCAATCTGCTGATCGGTGAGCGCGTCGACGCCGACCAGCTGCGGTCCGGAGCCATACCCCGGATACAGCACGTGTCCCGCCAGCGCCACGAGCAGGCCGCCGAGGGTTTGCGGGATGGTCGCCAGCACGATGTAGCCGAGCTTGCCGAACCCGGTCAGGGCTCGCGCGGGGGGCGAGCACGGCGTGACGATCGGCCACCAGAACAGGAGCGACACGAGCAGCAGCGTCGCCTGCATGAGGTCGTACAGCCACGAGCTGCTCAGCGCGGCGTCGTACGCCGGGGTCAGGTGCCACACGATGAAGCCGGCGTTCACCGCGATGATCGCGACGATCGGATGCACCGCGAGGCGGAGTGGCAGGGGGAGCGACCGCGGCGCGATCCCCGCGTTGCGCGGGAGTGCAAGGAGCAGGAGGGCCGGTACCGGCCCCATCAGGATCAGCACCTGGACCAGGTGCGCCGCAAGCAGGTAGTGCTGTGCAAGCGTTGCCAGTGGCGATATCCAGATGGCGACGAGGAGCGCCACCGCGGCCCCGAGTGCCAGCTGTCTCGAACCGCTGGGCGACTCGTTGGACCGGCGGATCACCCAGAACCATGCGGCGACGGCGAGGACGACGAGCCCGAGCAGCAGTGGATCGACGTTCAGGGCGGTTGCCGGCGGGCGAGCCATGGGACTCAACGCTAACGCACCTCACGCACCGCTGTCGCGACGCGGTACAAATGGAGCGACGCTATGCGCCCAATGATCACCAGACTGCGAACGCGCGCCTACCAGTTCTCGCTCCGGACCGGGAAACCGCCCGACGACGTGCTCGGCGAGTTCGCCCAGCGTCCAATGCCGGGGATCGCCGTTGCCGAGCGTGGCCCCAACTACCTGGTGCTCCGCCCGCAGCAGCGCCGGCGTTATGGCGGCGATGTTGCGGTGCTGCTCGGCCTGGCGATCGTGCTCGCGGTCCTCATCCTCACCGCGGTGACCCCGGTGCTCATCGTGTTGCTGCCACTCGCGCTGCTGCCCGGTGTGCCGCTGCTCATCGACAACCGTCCCGACCTTGCCATCAGCGCCGTCGCCGACGACCTCGGCGGCACGCGGGTCACCGTGCACGGCCAGGCGAGCTCGGAGCTCGCCGCCGCCCTCGACGCCTACCTCGGCTCGCTGCCGCGTCTCTCGCTCGAGAACCTCGGCGGGGGGCCCCAGGCCTAGGGGGCTACTTCAGCAGCCGGATGACCGCGACCACGACGCCCTCGAGGTCGAGTTCGCGGGCGTAGATCGGTTCCATGGTGCTGTTCTCAGGCTGAAGGCGGATCCGTCCAGGCTCGCGGAAGAACCGCTTGACGGTCACCTCGCTCTCACCCGTGTGCTCGTTCTCGATGCGTGCGACGACGATTGTGCCGTTGGCGGGAGCGTCTTTCCGAGGGCTCACGACCACGATGTCCCCGTCGTGGATGCCGGCGTCGATCATGCTCTCGCCGTGCACGGTCAGCGCGTACGAGTCTTCGCCCCCGGCGATCTCGGTACCGACGGTGAGGTGCTCCTCCACGTTCGCCACGGCCAGCACCGGCGTACCCGCGGCGACGCGGCCGACGAGCGGGAGATTCACGATGTTGCTCGGCCCGCGGGACTCATGGGCGTCCACGATCTCGACGGTCCGCGACTTCGCCGGGTCACGTGTGATGAAGCCGCGCGTCTCGAGCGTGTTGAGGTGGTTCTGCACGGTTGAGGATGAGCTGAGGCCGACCGCGCGACCGATCTCCCGGACGGTCGGTGGATACGAATGATCGCGGCTGTGTTCTCGCAGGTAGTCCAGGATTTGACGCTGCCGCGGGTTCAGGGAGTCAGGCATTGCTTTGAAACATCCTCCAGCCAGCTTGGGCGACCCGGAATGTAGCACGCGAACCCGAAAAATGCAAACGGATGTTCTGGGCTAGGCTCCGTAGTCGCCCATGGGGGTTCCCGCTTCAGCCTGGGCGACCAGGTCGAGAACCTGAGAGAGCATCTGATCGAAGCTCATGAGATCCGGTCGGAACCAGGTGAGCCGGGTGTCGCGCCGGAACCAGGTGCGCTGCGCCCGGGCGTATCGCAGGGTCCGGCGCATGGTCGCCTGCATCGCAGCCTCGAGGTCGAGATGCCCCTCGATGAGATCGAGGGCCTCGCTGTAGCCGATGCCGCACGCGCCGATCGCGGCTCGGTCCAGTCCCCGTCCCTGCAGCCAGCGGACCTCGTCCTGGATGCCGCCGCTGTCGAACATCCCCGCGATGCGATGCTCGATCCAGCGGGCGTGGACGGGGCGGGCGACGTCGAGGGCGACCATGACCGCCGCGCGCGGTGCGGTCCGCTTGCGCGCGCTCAGGACCGAACCGCCCTTGGCGTCGAGGATCTCGAGCGCCCGGATGACCCGGCGCGGATTGCGCTGGTCGGTCTCGCTCGCACCGGCAGGATCGCGCCGGCGCAGCTCGGCGGCGAGCGTCTCGAGCCCTTCAGGGGTCGCCGCCATCTCGGAGCGGTCGGCGCGGCGGACCGGGTCGGGTGGAACCTGGGCAAGATCGAAGCCGTCGACGAGGGCCGTGACGTAGAGCCCGGTGCCCCCGGCGACCACGGCGCGAGTCCCCGCGCGGTCGAGGCGCTCGAGGCTGCGTCGCGCCGCGGTCAGCCAGTCGGCGACGGTGAACATCTCGCCCGGGTCGCAGAGGTCGAGCAGGTGGCACCGCACCCCCTGCAACTCCGACGGTCCCGGCGCGCAGGTTCCGACGCGCAGCCCCCGGCGGACCTGTCGCGAATCGGCGTTGAGCATCTCAGCCGGCGCATTCTCCTTGGCCGCCGCAACTGCGAGCGCCGTCTTCCCCGAGCAGGTCGGTCCGACGATCACCAGCAATGGATGGCTCATCGCGATGGCCGCCGGAATGCGCGACGCAGCACCGCATCGTCGAGAAGGAGCACCGACGGGCGACCGTGCGGGCAGGTCGTTCCCCCCGGGGTCGCAGCCAGCTGGCCGAGCAGGCGTTGCTGGGCGACGATATCGAGGCGGTCGCCGAACCGCACCGCCGCGTGGCAGGCGACCAGGGCGGCGAGGCGGTGACGGCGTTCTTCCACTCCGGAGTCGCGCTCGTCGAGGCGTTCGATCAGCTCGGCGACGAGCCCTTCGGGGTCTGCGTTCGCGGCGGTCAGCGGCACCGCCGTGCAGCGAACCGCCCCAGGACCAAACGGCTCGATGCTGAAACCGCATCGTGAGAAAAAGTCATGTTCGTCTGCAACTCGCGACGCCCGGTCGGGTCCGCACTCCACGACCACGGGCATGAGCAGCAGTTGCGAGTCGGAGGGCTCGGGCAACTCAGCGCGCCAGCGCCCCAACAGCTCGGTGTACAGCACCTTCTCGTGGGCGGCATGGGGATCGACCAGGACCACGGTGTCGCCGGCCGTCGCGACCAGGAACCCGCTTCCCGCCTGGCCGAGTGCGAGCATCGCCGGGAGCGTTCCACGACCGTTCGGCGTGGGCCCGGCACTTCCAGGGCTGGACGCGCCTGCAGCGTCCGCGTCCGAGGCACGGCTCGACACGTGGGGGACCGGCCATCCGACGATGTCGAGGTCCCCGTCGCCGACCGCGGCCGCGCCGACGTTGAAGCCGCCGTCGCGGATCGAGAGCGCGCCGTTTGCGAAATCGCCGTCGCGGATCCTGAGCGCACCGATGGCGAATCCGTCGCGGAGCTCGGCCGGCGCATGCGCTCCGAGCGCCGGCGCGGCACGCAGCGCTGCCCAGCAGGCGCGTTGCACGGCGCTGAAGACGGCGCGCTCGTCGCTGAATCGCACCTCACGCTTGGCGGGGTGCACATTCACGTCGAGCGTCTCCGCGGGCACTTCCACGGTGACGACGCCATAGCCGTGGCGTCCCCCGGGGATCAGCCCTCGATACGACTCGTCGATGGCCGTGAGCAGCGCCCGGTTGTGCACGAGGCGATGGTTGACGATGATGACGATCCCGCTCCGTGACGCGCGATGCACGTGTGGGGATGAGATCGCCCCTCCGATGGCGATCGTCCCGGGTGCGTCCACATCGAGCAGCTCCCGCTCGGCGCGCGGTCCGATGACCGATCGAATCGCGTCGCGGAGCGTTCCGCCGATTGTGCGCAGCACGATGCGTCCGTCGTTCGTGCATGTGAACGCAACGTCCGGATGCGTGAGGGCAAGATCGGCGGCGACGCGCACCGCCGCGCTTGCCTCGGTCG
>JBAQGL010000221.1:0-2005 GCA_049287785.1 Candidatus Dormiibacterota bacterium | reverse complement strand
GCTCCGGCTTCAAACCGGACTATTCAGCCTCCGCCGGGGTCCCCGCCGCTCACTGACTACGCGGCGACCGTCATGCCGGCATCGACGAGCTGGCGGCGCAGCACTTCGCCGTTTGCGAAGCCGACGTTGATGTCGGTCACCTGGCCCGACGAGTCCAGCACGATCGTGGTCGGGAGCGACATGACGCGGTAGCGACGCGCCAGCTCGGGCTCGACGGCGATGTCGATCTCCCGGATCGCGATGCCCGGGTCGATCCCGGCGGCAAGGGCGCGCAGGGCGGGCCGCTGGGCGGTGTGGCAGATGGTGCAGGACTCGCCGGTGAAGTACAGGATCGACGGGAGCTCACCGCGCCGGCCGGCGGTCTCGACGACACTGCCGACCAGATCACGCTGTCCGCCCTTCTGGATCCGGAGCAGCAGCGCCACCCCACCGATCGCGGCGATGGCGATCAGCGGTGCGAGGAGAAGGATCATCGCGCCGGTTCGCGGGAGAGCGGCAGCAGCCCGATCCGGACGAGCTGGGCGTACATGATGCAACCGACGCAGATGTTGAAAGCGAAGTTGAGGAATGCCAGCGCGGCCACGATCCAGGCGAGCACCCAGGCGACGAGCAGGACGCCGGTGATCACGAAGACGCTCGCCGCCGCAAGGAACACCCCGCCGAGCAGCTGCGCGAACCGGTGTGGCGCCGGGTCCTCCTGGACGACCCGCGGCTTCACGATCCCCGCCGGCTTGAGCCAGCGCAGGTAGAGCAGCCGCGGCACGTTGAGCGACGGGGACGCCACCGCCGCCAGCATCATCACCGCGAGCACGGGGAGCGCCCAGGCGATCGGGTGATACGCCAGGCCCACGAGGTAGGCCACGACGATGACGCTCATCAGGATCGCCTGGTTGACCTTGAGAACGCTGCGATCGAAGGGAACGACTGCCATGGCCTTGAAATCATACCGCGTAGGTCAGGTATTACACGGGGCGCCCGAGCCGGGCGGCGACGTGCCAGAGTCGCGTCGCCCGGCCTCGAGTTGATGGAGGTGTCCGTGACCCCGGAAGGACCTGCCCGGATCGACCTCGGCGATGTCCGCGTCGGCGCCGCCTACGAGCTCGTTCGCGGCGACGAGCGGCATCGCATCGCCGAGCTGAAGCGATCGCGGAGGATTCACCTTGGCGACACGCTCGCGCTGGTGTTCGAGGACCGCGAGACGATCCGGTCCACCCTCGAGGAGGCGCTTCGCACCGAACGCATCGATGACCCCGAGCGAGTCGAAGGCGAGCTCGCCGCGTTCAACGCGGTTGTGCCGGAACCCGGTCAGCTCATAGCACTCCTCTTCCTCGAGGTCGCCGACCCCGCCGACCTCTCCGCTGCCGCGGCGCATCTCGAGGGCATCGAGCATGCCGTCTTCATCGAGGTCGGCGGGACGCGGGTCCGCGGTGTCCCGGAGGTGGTGTCACCGCCCGGCGAAAGTGCCGCGGCTCATCTGCTGCGGTTCACCCTCGAGCCGGGACAGCGCGCGGCCGTCGCCGGCGGGTCGGCGATCGTGGTCGGGACCGAGCATCCGCACCTCACGGTGGACGTTCAGCTCGACGATGATCAGCGCCGGGCGGTGGCAGCAGACCTCTGAGTCTCCCCGAGGTCAGCCGCGCCTCGACCTGCTCCGGAGCGCCACCTCGTGGTACACCTCGGCGGTCAGCGTGGCGGTGCGGGCCCATCCGTACCCGGACGCCCGGTCCACGCCGGCGTGGCGCATGCGTGCGGCCCGGACCGGCTCGTCGAGGACCGATTCGATCGCAGCGGCGAGCGCGACGGGGTCCCCCGGAGGAACCAGGACGGCGACGTCGAGGGTCAGGCGCGGGAGGTTCCCGACCGAGGTGGCGACGAGCGGTGCCGCCGAGGCCATCGCCTCGAGGGCCGTGAGCCCGAAGCCCTCATGCGTCGAGGGCAGGACCACCACCGCCGCCTGCCGGTACAGCGAGGCGAGATCGGTGTCGTCGACCGGTCCGCACAACAC
>JBAQGL010000220.1:0-7286 GCA_049287785.1 Candidatus Dormiibacterota bacterium | reverse complement strand
CTTCGCACCGCCGCGTCGAGCCCGTCGGGGTCGCGCGTGTAGGTCAGCGCGCCGCCGCTGATCATGTCGCGCGTCACGCCGGCCGGGTCGAGCACCTCGGTTTCGAGCACCGTGACATCGATCCGGTCACGCGGCGACCCGCCGGCACTCCGCGGCCGCCGGAGCACCGCGGCACCATCAGGGGCGACCACGGCGAACGCGTGGTGGGTGTCCCGCATCGCCGACGCAGCCGCGATCGCGGCCCGGCCATCGGCAGCCGGTAGCGTCTCGTAGGCGTCGTCGACGCGTGCCCAGAGGTCATCGAGGCTGAACGCGATCCCGGGTCCGGGTCGTACCAGGCGGTGGGTCGGCAGGATCGTGATCCCGGGATCGTCTGCCGCCGCGAGGTAGACGAGCGCCCGCTCGAACGGGGCGTCCGGGGGCGCATCCGGCTCGGCCGCTCTGCGCTCCGCCGCATAGGCCGCGGCGGTCTCGTAGCGGTGATGCCCGTCGGCGACGTACAACGCGGCGCCCCGAAGGGCCGCGGCGATCGCCGCGACCTGTTGTGCGTCGGCGACGCGCCACAGCAGCAGCTTCTCGGACGCGATCTCGCCGTCGATACGTCCCCCGAGCAGCGCTTCGCCGGTCGCCAGACCCTCCAGCGTTTCGGCGATACCGCCGGCGTTCGTCCACACGGCGAAGACCGGGCTCGTCTGCGCGCGCGTGGCGCGCATCAGCGCCAGACGGTCGGCCTTGGGACCGCGCATGGTGCGCTCGTGCGGACGCAGATCGGACGACTCCCACGGGGTCGCCCCCACGGTTGCGAGCAACCCGCGACGGCGCCGCTGCGTTCCATCGGGATGTTGAAAGTGATGATCGACCACGTAGAAGCTCGCCGGCTCGTCGCGGACGAGGACGCCGAGGTCGCGCCAGGACGTCAGGAACGATGCAGCACGCGTGTAGCGGTCGTCCATCCCCTCGACATCCTCGGGATAGGAGATCCCGTAATCGATGCGAACGATGTTGCGCATGTCACGGCCGTAGAGCTCCTCGCGCCGCGCATCGGTGATCACGTCGTAGGGGGGCGCGAGCACGCCGCCCAGCTTCACGTGCTCAGGGTTGTAGCGAGTGCCCAGGAAGGGCTCAACGGTGGCCATGCGTGTGCTGCCGCCCGAGCGACGGAGCGTCAGACCTTCAGAGCCGGACCTGGCGGAGCTGATCGAGCATGGCGGTCTCGCGAACTTCCTCGAGCAGCTCGGGGCCGACAGGATCGTCGATCTCCATCAGCATCACCGCGTGGCCGCGGGGGCGGTCCCGCCCCAGCTCGATGCCCGCGATGTTGATGTCGTTGCGCGCCAACAGCGTCGAGATCGCAGCGATCACCCCGGGCCGGTCCTGATGGGTCACCACCAGGAAGGTGCCCGCGGGCTGCATGTCAACGCGAAAGTCGTTGATGCGCGTGATCCGCGGGCCGTCGTCGAACTGCGTGCCGGCGATGCTGAGGGTTTGCTCGCCCACGACCTCGACGAGCAGCGAGCCCTCCGGGTCGACGCTGCGGGTGGTGTGGCGCTCATCAACGTGCACGCCCATCGACGTGGCGACGACCTTCGCGTTGACCGGGTTGACTCGCGTCTCGGTGAAATGCGCAAAGAGCCCGCGCAGGACGTGCGCGGTGATGATCGACGTGTCGATGCCGGCAAGCTCTCCCGAGTAGCTGCAGACGATGTGGCGGAGCTTCCGTCCGTCGAGCTGAGCCGCGAGCGACCCGATCTTCTCTGCCAGAACGAGATACGGCTGCAACCGCGCCAGCTCCTCGGGCAACACCGTGGGCGCGTTGACGGCGTAGCGCGGTGTTCCGCCGGCCAGGTACTCGACGATCTGATCGGCAACGTCGAAGGCGACGTTGACCTGCGCCTCGCGCGTGCTGGCACCGAGGTGCGGTGTCACCACCACCTTGTCGGTCTGGAGGAGGGGATTCGCCGGGTCCGGTGGCTCCTTGGTGAACACGTCGATGGCCGCGCCGGCGATGTGCCCGTCGCGGATCGCATCGGCGAGGGCCTGCTCGTCGATGATCCCGCCGCGGGCGACGTTGATGAGCCGGGCGCCCTTGCGCATGCGCTTGAGCTCGGCCGCGCCGATCACCCCACGGGTGGCGTCGGTGAGCGGAACGTGGACGGTGAGAAAGTCCGTTTCGGTCAGCAATGTCTCGAAGTCGCAGAGCTCCACGCCGATCTGGAGTGCGCGCTCGGCCGTTACCAGCGGGTCGTGCGCGAGCACGCGCATGCGCAGGCCCTCACGGGCGATGCGTGCCACCTCGGAACCGATTTTGCCGAGCCCCAACACCCCGAGTGTCTTCTCGCGAAGCTCGATGCCCATGAACTTCGAACGCTCCCAGAGGCCTGCGTGCAGCGAGCGGTCGGCCGCGGGAAGGTTGCGCGCCAGCGCCAGCATCATGGCGATGACGTGCTCGGTCGCGGCGATGGTGTTGCCGGTGGGCGCATTGAGGACCAGCACGCCGTGCCGTGTCGCCGCCTCGATATCGATGTTGTCGACGCCGACACCGGCGCGTCCGACCACGCGGAGCCTGGGTGCCGCGGCGAACACCTCGGCGGTGACCTTGGTCTCGCTGCGAACCACCAGCGCGTCGTAATCGCCGATGCGCTCGCGCAGCGCGCTCGGGTCGAGCCCCGTCATCACGTCAACTTCGCCGGCGGCGCGCAGGCGTGCGACGCCATCCTCGGCGATCGGGTCGGCGACGAGGATCCTGGTCACGGTGCCGGTCGCGGTGGGTGGCGCCGCGGCGATGCTCACCCGACTGAGACGGGCTCCGC
This sequence comes from Candidatus Dormiibacterota bacterium, assembly GCA_049287785.1. Taxonomy (GTDB): domain Bacteria; phylum Chloroflexota; class Dormibacteria; order Aeolococcales; family Aeolococcaceae; genus Palsa-851. The sequence continues at coordinate 4,476 of JBAQGL010000220.1, read as the reverse complement.
CGGCGCGACCGTCCCGCGTGCCTCCGCCTGCGCAGCGGCGGTGGCAAGGCCTCCGCGCGTCCGGAGCCCGGTGTCGATCAGTCCCGCTTCGAGCAGCGCGAGGATCGTGTACGCGTCGGCATCATCGATGAAGCCGAGGTGACCGATCCGGAAGATCTTGCCCTGCAACGACTCCTGCCCCCCGGCCAGCACGAGGCTGTGCTCGGTCCGCAAGGTCGTGAGCAGATGCTTCAGCGCCTCGGGCGTGTCGGCGGGGCTGTGCACCGCGGTGACCGTGTCGCTGCGATGGCCCTGGGCAGCAAGCAACTTCATGCCCATAGCCTCGACACCGGCGCGGATCATCCTGCCGACCCGGGCGTGGCGGGCCCAGACGTTGTCGATGCCCTCTTCGCGCAACATCGCGAGGCCTTCCTGGAGCGCGAACATCACCGAGATGGCGGGCGTGGTGGCCGTCTGCTTCTTGTCCTGCGACTTCTTCTCGCGTCCGAAATCGAGGTAGAAGCGCGGACTTGTGGCCGTCTCCGCGCGCTCGAATGCCGCGGCGCTGACCGCGACCATGGCGATGCCGGGAGGAGCCATCCAGCCCTTCTGCGAGCCGGTGACCAGGACATCGATGCCAAGAGCATCGGTCTCGAGTGGAAGGCACCCGGCGCCGCTCACGCTGTCGACCGCAAGCATCTTGCCGCGGCTCTTGACGACACCGGCGATCGCCGCCAGGTCGTTGGTCACGCCGGTCGACGTCTCGTTGTGGGTCACGAACACCGTGGTGATCTCGGGGTGCTCGGCGAGCGTGCGCTCGACGTCCTCGGGGTCGATCGGTTCGCCGAGGGGCACCGTGAGACGCACCACGTCGGCGCCGTAGGTGTCACCGATCTTCGCCCAGCGCTCGCCAAACGATCCCATGACGCAGAACAGCGCCTGTTCGCCGGGGCTGAGGAGGTTCACCGCGGCGGCCTCGAGGCCACCGGTGCCGCTGCACGGGTACAGGAGGATCTCGTTATCGGTGCGCAGCGCCCAGCGCAGCCCACTGATGACCTCATCCATCACCGCGGCGAACTCCGGGCCGCGGTGGTTGATCATGGGACGGCTCGCGGAGCGGACCACGCGAGCGGGGAGCGGGGTCGGACCGGGAACGCGGAGCTGTGGTTCACCCATGCGCCGAAGTCTACCGAAGGCTGGGTTCGGGACCGCCCTCCGCAGGCCAGGCGCTGAGTCGGCTAGACGCGACCGCCGAAGAACACCTGCGTCTCGACTAGCCGGCCGTCTCGATGTCCTGCCGGTGATATGCGTCCATCGACGCACGGACCGTGTCGGTGTTCGACATGCGGATGTCGTCGGTGCTCACAGGGGAATATCGTCGTACACCGAGCCGCTTCGTTGATACGGCTGTTCAGGTCGTACGTTCGTTCTCACACGCCGGCGGCGGCGCCGGCGCCGGATCGCCGCGCGTCGCAACCACATGACCCCGCCGGCGAGACGTATCACGAGCGCGATCAACACCACGAGCACGCGCGCCACCGCGTTGCGGAAGAGCAGCACGAGGCCGACGACGCTGATGGCGGCGAGCCAGGCAATCACCGGTCCGAACTGGAACCCGTTGGTCGCCGGCAGCGCTGCCGAGGCGGGGGCGAGTGACCCGGCGGCCAGCGACCCCGAGTGGCCGCTTCGCCACGCACGAATGGCATCGCGCCTCGCGATGATCGCCGGCAGGTATGCCTCGACGCCATCGCGCGCACCGATCGCCACGTCCTGACGGAACGACGCCGTGGCCATCAGCGCGGCGTCATTCCGATTGCTGAGATATCCGATCTCGACGGTCCCGACCGGTGCTGGGCTGTGAACCCAGGCCGAATCGCCGAGCACTATGCCTCCGCCAGGTACACCGTCGATGCTGATCTGAGCGGAGACCGCATCACTCAGCGTCTGGGCGAAAGCGGCGCTCCTCTGGCTTGGGTACAGCACCAGCGACGCATCAGTGGCCGGGTTGGTCGACGTGGCGGCATGGATGCTGACCACGAGTGCCGCGTGATGCCTTGTCGAGATCTTCTGGCGAGTCGCCGCTGACACGTAGGCATCGGTGCTTCGGGTCATGACCACGTCGACGAGGTCGGCGCGCAGCAGTGCCGCGAGCCGCCTGCCCACGTCGAGGTCGACGTCCTTCTCGAGCAGACCGTTGGTCCCGATGGCTCCGGGGTCAAAGGGGGTATTCGGATGTGCCGTGGTCGGCTGGCCACCGTCCCCAGGATCGACCGTGACGACGATCGGCGCCGGTGCCTTCGATGCCGCAGCCAGGGCATGGGGCGTCAGGCCGAGGACACCCGCGACGATCGCGGCGACCGGGGCAAGGGCAAGGACGTGGAGAGGACGAGCCCGGTGATGGCGCATGCGCCTGAGGCCCAGTATAGGTGCGGCGTGTCAGCAAAACCGCCACCAGACGCGTTGGGAACAATGTGATTGCAGCGGCGAACGTCATATCGGCGGGCGAGGCGTCGCCCCAATGGACGTTCGAGGCGGTTGCCGTAGCGGACGCCAGGCGGCTCTACTCGCTCGCGCTATCGATCCTCCGAGACGAGGGCGAGGCTGAGGATGCGGTTCAGGAGACGCTGCTCAAGACCTGGCGGTCCTGGGAGTCGGTGGCACGGATGGAGCATCCGGCCGCGTGGCTCACGCGCGTCTGCATCAATCACTGCATCAGCCGGCGCCGCCACCTGCGCTCACGAGGGTGGCCGCCATTTGAGCTCATCGGGGAGGCGGTCTCACCCGGCGACCCGGGATCTGCCGCGGACCACCTCGATGTCGATCGGGCGTACCGGCGCCTGTCGCTGCGGCAGCGCGCCGCGATCACGTTGAACTATCGGCACGGTTACTCGGTCGAGGAGTGCGCCGTCTTCATGGGCTGCCGGCCCGGAACCGTGCGAGCGCACCTCGCTCGAGGTCTCGTCACATTGCGAAAGGAGCTCGGGGATGGTTGACGTCGATCCCGGATTGGACACGAAGCTGCGCGCCTTCTTCGAGCACATCGAGGCATCCGCACCACCGTCGGACCTGACCGATTTCGACGTTGCGGTACAGGATCGTCCTCGCAGGATGCTGAACCTGTTCGCCGGTGTTGGTGCAGCGGCTCTCGTCGCTGCCAGCGTGACCGTGTTCGCGCTTGAACTGAGAAGTCACGATAAGGCTCCTGGCCCGGCGGCGACCTCCGCGCCTCCTTCTGCTTCCGCATCGTCGCCGCTGACGTCAGAGCTCAAGAAGATGCCCGTGCTCGGCGATGCCGGTGTCCCAGCATCAGCGCATGTCGTGATCCCCGTCACCACTGGTCATGGATCGCTGCAACTCGAGACGTTCGTTCCTCAGGGGACGCTGTACGTTCAATTCGACTGCATCGGCCGGGGTCCGTTCAAGATCGCGTCCACCAACCACGTGGTCGGCAACGACCTGCTCCAATGTTCCAGCTCATTCGACGTCACCACGATGACGGTGGGGAGCCCGAAAATCTACGACAACAAGCCGCTGACGTTCCAGGTCACGGCCGACGCGTCGATGGCCTGGGAGGTCTACATCGCACAGAGCAGACCTCCGCTGCCGGTGCTCACAGTCGAGCCGGATCAGCGAGTACTGGTACCGGTGACTTACGGAACCGGCTCGATCACGCTGCCGACCTTCACCGTCGGGCCGGGCGAGTGGCTCGACGTCCGCGCCGCGTGCAACTCCGGCAGTTCCGCCGACACGCTGGAGGTCGTTGGCAACATGTTTACCTTCGGCGATGACAAGCAGTTCGGGTGCTCAAGCCCCACAGGATCGGGTGTTGGTGGATTCGGATCCGGTCCCCCCGGCAGCGGCGGCAGTGGCCCGATGAGCCCGCAAGTCAAGGCTGACCCGTCGGTCAGTTGGGAGATTGTCATCACCGAGGGACCGAGCGCGCTCCTATTGGAATCGTCAGGTGACGTCCAGATAGCGCCCGCGGAATTCGGCACGGGCTCCTCAACATTGCCCGCCTTCACATCCACCCATGCTTGGTCGATCGCTGTGGTCTGCTCTGGAGCCGGCAAGCTCACCATCGGGTCATCCAGCTTCACCCATGTCGCGACGCCAACCTGCATCGGGCTTACCGACTCCTTCACTCCGGCGGCCCAGGTGCCTGGACAACCGGTGTCGCTGACGGTTGACGCTCCGCCAGCGATGGGATGGGAGATCTACGTCTTCTACAACGGCCCAGCCGGAGCGAGTTGCCCTGCCGTGTGGGCACAGTGGGGAACGCCCGCACAGCGCGCCGCAAACCTGGCGCGTGTGGCCGCCCTATGCGCGGCACGCGGCCGCTAGCGCTAGCGGATCTCCGCGAACGGCAACAGCGCGATGTGCCGCGCCCGTTTCAGGGCGACCGTCAGCGAGCGCTGATGCCGGGCACACGTTCCGGTCATGCGCCGGGGCAGGATCTTGCCCCGCTCCGACAGGTAGCGGCGCAGCCGCGTGACCTCC
>JBAQGL010000219.1:0-10357 GCA_049287785.1 Candidatus Dormiibacterota bacterium | reverse complement strand
TTCATCCACTGGCGCGACAGACGTGAGGCAGCCCAGAGGAAGGTCACGACGACGGCGATCTGCGCCAGAATGAAATACCGCTCGCCGGCCGAAGTCACGGCCATGATGCCCCAGGCGTTTCCAGTGCTCGATATGAGCGGCGCGGCCAGTCCGCTGATCATGACGCCGATCGCGAGCAGGCCGAACATTCTCAGCTCGTATGGGGCGCGCATCGCCGCGAAAACGATGAGAGGTATCGCGAGCACGCAGAGGAGTCCGCTGAGCAATGTGCCGTGTGGCGAACCCGCGAGCACCACGTGAGTCCCACCTTCCTCGGCGAAGAACCCCGCCAGGATGACGCGATCCGCGCCGATCAAAACCAGGTTGTGGAGGCTCGCTCCGAGCGTTTCGTGGAATCGTGGCGATGTCAGCACGGCGGAGAGTTGGATCGGAATCGTCGCCACGAGCACCGCTAAGAGGACCGCGGTGAATCGGCGCCGGCGCACGATCAACCAGAGCAGCGCGATCGGCGCGAGAAGGTACGCGAAGGGTCCCGAGAGTCCGCACAGCGCCACGATCACGATGTCGAACGTCTTCGAATACCAGTGCTTCGGTTCCGCCGCAACGATCACAAGGAACGCGAGCACAACCAGGTGAAATGGCGCTGTCGTCACGTCCACATTCAGCTCGGTGGAGGGCATGAGGATGTAGACGGCGCACACCGCGAGACGAGCCGTGAAAGACGGCACCACCGAGTCGAACCGGGAGCTCAGGAAATACGGCACCGGAGCGATTTGAACGATGAGACCGACGATGTTGTAGATCAGCGGCGCATAGACGACGCCGAACGGTGCGGCTGCGACCGGTCCCAGTCGCGACACCGTCTGGAAATACCCCATGAACGAGAGGTCAAGCGCGCCGAGCGGACCGTTGCGGTACGCATCCACGAACCACTTCGATCCATCCTCCGCCCAGAACTGAGCGTTGGTGAAAGCATCCTGTCGTCGCGAGATCACCGCAGCGCAGGCGATCAGTGTCACCACCAGCACCACACCGATACGAGGCCATCGCGCCTGTGTCTTCAGGTACTTGGTCACAGGCTCACCGGACAGCCTAGGCCGGCTTGTAATTCCGCTGGTAGAACTCCCAGAACTCACCGGATTTGAGTGGCCGCCACCCCTCCTCGTGCTCGACGAACCAAGCGACGGTGCGCTCCATGCCCGCTTCGAACGAGACGGTCGGGTGCCATCCCAGGCCCGAAAGGCGGGTGGAGTCGAGCGCATAGCGACGATCATGGCCGAGCCGGTCACGAACGAATTGCTTCAGAGAGCTCGGCTTGCCGAGCAGACGCAACACGGTGTCGGCAACGGTGATGCCGTCGGTCTCACCGCCGGCGCCGATGTTGTAGTCCATGCCGGGGTCGCCTTCGCGGAGCGCGTAATCGATGCCACGAGCGTGGTCCTCGACGTAAAGGTAGTCGCGAACCGCACCGCCATCACCGTAGATCGGCAGGGGCCGATCGTCGATCGCGTTGGTGATGAAGAGCGGGATGATCTTCTCGGGGTACTGATAGGGGCCGTAGGTGTTCGAGCCGCGCGTGACGATCGCCGGGAAGGCGTATGACGTGCGGTAGGCCTGGATCTGGAGCTCACCGCCCGCCTTGCTGGCGCTGTACGGGCTGCGCGGCTGGAGCGGATCGCCCTCGACGCTCAGCCCGCTGTTGATCTCCCCGTAGACCTCGTCGGTGCTCACCTGGAGGAATCGCTCGTGCCCGTGCTCGCGCGCGGCGTCCATGAGCACGAAGGTGCCGTAGACGTCGGTCAGGATGAACTGCCCCGGCGCCTCGAGCGACCGATCGACATGCGACTCCGCGGCGAAGTTGACGATGACGTCGACGTCGGCGGCGAGGCCGCGGACCACCGACGCGTCGCAGATATCGCCACGCACGAAACGGAATCGCGGGCTCGTCCGGACGCTGTCGAGGTTGCGCTCATTGCCGGCGTAGGTGAGCTTGTCGAGCACGATCACACTGTCGCCGGGGTGGTCGCGGAGCGTCATGCGGACGAATTCGCTACCGATGAAGCCGGCCCCGCCGGTCACGAGAAGCCGCACGTCAGATGTTCTCGATCGTCCAGTCGAATCCGATACGAGGATCGTTCCAGGCGATCCGTCCTTCGTCGGGATCGCCGGTATTGTATGGCTCGGTGACGTAGTAGTTGAGGATCACGTCACGCCGGGACAGGCACTGATATCCATGCGCCACCAACGGCGGGATCGCGACCATGCGAGGCGCGTTCTCGCCGAGCATCACGGATTGCACGCGACCCACCGTCGGCGAATCGTGGCGCAGGTCCACGAGCACAACGCGCGCGTCACCCTGAACGATGTCCCAGTAGTCCCATTGAAGCTTGTGCCAGTGGAACGCCTTGATCAGCTCGGGCGGATTACCGCCACGCGCGTAGGCAAGGCTGCGGGACATCTGGGCGAATGGGTGATCGGGCAGGAAGGGCCGCCCCTGATCGTCAAGATCGCCGCGCTTCAGCTGCTCGATGAAGTAGCCGCGCTGATCCGTCCACTTCTTGAACGTCTTGACCATCACGCCATCGATCGCGCCGAGGCGCTCGGCGAGTGGCCGCGAGGCCATTGCATTGAGCACCCCTTCCATCTCGGGGAGCACGTTCATCCATGCCACAGCTACTGAGACCAGCCCTCGAAATCGATAATCGCGTTGACGGTGCGGGCACAGTTATACAAGACGGACGGGCCCGCGACCCGGTCGGAGCCGATCACGCGTGGAGCACGGGTGATCGGCGGACCGGCCGCGGTCGTGACAAGTGACGTTTGGGCTACTGGAACCAGCCCTCGATGTCGATAACGGCGTTGACGCTGCCGGCACCGTTGTAGAGCGCGACCTCGCCGTTATACGGGGGGGCCGTTGTGTCGAGCTGGACCACCACGAGGTTGGGCAGCACTTCCCCCGCTTCGACATTGACGTCCGACGCGTTCGGCGGTGGCAGATTCGCGGGATACAGGATCAGCACGGTTTTGGCCGTCGGTGCAATCGCGGTCAGGTTGGCGATGACCGCCACCACCGTGGGGACTCCGCCGAATGCGGGGATGTCCTGGTCGCCGGCGACCGGGATCTTGTGGTTCTGGTTGGAGCCGATCGGCCCAAGCGGGAGGCAGGAGGTCGTTGACAGCCGGGTGTCGCAGATCCGGGTCGGAGGGAGCGCCTGGAACTGGTAGCCCGGGGCGGTCGCACTCAAGCTTCCGTACCAACCGTTGACGTCGATGACCACATTGATGGTGCCCAGTCCGTTGTACACACAGATCGCGTCGTTCGGGCTGCCTGGCGTTCCGGGCCCGAGGGACACCATCGCCCGGTTTGCCTGCACAGCCCCCGCGTTCAGGTTGACCGTCGAGAACGGAGGCGTGCTGGTACCGACGCCATACGGGCAGTGGCCGTTCACCGGTGGGAACAGGCTGAGCGCGGTGTAGGAGGTGCCCGCCACGGCGGTCAGGTTGACCACCACCGCCGCTGCAGTGCCATCACTCGGGACGCCACCGGTTGTCGCAAAGTTGATCATCATCGAGGCGGCCTGTCCCAACGCCCCATGGCTGCGGCAGTACGGGGTCGGCGATTGGGCTCGGGTGTCGCAGACGCGCGTCGGGGGCATCGGATGAAACAGTCCAGCGGGACTGTTCGATGGGGACGGGGTCCCGAAATACCCTTCGACGTCGACGACCACGTTGACGGTGCCGAGCGCGTTGTAGATGTCGATCCACCCCTGGCCGAGATGCGCGCCCAGGGTGACCGTTACCAGGTTCGCGATCACGGTGTGCGCCGCGAAGTTGAGATTCGAGGCGTTCGGCTTACTCGTGCCATACGGGAACACTGTGAGCAGGCTCGAGGCCGATCCGTACACCTCGGTGACGTTGAGCACCGCAGCAGTGGCGCCCGGAGGTATTTGTGTCGAGGCCGATCCAGTCACCTGGAGGGCCCTGATCGCACCAGGGCCGAGCGGTCCCCCGGATCCGGTGTTCCGCGTGTCGAGGATCCGGTATGGGCTGAGCGGCGTGTAGTTGGCCAGGCCGATGTAGGTGTACGGCAGGGTCAGCGTCATCCCCAACGAATCGGTGAGCTGAACCTGATCGATGCCTGCGGAACCAGCGGGGGTCACGAAGGTGAAGACCGTCGGGCCGACGACGTGGAAGTTGGTGAGCAAGGTTCCACCAAGCGTGGCTGTCGTATCAGTTCCGAAGTCGAGTCCGGTCACCGTCACCGTCTGTCCGCCGGTGAGCGGTCCCAATGACGGATTCAGCGCGGTGATAATTGGAGGCGCGAGGGTGAGGTCGGTGATGTCGCTTCCCCAACACTGACTCGCGGGCGAACACGAGGCTGAGGTCTGTCCATCCTCGGCCTCAGAGACGACCCATACGTCCTTCGGGTTCGATGGGTCCTGTGCCGCGCCTGAATAGTCACCCCACCGGCAGGCGTTCGTGGAGTTGATGCTCGCGCAGGCAAAGTCGGGGTTATAGAACCCAGAACTCGTATGAACGGTCTGAAAGGCGCTGAGGGCCGATCCGCCCGACGGAATTGAGGAGCTGACTATTGTCGGGAACATCGAGCTTGACGACTCATCGAAGACGGTGATCACGTTTCCGGCCGAGTCGAGGCTTACCGCCGGGTAGTACAGGTAACTGCCGTTTACGCCGACGTTGTTGATCTGATTGATCGTGAGATTGACAACGCCTGTACTGCTTGCGGTGACGTCGACGTAATTCAGGCAAGATCGAGCGACGGTATCGCTCGTGGGTATGCAGTCCGTGTTATCCGCGGTCCAGATGTGCCCGTTCTCCCACACGGCGTTGAGGAATCGGTCGTCGTCTGTCTGGATCGTCGTGCTCGTGCCTTGTTGTTGGGCCGGTGGCGTGTTGAAGTACACGGGATCGACCGCCGTCGGCGACATGTCGGGGTTTGACGAGACCACCGTGACGTCCTTACCTTCCGGCGTCCCCTTGAATGCGTCTACCTCAATGGATGGAGTTGTCGTACAGAAAAAGGCGCAGTCGGAGAGATTGGTAACCACGTACTGAGTCGTCGTAGTACCGAACGACTGGACTGGCTGCGGAGCGAAAAGGCCGCTGCCGAAAAAGGGAGCGTCGCCACTCGTTCCAGTGTTGTGCTCCAAGTCCGACTTTTGAAGAATGTCGACCTCGGCGCCGAGGAAGTTGCCGTTGCAATCGTAGTCATTCCATGTGACTGCGGCAACGTTGGTCGAGATCCCGAGACCTGGCTGGTCGCCGAGGAAGGCATTGACATGGGGGTCAAACGGCAGCGTGTACACGATCCAACTGCTGAAGGGCAGCGGGTTCGACGATGCCGACACAGCGATCAGCACGGGGGCGGGCGAGCTACTGCAGCTGAACGTCTGCTCCTCCGTATCCGTGAGCCACCAGCGCGCCGAAGCTGCGTCATAAACAATGCGCGGATCGGTGCTGCTGAGAACGCCGCCGATGGACAGAAACGCGTTGAGATCGTCGGTGCCGGCAAGAGCGCCCGCGCGGGTGTAGACATTGATCGTCGAGTTGACCGTCGCAACGACGTAGCTCGGCCCGACGCCAACGTCGGTATCAGGGGGCGCAACGTCCTGATCGCTCCCGTGCGCCGCGATGTCCTGCTCCTGTGATGCCCCGGAGAACGGTGCTACGAGAGTGTCCGTTTGCGTCGATACGAGCGGCGCGCTCGATCGGGCGGACGTGGTTGCTCCGCTGGAGGCCCCGATCTTTCCCATTGCGTGAAGCCGTACGGGCTCGGTCTTGAGTCGCTCGAAACCGTGGACTGGCGATGCGGCGCGGAAGTGCGGCGTCATTCCGAGGAAGGGCTTTGTCTGCGGAGCGGCAGCGTGCGTAGTGGAAGTCGTAGGACTTGCGGCCGCAATGGTCGTGGATCCGATCACCGGCAGCGCTGCCACGATGCTCGCGCAGAAAATCCAACTCGTCAGCCGTCCAACTTTCACGTGCCACGCCTCCATCCCGATGCTGGTGATCCCTCGCTGCCGGCACAGTGTAACCCCGGATCTCCAAAATGACTGACGTTCGACGCGAGATCTCGGAATCCAGACTCAGTCGAGGCGAAGGCTCAGTGGCGTGGGCCAGAGCACGTTGGCGTTGAGATACGGTTCCTCGACTTCGTCAACACCTCCCCACTGCTCGGCAAACGTGCGCGCATCCTGCCCGGCGATGTCACCACCATCGGCGCGCGCTGCCTCACCCCACGTCAGCTCCGCGAGTGGTGTGCAGAGCACACGTCGACCGAGCGCCCGAACGCGCATGCAGTAGTCGACGTCCCAGAAGGCCTGGCTGTATCGCTGGTCGAGACCGTCTGCCTGGTCGAAGACCTCACGCCTGGTCATCAGGCACGCACCTGACACCGCGCTCATCTCCTTGATGATGTGCAGGTGCTGATCGACGCTGCTCGCGAGGCCCAGCCGTCCGCAGATGATTCCCTCGTGCGCAACAGTCCCGTCGGGGTAACGGAGCCTGAGGCCCACGGCTCCGATGTCGGCGCGCTGGCTCAACTCGAGCATGATGTGGATCCACTCGGCGGTGATCACGCGCGTCGAGGCGTCGAGCACGATGATGTGCTCGCCCGCCAACGATCGTACGGCGTTGTTGATCGCGGCCGTCGTGTGATCGCCGGCGATCACTGAGGTGACGAGTCGGTTCGCGTAGGTCGTGTGCTGCTCGATGCTGGCGACACAATCACCGGCGTCGGTGCCGTCGGTCCGCGCGACGACGATGATGTCAATCGGCGGCGTGCTCACGAGCGCATAGCGTGGAATGTAAAGACCGGGGCTCGGGCCGAGTTCAACCCGTGCCTCGAGGTCACGTCGTTGCACCGCGTCCGCAACGGCACGGCGGCCGGCGTCCTGGGCGAGCGGTTTGAACCCGGCTGACACCGCCGTCGACCCGGGCACCATGCGCCAGGCATAGAGCACGTCCGGCACGTGCCCGACGTGTGCTGCGTGCTCAGCGACCCGAAGCATCAGGTCGTGATCCTGGCTCCCGTCGAAACCCTCGCGAAACCCGCCGACCTGGTTCGCGAGCGTCCGGCGCACGAGTGTGAAGTGGTTGACATAGTTCTCGGCGAGGAGACGGTCCGGTGAGAAGTCGGGTTTGAAGGTCGGAGACCCGAGGCTGCCGTCGGGGAGGAGCTTGTCCTCGTCGGAATACACCAGGTCGGTGTCGGGATGTTCGCGCAGGTACGCCGCCATCGAGTACAGCGCGTGCGGGCGGAGCACATCGTCGTTGTCGATGAACCCGACGAACTCCCCCGACGCAAGTGCGAGCGCCGAATTCGAGGCGGCCGCAATGCCGCCGCGCTGGTCTCGGTAGACGACACGGACACGCGGGTCGGCGGTGGCGGCGTCGAGCACGGTGCGCACGTGCGGCTGTGTGGACGCGTCATCCGCAATGCACAGTTCAAGGTGCGGATACGCCTGCCCGAGCACCGATGCGATCGCTTCGTCGAGCCACGATCGCTCGGGGTTGTGCACCGGCATGACCAGGCTGATGACACGCGCACCGTCATCACGCTCGGAGATGCGGCGCATGGTCGCGAGCTCCTCAGGTCCTGGCGTGTGCAGCGCGAGCCAGCGGCGGTACTGACGTCGACGAGCCGCCGCGGTGTCCGCCACACCGATCGCCCGGCGCAGCTCGCGGTCGCGACGGATGAGCCCTGCCAGAGCGGATGGGCCCTTGTCGACGAGCGTCAGCGTCCGGGACGCCGTCTTGTGAAGGGTCTCCTGGCGGCGCGACTCGGGAGGCACCACCCTCCGCGCCCGGCGCGCCAGGGAAAGAGCGATCCGCGCCGAAGCGCTGCCGGTGGCCGCGGCGAGCTCGGCCCTGAGCGCCTGGAGCTCGGCCTCGAGCTCGGTGATGTGGCGGCGTGCCGCCAGCAACTCTTCGGCCACCCGGCCGGCCTCGTCGCGAGGCGCCGTCACAGGGCAGGCTCGGGCGTCATCATCTCGGCCAAGTCAGCGTGCATCGAACGCAGATGGTATGCGGGGTGCCCACGATTCGCCGCAGCTTGGTTATGCTCGAACTCGAGCTGGACGTCATTCACGTGCGATTCGTATTGGAGATTCCGACATGACCGTCGTCGCGCAGGGGAGCGACACCCTCGAAGCGATCCAGCGCCCGAAAAGCGTCTTCCAGAGGAATGTCAACCTCGTCCGGGAGCTCTCGATCACCAGCTTCAAGCTGAAGTACACCGGCTCCGCGCTCGGCTACGTCTGGTCGCTGATCAAGCCGTTGATGCTCTTCGGGATCATGTTTCTGGTGTTCAGCGTCTTGTTGAAGGCGGGGGCCACGACGGTCGATTTCCCCGTCCAACTGCTGATCGCCATTGTCGCGTGGACCTTCTTCACAGAGGCGACGACCACGGCGATGAACGCGATCGCCAGCAATGGTGGCCTGATCCGCAAAGCGTACTTTCCGCGCTGGATTCTGGTCCTCGCATCGACCACCAGCGCCCTGCTGACGTTTGCGATCAACACCCTGCTCGTGGTGGTCATCACGTTCGCGCTCGGTGACCTCCATCTCGCCTGGAGAAGCCTGCTCGCGCCGCTTCTTTTCCTGGAGCTGATCGTGCTGGTCCTCGGCCTCTCGATGCTGCTGTCCTCGCTGTTCGTCTTCTTCCGAGATCTCGGCCACATCTGGGAGATCCTGTCGCTGGTGCTCTTCTACGGCTCAGCGATCGTCATTCCCTTCTCCCTCATACACGACAAGCTCGCCGGCGAGAAGGCGGCGATCCTGCATACACTCTCAGTGGTCGCAGGGATGAACCCCATCGCCCAGATCGTCACGGACCTTCGGTATGCGCTGGTTGATCCCTCCCTGCACACGATGGCGTACTACCTCGGTGGACTGGTCGTCATCCCGATCCTGCTTACCGCAGTCATCTTCATCGTGGGCCTAGTCGTGTTCAACCGCCTGACGCCGACGTTCGCGGAGTCGTTGTGACCCCTGTCGTCGAGGTCTCGCACCTTCGCAAGCGATTCCGCGTCCCGCTCGACAGAAGCAGCACGCTGAAGTACCGGGTGACGCACTGGCGCAGCGCATCGCGGTACCGCGACCTCGTCGCCCTCCGAGACATCTCCTTCGACATCCCTCCCGGCCAATTCCTTGGTATCGCCGGCCCCAATGGATGTGGCAAGAGCACGCTGCTCAAGATCCTCTGCCGCATCTACAAAGCTGATTCAGGCTATGCGCGTGTCAACGGCGAGTTCTCCGCGTTTCTCGAGCTGGGCGTCGGCTTCAACCCGGAGCTCACCGCTCGCGAGAACATCTTCCTCGGCGGCGCGATGCTCGGCCTGACTCGGTCTCAGTTGCGGGACAAGGTCGACGAGGTGTTCGCCTTCGCCGAGCTGGAGGAGTTCGCGGAACAGAAGCTCAAGAACTTCTCCTCTGGCATGCAGGTGCGGCTGGCGTTCAGCGTCGCGATCCTTGCGCAGACCGACCTGCTCGTGATGGACGAAGTCCTGGCGGTCGGCGATGCCGGCTTCCAGGAGAAATGCTTCGACACCTTCAGCAGGTACAAACGCGAGGGCAAGACCATCGTGCTGGTGAGCCACGACCTCGGCTCCCTCGAGGAATACTGCGACCGAGTGCTCCTGCTCAACCAGGGCGCGATCGTCGCCGACGGCCCGGCAGCCGACGTCGTCGCGACCTACCACCGGATGGTCGCGGACCATGCGCTGGCGCTCGAGCGCGACATCCCCGTCGAGCTCTCCCAGGGTGATCCGAGACGTTCGCCTGCGGTCGGATTCGAGTCCGTCGGGCTGCTCGACGCGAACGGACAGAACACCAGGCGTTTCGATACCGGCGGCCAGATGACCCTCGACATGAACCTGCGAGTGCATCGCACGGTCGGCGATTTCGTGTGCGGTATGGCCATCCGGCGCGCCGACGGGCTGCTGCTCTCCGGTACAAACACGTTGCTCGACAACGTCACCATCTCGGGGCTGCTGGCCGGCGACACGGTCTCCGTGCGGTATACGATCGACTCGCTGCCACTGCTCGCGGGCGGGTACCTCGTCCAGGTGTCCGTGCACGACGTCGGAGGGTTCGATGTCTACGACTGGATCGACCCCGCGGCGACCTTTCACATCAACGACCTCGGTGACGGCCACCAGGGGCTGCTCGAGCTGCGAGGGCGGTGGCAGGTGGAGCATGAAACGGAGGACGTCCTGGTCAGATCGGCGCTCCAGTGACGAAGAACAGCAGGTGCGCGGGGACGACCCCCATCACCACGCTGATGATCAGTACGTAGAGCATCGCCGTCGCCGGTTGGTTGGCGCGAATCCGTGCGAAG
>JBAQGL010000218.1:0-10427 GCA_049287785.1 Candidatus Dormiibacterota bacterium | reverse complement strand
ATGGATGCGCCGTTCGCCGGCGGTCGCTGGATCGAGGTCGCACCCGTTGGGGCGGCCACGACGATCGCGCTCGTCGAGGCTCCCGAAGTGGGGACGCCGGGCGTCGTGGTGAGCCTGGCGACCGAGAACGCCGATGATGAGCATGCGACCCTGATTGCTCGCGGCGTCGACGCGGATGCCGAGGTGATGCGCATGGGGGACTACGTGCCGCCCATGTTCACCTTCCGCGACCCGGACGGAAACCAACTGCGCGTAGTGCAGCGCGACTGACCGCTCATCCCCACCACAGGCGTCTCGCTACCCTACGTCTGGTCATGACGCTCTCTACACTGTGGCCGGCGACCCGGTCGATGGAGGCGTGATGATGGCCGATGGAAGTGGGACTCGCGAGGACCCCTGGCAGCTGACCACCCCGAGTGGATCGTCCACCTACGAGATGTACCGGGACGAGAGCGCCGATCCACCCGCCCTTGTCTGCACGGTCGGGAGCACCCAGCTCAGGTATCAGCTCCGCTGCCTTGACGACCTCCACCAGATGCTCAAAGAGCGCGGTGACTGGGTCCCTCTGGGCAGCGCGGATGAACAGAAGCCCGCGTCAGAGGGCACTGTGGAGGCATGGGGACGTTCGGCCGACAACCCGGTCGGCGGTTGGTACGGGATGAAGAAGGGGCTGCGCGGACGCTTCGGCATGTATGTGCCGCCGCTGATGGAAGCGCTCGGACTCGCCGAAGTCGAGCACAACCCTCGCAACAACCGGATGCGCGCGCTCTAACGCCGCAGCTACGGCGAAGCTACTCGATCTTGGTGATGTAGGAGCCGACCAGCGTTGCCTTTTGCTGGTTGACGCCGCCCTCGCGCCGTTCCTCGTGCGCGTCCTGGAAGTGCGCGAACGCCGCGGTCGATGAGATCGGATTCACCTCGTCATCACCATGATCGTGGAATGAGACGTGGACGAACGAGCCGTCCTCGAGGCGCAGCACGATGTAGCTGACGTTGCCGGGCTTGTTGGCCTCGAGCTCGGCGAACACGCCCTCGACCCGTCGCTGGTTTTCGTCCGCCGCCTCTTTGGACTTTGTCGCGTAACGCGTCACCAACCGCTTGTGCATGGAAGCTCCTTATGTCGTCTCGATAGACTACGCGCATGGATTGGAAGATTGAGCTCGTCGCCATACCGGTGACCGACGTCGACCGCGCGAAGGCCTTCTACGCCGACCAGGTCGGCTTCAACGCCGACCACGACTACCAGGTCAGCGAGACGCTGCGCTTCGTGCAGCTCACCCCGCCTGGCTCCGCGTGCTCGATCGTCATGGGTACCGGGATCACCGACATGCCACCTGGCTCGCAGCGCGGTGTCCAAATGGTGGTCGCCGACGTCGCGGCGGCTCGCGAACAGTTGATCAGCCGTGGCGTCGCGGCAAGCGAGGTCGACGTCCAGCCATGGGGTTCGTTCGTGACCTTCAGCGATCCCGACGGCAACACCTGGTCGCTCCAGCAACTCCCCGAACGGTCAGGGCAGCCACAGTCCCAGAGCGGGTAGACCGCTCGACCTCACCGCGCGGGCTGTGTCCTGGGACCGCCGATGGAGATGCCGAAGGCCTCCTTCATCAGCATCCTGACCATCTTCGGCTTCACCGCGACGGTCGCGACCGCCACGGTCCTGTGGACGTACTGATCGCTGGTCGCCTGCTCGAGCAGGAAGGCGGCAAGATCAGTCCTCGAGGTGAAGTGCTCGGGCAGAAAATCTTCCGCGAGCCGGTACTCGGTCACCGCGGGCGTCTCGAACAGTCCGGAGGGGCGGACGATCGTCCAGTCCAGGTCGCTCTCGATCACCAGTCGCTCCATCCTGAGGAGATCCGCGTACATCGTCTTGCCGATGACATTGGTGACGAACGGCTTGATCACCTTTTCGAAGACCACGCCACCACCCGTGTCCCGGGATCGCGTCACCGGATCGGTGACGCTCGAGCTGACGCACGCGAGACGGCGAACCCCGTTGTCGTGCATCGCCTGGATCACGTTGGCGATGGCGGCCGAGTAGAGCGTGATCGGCTTGCGGCTGTACCTGGTGCCGATCGCCGAGAGGACGGCATCCTGTCCGGCCACGGCAGTGTTCACCGCGGCGAGGTCGAGCGCATCTCCCTGGACGACGCGCAGGTGCTCATGACGGAGGGGGAATGCCTCCGCATTGCGTGTAAACGCCGTGACCGTGTGGCCGGCTGCGAGCGCCTGCTCGGTCAGGAGACGTCCGGTGGGACCGTTGGCGCCGAAGATGGCGATGTTCATGACGTGCCTCCGTGGTGAGCTATGCGATCAATCAGTTGATTGAGGCAGGCTAGCACTGCGTCCGCCGCGTGTCAATCAACTGATTGAGTGATAGGCTGGTCACCAGCTCATGAAGAAGAAGCCGCAGAAGGCTCCGGAATCCGCCGCGGTCGACCGTCGCCAGGAACTCGTGGCGGCGGCCTACCAGCTGATCGCCCGCCTGGGATTCGAGGGTCTTCGCACCCGCGACGTCGCGGCCGCGGCCGGCGTCAATGTTGCGACCCTCCACTACTACTTCCCGACCAAGGAAGCCCTGATCGGCGATGTGCTCAAGCACGCGATGGAACGCTTTCGCACCGCAATGCCCACGGCAGGCTCGCCGGCCGATCAGCTCCGCAGCCACTTCGTCGGAATCAGGCGGCTCGTCCGGGAGGAGCCCGAGCTCTTCGCGGTCATGGGCGAGCTCGCGCTCCGGTCGGCACGTGATCCGGCGATCCGGACGCTCTATCAGCAGACGACCGACATCTGGCAGGCCACCGTGCGCGGTTTGCTGGCCAAAGCCGCGAGGGACGGCGCGCTCGTCGGGTCACGGAATCCCGATGCGCAGGCATCCCTGGTGGTGTCGGCATTGACCGGCGCCTCGATGATCCCGCTGTCGCGCCCGGCTCGATTGACTGAGACCATCAGTGAGCTGGAGCGGTCGCTCGGACTCACCTGAGGTCGACGCGGGGCGGATCAGGTCCCGAGCGCGCGGGCGACGGTGATGAATCCGGCGCGGTCACGCGTGGACACGCCGGTCAGCGCCTCGTGCTCGATTGCGCGCAGCGCCTCCACGACGGTCCGCGCCGCAACGCGACCGCTTCGAGTGAGGCTGATGAGGAAGGAGCGGCGATCCGTTTCGTTCAGCCGGCGGCGGATCAGTCCACGACCTTCGAGTCGATCGAGGAGTCCGCTCAGCGTCGATGGCCGATGAGCAAGGCCGCGCTGGAGCTCGCCGACCGTGTGGTCAGCGCCGTCGGCAAGCAGCGCGAGGACGTGCGCTTCTCCCTGTGACACACCGGTATCGGCAAGGAGCGCCTCGAGCTTCACACCCGCCGCGTGGGTCGCCCGCTGCAATGCGACAACCAGGAGCGGTTGCGAATCCACGGCGGCCGTGCGGCGGCCCTTGCGCGAGGGAGTCGTATCAACCACGCGTTCAAGATACTACGTGACGGAATAGTTCGCGAAGCGACCTGAGGTCTTGACTCGGGGGTGCCAAAGAAGCTACGGTAGCGAATAGTACGAATCCGAGGGAACTGTGGATACTCGCATCGTGTCCGGACACCACGCTGACAAGAGAACCGATGAGCTTCCCGCACTCGTCATGCCGGACCAGGACTTCCTTGCGACATTCGAGCGCGGTGATTTCACAGGGGACGCCTTCCCGCATCGCGCCCACCTGCGGATGGCCTGGCTCTATGTGACCGCATTCGGGCCTGACGAGGCAATCCAGAAGGCCGCCGCCGGCATCCGCAATCTCGCACAGCACAACGGGCGGCCGGGGCTGTATCACGACACGCTCACCCGAGCCTGGGTGTATGTCGTTGCGGCCGGCATCGCGCACTCCCCGCCGTCCAGCTTCACCCGATTTCTCGAGCAGAGCCCGCAACTGCTCGACAAGCACCTGCTGCTCAACCACTACTCGGCCGACCTGCTCGCCAGCAGGCGGGCACGCAAGACGTGGATCGCGCCCGACCTCAGACCGATTCCGGGCGCGCCGCCCTCGTCACCCTGAGGTGATGGTCGGCGTCATCAGTGTCCACGTCGAGCCCGCATCAGTTGTCTGCCACAACTCCGGCGGCGGGGTTGGGATCGGCGTCTGTCCTGGTCTCAATATGTTCCCTCCCGCGCGGATGTCAACGGAGACCGCCCACCCGATTCGCGCGCTGATGAAGTCCAGCTGCGAAGTCTCGAGTGGCCCGCTCCCATGAATCGCGCCATTGCGCGCCTGACCCCAGGTCATCCCGCCGTCGGTAGTCGTCCACATGACGGTCGACGCGTTGTCATTCCCTGTGAGTCCCATGGTGAAGCCGTGATTGGCATCGACGAAGTCCGGCCAGTTGCCGGGTGGCGACGACCTGGCATTCCAGGTGCGCCCGCCGTCGTTGGTCACGAAGAGTCCGCTCGTTCCCGTGGTTGCGAACAGCGACCCGACGAGCGGTGAGGTGAACTGTGGCGGATAGAGCGCGCAGTTGATGCAGGGAAACGGCTGCGGCGCCCAGGTGGCGCCGCCGTCGTGCGTCACGTCGAAGAGCGTGGCGATGCCGCACGAACCGGTAACCCAGCCGGTGGTCGGATTGACGAACGACATGCCGTAGGCGGCGCATCCAACCGGGAGCTCACCCGGGGCGGCCTTGCCGGTCGCCGGCGACATCTCCACCTGTGACCAGTGCACTCCGCCGTCCACGGTCCGGTAGACAAATGTCGGAGCACCGACACTGAGGCCCTGGCTGTCGAACAGCCACCCGTGGAGCGGATCCACGAAATCGAGATGTGCGTAGACCCGTGGAATGCCGGGATCCGCGCCCGTCTCGAGCAGCACCCGGAACGGCTGTCCCTCCGTCCAGGTCGCCCCACCGTCGTCGGTCAGCCACGGCGTGAGCGTGTACGGCTTTTCGAGCTCGTTGTACGCGGCGGGAGTCGTCGTCAGGATTCGCGCCGATTCGGGATTGACCCACGCGATCCCGACGATGAGCCGGCCGGCGATCGGGGCACGCACGATCGTCCAGTGTTCGACTCCGGTCGTGGTATGCAGGATCTCATCGCCTCCGGGCCACGCCCATCCGTTGTTGGCGTCGTACATGTGCAGATCCTGGATCGACGTGGCCCGCCCGCCTCCA
Organism: Candidatus Dormiibacterota bacterium; assembly: GCA_049287785.1. Taxonomy (GTDB): domain Bacteria; phylum Chloroflexota; class Dormibacteria; order Aeolococcales; family Aeolococcaceae; genus Palsa-851. The sequence goes on along the minus strand of JBAQGL010000218.1, from coordinate 5,286 downwards.
CCGATCCCGGCACCCCCGCGCAGGAGCACGCCGACCCCGACCGGCACGGCCACGACCAGCGCCACGACCACCGCGAGGAGCGACGTGACCAAGCGTGAGCGCGGGCCCCGCGTTCGGCGCTCGAGGGCTCCGGGGGTCACGACCGGCGCGCGTCCATCCCCGTAGGTTTCGTGGAGCAATTGCCGGATGTCGTCGTCTTCCATCTACTCCGTCACCTCGGTATGACGCATCAGCTCTCGAAATCTGGCGGCCGCGCGGGCCGTTCGCGCCTTCACCGCCGACACCGATATCCCCAGGGTCGCCGCGGTCTCCTCGACGCTCATGTCCATGAGAAAACGCAGCGAGAGAACCGCACGGTCGTCACGCTTCAACTGCCGCATGGCGGACCGCACGTCGAGCCGCTGGTCGATCGTCTGCGGCCAGCTGATCGCATCGACGTCCGGCTCAGCATCGGACGGGAGCGCCCTACGCTTGCGCCATGAAGTCCTGCATTCGTTGACGACGATCGCGAGGAACCACGCACGAGCGCTGCCGTCATCGCGAAGCTGGCGCATCCTTCGCCATGCCTGGAATGCCGCGTTCTGCACTGCGTCCTGCGCCGAACCACGGTCCGTCGAGAGTGCCCGAGCCAAGGCGAACCCATCGCTGAGATGTGGTTGGATGAGAAGCACGAATCGACGTTCATCATTCGAGCCGGCAGAGCGGGCTGCATGGTCAGGCATCACGCCTGCTATTGAGGCAGTTCGCATACCGATAAGACGCTTGGACTCGGGAAATGGACACACTAGGAGTCCCATGAGAGCCGTCGTCCACGATCGGTACGGTCCACCCGAGGTGCTGCATCTCGAGGAAGTTGAGCAGCCGGTTCCGAAGAACGATGAGGTGCTGATCCGGATTCACGCAACCACGGTCAATCGATCGGACTGCGCCCTACGGGCTGCCGAGCCATTCTTTTCCCGATTCCTGACCGGAATCCGCCGCCCGAGGCAACGGATCCTCGGCAGCGAGTTCGCCGGCGTCGTCCAGGACGCGGGGCCTGATGTCACCGAGTTCAAGGTCGGGGACGCCGTCTTCGGCATGAAGCCGTGGAAATTCGGCGCCCACGCGGAGTTCATCGCCGTGCAGCAGAGCGGACCGCTCGCACCCATGCCCGATGGCGCCACCTTCGACGAGGCGGGCGCCGTGTGTGACGGGGCCATCCTCACCCTGAACTGCCTGAGGCCGGGGAGAGTGCGAGCCGGACAGTCGGTCCTCGTTTACGGGGCATCGGGGTCCATGGGCACCGCTGGCGTGCAACTGGCCAAGGCCTTCGGAGCCACTGTCACCGCGATATGCACCACACAGAATTTCGACCTGGTGCGATCCCTCGGCGCCGATGAGGTGATCGACTACACCCGGGAGGATTTCACCAGGAGCGGCAGGACGTACGACGTCATCTTCGATTCCGTCGGCAAGCTGTCCTTCGCCGGTTGCAAGGGTGCGCTCAAGCCCGGCGGCGTCTACCTGCCGACCGACGGCCTGCGCAATGTCGCGCTTACCACGTGGACCTCGCGGATCGGAGACCGCAAGGTCGTGTTCAAGATTCCCCCCAAGTTCACGAAGCAGGATGTGCTCTTTCTGAAGGACCTCATGGAGGCGGGGAAATATCGGGCTGTCATCGATCGCCGCTATCCGCTCGAGCAGGTGGTTGAGGCGACGAAGTACGTCGAACTGCACCAGAAGGTCGGCAACGTCGTCCTGACCGTCGCGGCCTGACCGAACCGCGCACGCGCCGTCGATGGACCGGCGTCGGTCAGCGATCGAGCGCTGCGCGTGCTGCCCGTGCTGCCTGTGCTGCCTCTTCTGCGGCAACCGCATCGCGCTCGGCAACCGTTGCCTCGTCGGCGGCGGTGTGGGCTTCGGCCGACAGTCGGTCAGCCTGACGCCGCTTCGCATCGGCGGCATCTCGGGCTCGTTCGGCAGCCGCCCGCAGCTTGGCTTCGTCGCGCTCCGCCTGTCGCCGCTCGAGACCTTTCGAGCCGGCTGTGGCCCGTTCCGGCGCCGGCCGCTGCGCGGGCGCCGCGCTCGGCCGGCGAAGCGGTGCGAGGACTGCAGCGAGTTCGGAGGGATCGTCCTCGGGTTCGCCGACCACGCCGAAACCTGCAACATCGAGTTCACGATCGAGCGTGCCGGTCCAGAGCGCGCCACGGGCTTCAGCGCCGCCGGTCGCAGCCGCCTGGAGTGTGGTGCGGATCCTCCGAGTCGTGTCCTCAGAAGCTGCATGGCCGGCGCCGGTCAGCACGCCCACCGCGGCCAGCGCGGCAGCCTCGACCGCGTCGCGAAGCCTTCCGGTGGCAATGCGGAGATCCTCGCGGCTCGCTGTCCCCGCCGCGACGTTCCCCTGAGCCTCCCGGGCGTCGGCACCGGCAGCCAGAAGCTCGGCGGTCAGTGACGGGTCCTCCGCCGCGACCTGGTCGATCGCCCAGACGCCGGCGGACGGCTTGCGGAGCTTGCCGACGGCATCAGCCGCCTCGCGGTCCGTGCGCCGGAGTTCTCGCACGAGCGCGGTACGCCGCGCCACGAAATCCTCGAGTGGCCCTCGATACAGGTCTGTGGCGTCCACGCTCAGCAGTGTGACGGGATCGGGGAGCCCTACCTGTTGGCCCGTGCCCGTCGCTTGCCCTCGTGCATGGCCTGGACGCGACCGACCGGGATCGCTCTGCCCTCGTCGAGCAGCTCGGCGCTGAGCCGCTGTGGCGGCGGCATTCGGGCTGCCCACCAGTCGTCATCCCGAAGCTGACGCACAGCGGTGATGATCGTGAAGTCAGCGGGCGAAACATCATCCAGCGCGTCCCAGTCCAACGGAAACGACACGGGAGCGCCTGGTCGCACACGCGGGCTGTACGCGGCGACAACCGTTGCGCCGCCGACGCGCGTCGAATCGACGAAAACCTTGCCTCCACGCTCATCCTTCACGAACGCGGTGGTGAGCGTGTCGGGATCCAGTTGCTCGGCTCGTGCCGCGATAGCGCGGGTGGCGGCTGCCGCCGCATCGATGGACACGCTGCTGTCGATGGGGACGAAGATGTGCAGCCCCTTCGCTCCGCTGGTCTTGATGACCGCGTCCAGCCCTTCGTCGATGAGCACGCGCCGCACGACGCGCGCGGCTTGCACCGCGTCGCGAAAGGCGTCGGCGTGTGGCGGGTCGATGTCGAGCACCAGATGCGTCATGTGATCGGGACTCTCGACGCGTACAAGCGCGGGGTGATACTCGACGGCGCGCTGGTTCGCGAACCACAATAGCGTCCGCCGGTCGTTGCAGACCGCATAGCTCACATCCCGCTTCGACGACTCCGCCCACATCGTCACCCGCTGCACCCAGGAAGGCGTGTACGAGGGGAGGTTCTTCTGCATGAAGGCCTCCTGACCGCGGTGCACACGGATCACCGAGAGGGGCCGGTCCTCGAGCTCCGGGATGATCCGGCCGGCCACGCTGTCCAGGTAGTTGATGAGGTCTCGTTTGGTGGCACCGGCCGCGTCAAACAGTGGCTCGTCAAGGTTGGTCAGCGTCACGCCGAGCGTCGCAGCGTCTTCAGTCATGTCGAGATAGGCTACCCATGGATGTCGCTAGAGAGATAGATCATCAGCTTCGCGGCGGAGCTGGAGCGCCAGGCTGGGGACGAAGAAGGACGCGAGGAATATCGGCAGAAAGCTCTTTCCGGTGCATCGGAAGGCGACGGTCTGGCCCTCGGCGGCGTCGAAGGTCTGAGTTCGGCTGGAGTTTCGGCCACTGCGAACTTGCAGGGTGTGGCGTCCAGGTTCAATTGGTATCTCGACCGTGGCGTTCATCTCGACCGACCCGGCACGCTGACCGTCAACCACGATGTCGTATGGGCCACGTCGGACCTCGGCTCCGATTGTTTTATGCGTCACCTTCAGGGTCGCTGTGATCGTCTATCTCCGTTGTAGGGACCAGGCTCGCTCGGTCAGCATGGGGCCGTTGTACAGCAGGCTGCCGTCGACCGCGAGGTTCGATGCCGGCCGGTAGTTACTCGAGTTGGAACTCGACGGTGATGTTGACGGACACCGTGTTCTGCCCCGCCTCGATGGGCACGCCGCCGCCCGCTCCACCACATCCAGTGTTACACCCAGAGTTGTTCGACTGGTTATCGACGACCTCGGAGACGGAAAGGATAGGCCCGAGCTTTCTGCCCGTCTGCGCGGCCCACTGGCCGGCCCTGGAACGTGCATCCGCCATGGCTGCAACCCGCGCCACCCGCAATTGTGCGTTGTCGTCGCTCAGGGTCAGTGAGACGCCGCTGAGCTGGATATCGTTTCCCACCGCTGCCACCGCCGCGACCTCGATCGGCCCGACGTTCGTGAGGTGATGGATAGTCACCGTCATCGAACTGGAGCCCGTATATCCGGTGACTTGAGCCGGACAGCAGTTCGTATCCTGCGCAAGCGACACTGACGATGTCTGCATGTCCTGGGCGGCAACGCCGTGAGTGCGCAACGCCGCAATGAGGTGCGTCATCTCGGCAGCCGCAGCGTTCAGCGCGCCTTGGGGTGTCGAACGGGTCGCCGAGACGCCGAGCGACAGGAGGGCCTCGTCAGGCGCAGCGTTGACCTGACCGCTCCCGACGACGGTGACCGTGTTGGGACTCGCTGACACGGAGTTGACCGTGATGGGAGTCGTTGAGGATGTCGTCGCGCGGGTCGGCGCCGGCGTGCCGGCGATCACCCTCAGGCCCGCAACCAATCCCGCGACAGCGACAACGCCCACCGCCACCACTGCGGCGATCAGCAACCGGACAGCTCGTGTGGTTGCCATTGAGGATGTACCTCCTGCCCGGTATCGGCGGTTTGGTCGTGCTGCTCGGGCGTCAGCGCGGTTTAGTGCCGGTGTAACGCCACTTCGTCGGGATCGTTTCGGAGCACTGTTTCGCTGCGGTCGAGACCCACGCGCAGCCACCTCGTGTGAGCGATTTGGCAAGAGTCAGCCGAAACCGGTGTCAAGCGTCAACCGAGGTCGTGTCAAGGATCAGCCGGATCCGTACATGACAAATGGCTGGCGTTCGCTTATGCACACTCCGTCGGCGCGCTCACCAGCGCGCCGAGGATGAGGGTGAAGACGGCCGGCTCCGCCGGGCGTCGAGGGAGAAGGATCTGCCTTCTCCTTATCGAAACACCGGGGCCCCCCGGCCAATCGAGCAGATGCGCATACGAGCAACCACAAGACCAGGAGCGAGATTGGCTGGGGAGGAAGGATTCTAACCTTCGGATGGCGGATCCAAAGTCCGCTGC
>JBAQGL010000217.1:0-3373 GCA_049287785.1 Candidatus Dormiibacterota bacterium | reverse complement strand
TCGGCGCTGGCGCCCTCAACGCGGATGGTACCGCCGGCGTGCTCGTGGGACAGTGCGTTGCTGACGAGGTTGCCCAGAACTCCGCGAAGCCGTCCCGGGTCCCCATCGATCGGTGGGACACCGGCATCGACCCGCTCGGTGAGCTGGACGCCGGCCGCTCTCGCCTCGGCACCGAATGCGCTCAGCGTCTCGTTGACGAAGACAGCGACGTCGATCGGCTCTCGGTGAAGGCGCAGCGCGCCGCTCTCCGCGAGGGTCAGGGTGCCGAGGTCGTTGACGAGCATCTCCAGCGACTCGGTCGCACTCACGATCGGAGCCATGTGCTCGGCGTCGGCCGGGTAGATGCCGTCGGTGATCGCCTCCGCCTGGCCGCGAATGATCGACAGCGGCGTACGAAGCTCGTGGGCGATATCGGCGAGCACCGACCGCCGGCGCGTCTCCTCGGCCTCGAGCCGGCTGCTCATCTCATTCATCGCGCGTGCGAGGGAACGGAGATCCGACGGGCCGCGCACCGGCACGCGTGCGGAGAGGTCGCCTGCCTCGATGCGGTGGGCGCCCTCGATGAGCGCGCCGACGGGCGCCGCGAGGCGTCGCAGCACGAGGATCGCCACAGCGACGACGGCGCCCCCGAGGACGAGCGCGGTGACCGCCACCGCTGTGTCGAACGGTGCCGAGCTGACCACTCCGAATGCGCTGAGGAGCAGCCAGACGACCCCGAAGATGGCGCTGAGGAACACGAGAAAGCCGAAACCCACGAAGCAGCCGATGCGCCGCGCGATCCGCCGGCCATGGCGTCCCCAGTTCTGACCTGCGGTCCACGGTCCGGCCTCGCCCTCGGGCCACCACGGGGGACGGCGACGGTCACCTCGCCTCCACGGCGGCCCGTTGCTCACGCGTCGCCGTCCACAAGCCGGTACCCGACGCCGAACACCGTCTGCAGGTGGCGCGGGGACCGCGGATCGCGCTCGATCTTTCGTCGAATGTTCTTGACGTGCGCGTCGATGGCGCGTTCATACGACTCCACGGCGACACCATGCACCGCATCGAGCAGCTGGGCACGGGTGAACACGCGACCCGGCTGCCGGGCCATGTGCAGGAGCAATTGAAACTCGGTCGCCGTGAGGACCACGTCCTGTCCGTCGACCGCGACGCGCATGCGCGGCACGTCGAGCACGATCGAGTCGCCGAGCCGGATGACGTCTTCCGGCGCGGCCGCAGCCTGCGCCCGGCGCAGCACGGCACGGACCCGAGCGACGATCTCCCGCGCGCTGAACGGCTTGGTGACGTAGTCGTCAGCACCCAGCTCGAGACCGGCGACACGGTCCGCCTCCTCGGTTCGGGCGGTGAGCATGATGATTGGCACGTTGCCGGCGCGGCGCATGGCTCGGGCAACGTCGAGGCCGTCGACGAGTGGCAGCGTGAGGTCGAGGATGACCAGATCCGGGCGCGCTCGCGTGAAGAGCTGGAGCGCCTCCTCGCCGTTGGCCGCCGTCGACACGTCGAACCCGGCCCGTTCGAGATAGTCGCGAACCAGGCGCACGATGGCCGGCTCGTCGTCGACGATCAGCACCTTGGTCATACGGATTTCATCGTAGGGGTGGCACGGGGCGGCGAGCGGCCGCCGCCCCGTCGATCATCAGACCGACTGCGTCACCGGGGCGGATGCCTCGGTGTCGGAACCCTTTCGGTTGGCCCCGGCACAATCGCCGCTCCAGCCCTTGCCGCGGGGGCCAAAGGCATTTGGACCGAAGCCCCGGTGCCAGCGACGGCGCGGCGTCAGACCGAGCACCCGAGGCACCACCAGCGCGCCGATGAAGGTGATGATGATGAAGCCCGGGTCGCGAGTGGTGATGCCCACCGCGGTAGCGGCGCCGATTGCCACCAGTCCCCAGGCGGTGCGTGTTGCACGATACATGTCGATTCTCCTTGTGGAGGTTGAACGGTACGTGCATCACTCTCGCGGCGAGGTGTGAATGCCGCGTGAAGACGCCGCGGAGGTTTGGCGTGCCTCCGGGCACCGGATCACTCCGGGGAGCGGTACGTCACCGGGTCGCGTGGGGTGCGATCCACGGAGAGCTGAAACACATCCGGCCGGCTGTAGTGGCCGGTGACATCGAGGGTTCGTCGCGCCGCCGCGGCACGCGAGGGCTCGATGTCGGCCATGAGTAAGCCGAACTCCTCGTGCAACGGGCCGGCGACGATCCCTCCGCCCGGAGCGACCACCACGGAGTCACCCGGGTTGATCCACTCGTCGGCGTCGGGAAAGAGTTGCTCGCGCCCGGGGAATGACTGTGGGATGTCCGAGCCACGCAACGCGCATCCCGCGCCCAGCACCCAACATCTGCCTTCCGCCGCGATATGCCGCATGGTGGCGATCCACGTGTCGCCTTCGTCCCACGTGGCAGCCACGTACACCTCGACACCGTCCGCATACAACGCGTATCGCGCGAGCGGCATGTAGTTCTCCCAGCAGATCAGCCCGCCAACACGGCCGATCTCGGTGTCGACGACACGCAGTCCACGGCCATCGCCCTGTCCCCACACCATGCGTTCAGGATTGGTGGGAACGAGCTTCCGGTGCCGGTTGAGGATGGTGCCGTCGGGCCCGATCGTGACCAGGGTGTTGTAGAGGGTTGAGCGACCGAAGGCTCCTTCACGCTCATGCACCCCGCATGCCACGAGGAGGTGCAGTTCGGCGGCCGCATCGCGCAGCGGCTTCAGGCCGTCGGCGGCGAGATCGACGCTGTTGTCGATAAGCCGCCGGTGGAGCTCCCCGGTGAGGTTGTGGTCGGCATCCGGGCGCAACCGCCAGATCCATGCCGGGTATCCCGGAATGAACGTCTCGGGGAACACGACCAGGCGCGCACCCGCCTGCGACGCCGCATGGAGATGGACAACCGCGGCGTCGAGAGTCGCTTCGCGGTCAAGCAGCACCGGCGGCTGCTGAACGATTGCCACCCGGACGGAGCTACCCTCACTCTGCACAAACCGGGACTATAGAAGCCGCCTGACCGGTTCGCCCCGACGTACCGGGGCCGTACGCTGTCGGGCGTCGTGCCCAGTGCCCTTGCAGAGTCGCTGGCAGTCCTGCTGCTCATTGCGACACTGGGCTGCGCCATCGTGCGTCCCCGAGGACTGCCGGAAGCCGCTGTGGCCATCCCGGCAGCCGCGCTGCTTCTTGTCGCCGGGGTGCTGCCGCTGAATCAGGCCGGTACCGAGGCGCAAAGTCTCGCGCCGACGATTGGCTTTCTCGCCGCTGTGCTCGTTCTCGCCAACCTCTGCGACCGCTACGGGCTCTTCAATGCAGCGGGTTCGTGGATGGCAGCCGGTTCTCGCGGACGGCCCGTCTCGCTGCTCGCGCTTGTCTTCGCCG
>JBAQGL010000216.1:0-5847 GCA_049287785.1 Candidatus Dormiibacterota bacterium | reverse complement strand
TTCGAGAGCACGACGGGGTCATCTCCGACCTGCTCGAGGCTCCCCATTCCGCGCGCACGTGGGTGCACGAGTATGGCGGTGGAGCGATGCGCGCTCACGCGGGGACCGTGTATTTCTCCAATGCGGCCGATGGGCGCGTCTACTGCCTCGTGCCGAATATCCCGGGAGCGCCCGTTCCGGTGACACCGAAGGCGGCCGGGCTCCGCTACGCGGACTTCGAGGTCGATTCCGCTCGCGACCGCCTCCTCTGCATCGTCGAGGAACATGACGGCAAGTCGGTCGTGAACGACATTCGCGCGATCCCCCTGGCCGGCGGCGAGGCGGTCACGCTCACCTCGGGCAACGACTTCTACTCGACCCCGCGGGTAAGCCCGGATGGCACGCGCCTGCTGTGGCTGACCTGGAACCACCCCAACATGCCGTGGGATGGCTGCGAGCTCTGGGTGGCCGACCTCGACGCCACGGGAATGCCCGTGGACGCGCGCCTGGTGGCCGGCGGCCCGAAGGAGTCGGTCTTCCAGCCATCGTGGTCTCCAGAGTCGGTCGCGCATTTCACATCGGACCGCACGGGCTGGTGGAACCTGTACCGGTCGGACGGCGCGCACGTCGAGGCGGTTGCGCCGATGGAGGCGGAATGCGGCGCGCCGCAATGGCTGTTCGGCCTTTCCACCTACGCGTTCTGCGGTGCAGGGCGCATCGCGCTGTGGGCCTGTCGCCTCGGTGCCTGGGAGCTCCTCCTGCTCGACGCATCGGGGGAGCCAGAACGTGTGAACGTTCCCGAAACGGCCTTCTCACATCACGTCGCCGCGGAGGGGGACGACATCCTGTACCAGGCGGGCGGACCGGACATGCCGGACAGCGTGGTGCGCGCGAACCTCACCACCGGTGCGCACCGAGTCGTGCGGTCTGAAAGCGATGACCTGACGATCGACGAGCCGGTACTGTCGCGGCCGCGCCACATGACCTATCCCGGTTATGGGGGCGCGACGGCGCACGCCTGGTACTACGCACCACGAAACGACGCAGTGGCCGCAGACGCAGGGCGGAGGCCACCACTGTTGCTGCACGCCCACGGCGGCCCGACGTCCTCGACAGGTTTTGCGCTCGATCCGCAGGTGCAGTTCTGGACCAGTCGCGGCTTCGCGTACCTCGACGTGGACTACGGCGGCAGCACGGACTACGGTCGCGCGTACCGCGATCGGCTCGACGAGCAGTGGGGCATCGTCGATGTCGGTGATTGCCTGGCGGGGGCGCAGCATCTCGTCGACATCGGCGAGGTCGATCCCGACCGCCTGTTCATTCACGGCGGGAGTGCCGGCGGCTACGTGGTGTTGTGCGCCATGACATTCCACGACCTCTTTCAGGCGGGCGCAAGCCTCTACGGCATCGCCGACCTGGAAGCACTGTTCGCGACTCCTGGGCACAAGTTCGAGTCGCACTACGACGCGCCGCTGCCCAAGGGACGCGGCATGTATGACCGTTCCCCGGTGCACTTCATCGACCAGGTGCGCGGAGCGGTGTTGCTCCTCCAGGGCCTCGACGACCCGGTGGTCCCCGCCAACCAGGCGGAGATGATGTTCGCCGCGCTGAAGGGCGCGGGAGTTCCCTGTGCGTCCATCATCTTTCCCGGCGAGCAGCACGGATTCCGTGATGTGGCAACGATCGCTCGAGCACTGGAGGCGCAGTTGTTCTTCTTTGCCACCGTCACCGGCATGACGCTCGCGGAGGACATCGAGCCGGTCGAGATCCTGAACCTCTGACCAATCTCTCCCTGGGGTTTCGCCCTACGAGGCGCTCCCACCGGACCCCGATGTCCGCCGAGGCCGGAGCTGCCAGATGGACAGCGGGAGCACGATGATCGCCGTCCCTGCGATCAGCAGCGCTGGGAAGAGCAGATCGAATGGGTCGGGCGCCACGGGAACGGCACCGGTGACGCGCGCTGCCAACGGCGTGGATCCGAATGACATCAGACGGATGGCGTTGTCGCTTCCGACTCCGAGGTCATAGGTGACCGTTGCGCCGGGCGCGTTCAACGTGAGATAGGTCACGTAGCCGTGCGCGGGCACCCACGCCATGTTCCGATCCGACGAGAGATCCTGGTGGAGGCTCGTGGTCATCGGCTCCGCGCCGGCAACCTCGAAACCAGGTGCGCTGTCGAGCGTGGCGCCATCGGTGAGCTTCGACGTCACCGCCGTGCCGTTGGCTGTGTGGAGGGGGCGGTCGGTTAGCAGGAACAGGTCGGCGTTCACCGGTGCTCCCGCATTGGCGAGGATCTCGAGCGGAACCCAGAGACGCGGCGTGTGCATCGTGATCAGCAGGGGCACGCCGTCGCCGGATTGCTGGTGGCGCTGGAGGGCCAGTGACGTGTTGTATTTCGCCGCCATGAAGATCGGAGTTGACGACGCGTAGCGGAGGAGGTGATTCTCGATCTCCGGTGAAACCAGGAACCCGTTGTGGGTGCACCAGTCGATGACCGCCTGACCGCTTCCCTTGAGCACGGTGACGTCCAGCGCCTCGACCTGCACCTGCTCGATGACGGTCGCGGGGGCCGCGGCATCAACCGCCAGCGCCTGGGGCGCGAAGAACAACGACGGTGGCGCGAATTCTCGCTCCAGCCGCTGCAACGTCCACGCGCCTGCCTCGGTGATCGAGGTCGGGATCGCAGGCAGCGGGACGATCCATCCGACATCGGTGACGGCGCCCGTGAACGCGAAGCTGGTGACGTAGTGCTCGACACCACCGGACCAGGCCACGAACGTCGTCGCCTTGGCGAGGCGCACGTCGCCGTCGGGGGCGACCAGGCCGCCACATGCGAAGACCTGGGCCGCCTGGACAACCACCGCGGCGGCAACACCCATACCGGCGAACAGGAACTTGCGCATCTCGGGATCCTCCAGGCGGGTTACATCGTGCGAAGAGGGAGACGCGCGGGATCGGCGCAGGGTTCCCGGGGTTGCCAGAAAATTAGTTAGGCTATATAATCAATTTACCTGATGCCAGTCGCCACCAACAAGCCCGTCGATATCGCCAACCGGCTCCGGCCGGTGCTGCTCCACCTGAACCGTCACCTGCGCCGCGAGGTGCACACCTCGGGTGTGTCTCCCGGACAACTTTCGCTCCTCGGCCTGATCGAGGGCAACCCCGGGATCGGGGTCGCCGAGCTCGCCGCCCGCGAGGGCACCGCGATGCCGTCGGTGTGCAGCCACATCGACCGTCTCGAGGCTTCCGGTCTGGTCACCCGCCAGCAGGCCGAGCGCGATCGGCGGAGGGTGGACCTCGAGGTCACACCCGAGGGCCGGCGCGTCCTCAAGGTGATCCGGTCGAAGCGGACCGCCTGGCTGACCGCGCGGCTGAACCGGCTCGCCGACGCCGACCTCGCCGCCGTTGCCGCGGCCATCGCGCCGCTCGAGGCGCTCCTGGCCCAGGCCGAATGAGCCTCGGCATCGGCAGCGCCACCGGGCGCACCTTCATGAGCCTCCGCCGCCACTACAACTACCGGCTCTACTTCTTCGGGCAGGTGGTGTCGATCAGCGGCACCTGGATGCAGACCGTCGCCCAGGCGTGGTTCGTCGTGCAGAACACCCACTCGCCGCTCGCGGTCGGGATCCTCGCGGTGTGCCAGTTCGGTCCGTACGGGCTCTTCGGGCTCTTCGGCGGCGCGGTCGCGGACCGGATCGACCAGCGCAAGGTGCTGATGGGAACCCAGGCCGCATTCATGGTCACGGCGGCGCTGCTCGCCGGTCTGACGCTCACCGGGCACGCAACCGTCTGGGAGGTGTACGTGCTCGCGGGGATAACCGGCTTGATCACCGTCCTCGACAACCCCGTGCGCCAGGCCTTCACCATCCAGATGGTCGGACGCGACGAGCTCCCCAACGCAATCGCGCTGAACTCGAGTCTCTTCAACGCCTCGCGAATCGTCGGCCCCGCCATCGCGGGTGGTCTGATCGCTGTCGCCGGTGTGGGGATCTGCTTCCTCATCAACGCGCTGAGCTACCTGGCAGTCCTCGCGGCACTCTGGCTGATGCGCGTCAACGATCTCTTCCCGGTGCGCAAGGATCACGCCGACCAGAACCTGCTCCGCGGCTCGCTCGAGGGCCTGAAGTTCGCCTGGCGGCGGCCGGTGATCCGCTCGGTGCTGATGATGATGCTGGTAATTGCCACAATCAGCATCAACTTCAACGTGCTGCTCCCAGTGCTCGCCTCGCGGACGCTCAACAGCGGGCCTGAGATCTTCGGCATCCTCTCGGCACTCTTCGGCTTCGGTGCGCTCGTCGGCGCGCTCTTCTCGGCATCGCTGGGACGGGCAAGCCGGCACACCATGCTCATCGGCGCAGCGCTGTTCTCGGCGTCGGAGATCGGCCTTGCACCCCTCCATGTCGCGTGGGCGGCGGGGATCGCGCTGGTGGTGACCGGCATCGCCTTCACGCTCTACTCCTCGCAGGCAAACGCCTCCCTGCAGCTCGCGGTCACCGATCAGATGCGCGGCCGCGTGCTGGGGATCTACGGCTACGTCTTCTTCGGCACGGCTCCGCTCGGCGGGCTGCTCGCCGGATGGCTCGCGCAGGAGGGCGGCACCCAGCTCGCCTTTCTGGTCGCCGGGCTCGTGGGTGTGGCGGCGACCATCTACGGGTGGGCCGACACCGGACGCGCCGCACGCGCTGCGTTGCCGTCGATCGCCCGCGTGGCATAGCGAGAGCCGCTTCGCTCATCCTTTCCTGACGGGGGCTTGTCGATCAGGAGGTACGGGAACGTGGAGCAGCGCGCCTTGGGGACGCAGGGGTTGGAGGTCTCAGCGCTCGGACTCGGGTGCATGGGCATGTCGACCGCCTACGGCACCGCCGAGGAGCGCGACGAGCGCGAGGCGATCGCCACCATCGACATCGCGGCGGAGCTCGGCATCACCATGCTCGACACGGCCGACATGTACGGGCCCTTCACCAACGAACTGCTGGTGGGAAAGGCGCTCACCGGACGTCGCGATCAGTACGTCGTTGCCACCAAGTTCGGGTTCGAGCAATTGGACGATGGCACGCAGCGCGTCAACGGGCGCCCCGACTACGTGCACCGCGCCTGCGACGGATCCCTGCAGCGCCTCGACATCGACGTCATCGACCTGTACTTCCAGCACCGCGTCGACCGCTCTGTGCCGATCGAGGAGACGGTCGGAGCCATGGCCGAGCTCGTCGACGCCGGGAAGGTCCGGTTTCTCGGCCTGAGCGAAGCGGGGCCGGCCACGATTCGCCGGGCTCACGCGGTTCATCCCATCTCGGCGGTGCAATCGGAGTACTCACTGTTCGCTCGTGACGTCGAGGACGGGGTGCTACCCACCATGCGCGAGCTGGGCATCGGCTTCGTGGCGTACAGCCCACTGGGCCGCGGGATCCTGACCGGCGCGGTGAGCGCCGAAACGCTCGCTGAATCCGACACGCGCCGCGCCCGCTTCCCCCGCTTCGCCGAGGGCAACCTGGACGCCAATCTGACGATCGTCGCTCGACTCGCCGACATCGCTTCCCAGAAGGGCGTCACCGCGGCCCAACTCGCGCTCGCCTGGCTGCTCCGCCGCGGACCCGATGTCGTCCCGATCCCCGGGACCAAGCACCGCGCCCGGCTCGAGGAGAACGCCCAGGCGGTCGACATCGTGCTCGATGCCGACGACGTCGCCCGGATCGAGGCTGCCGTCAGCATCGAGAGCGTGCTCGGAGATCGGCACTGGGACATGGCGGCGATCGACCGCTGACCGCGCGGTATGGTCACCGCGAGATGAGTGCCACCGGCTCGCGCTTCGCATGGTCGCCGACGCCGGAGCAGGCGGGCGCGTCGCGCCTTCGCCACTTCATCGACACC
>JBAQGL010000215.1:0-6648 GCA_049287785.1 Candidatus Dormiibacterota bacterium | reverse complement strand
CCATGGAGGAGCCCGAGCCGCCGCATCTCAGGCTCTGGCATGCGTGCACGCTCTTGCGCGAGCACCGGTTCGACGGGCACGTGGCGGCGCTCACCGTCCACGGTCTGGACGGGCTGGAATCGCTCATCACCGCCATCGCGGCCGGGTCCGGGATGGACGCGGCCACCATGCGGCGGTTCCGCGGCTGGACCGAGGAGGAGTGGGATGAGGGCGTGGAGCGACTCCGCGACCGCGGGATCGTCGATGCCGCCGGTGATCTCACCGACCAGGGGCGGGCGCTCCATACCGACGTCGAGGAGATGACCGACCGGCTCGCAGCGGGCGTCTGGGAGTCGATCGACGCTTCGCAACGCGAGCGCCTCTTCGGGCTGCTGCGCACGCTGGCGATGCTCCTCGAGGCCCCCGATGGCATGCATTACCCCAATCCGATCGGGGTGAGCCGTCCGGACTAGCGCCGGCCGCTGACCGCGTCGCGTTCGCGCTCGACCACCGCCGCGAGGGCTCGGATGAACGCTGGCTGCGTGTTCGGGAGCTCGATGCGATGCATCGTGATCCCGGCTTCGGTCGCCTCCTCACCGGCTGCGATGTCGATGTCGTAGAGGATCTCGAGGTGATCAGCGAGAAATTGCAGGGGGACGACCAGGATCTCGGTGATCCCCTCCGAGCGGAAGCCGGGGAAGAGATCCTTGACGTCGGGGGTCAGCCATTCCTCGGGAGTGTGGCCGGCGCTCTGGTAAGCGAAGCTCCAGCGGTCGTCGCCGAGACCGAGCCGGGATGCCACCGCCTTGGCTGTGTCGTGCAGCTGGATGATGTACCCGGGATCGCGGTCCACGACCGGGCGGGGGAGACTGTGGGCGGTGAAGATGATCGGGACCCGGTTCCGGACCTGCGGCTCGAGCCTCGCGAGGGCCTCCTGGACCCGCTCGGCGAGGGTGTCGATCCATTCCGGCATCAGGTGCCAGGCGCCCGCGATCTGGACGTCGACCTTCGGATGCTCAGCGCGCCACGCGGCGACAGTCCGCTCGTAGCCCGCCAGGATGATGGGTGAGTACTGCGGAGCCAGCGCGATCACGATGATGCGGGGCGTCCCGTCCGCGGCGAGCGCGTCGAGGGCACCGGTCAGCGACGGCTCTGAGTGCAGCATCCCGGCGACCACGCGCGTTGGATGCGCGGGACGGTCGGTGTCGAGAAAGGATTGGAGCGCCGCGCACTGTGCCTCGGTGATGTCGATGAGCGGGGATCGACCGATCAGGTCGTACCGGCGCCGGAACTCCTCGATCAGGTCGTCCGGGACCTCGCGGCCTTCGCGCACCGACGTGAGATAGGCGGGGACGTCCTCGGCGGTGACCGCCGAGCCGAAGGTGGCGAGGACAACGCCGAGCTGAGGCATGACGGCAAGGGTAGAGGCTGGCCCCGGCGCCTCGCGGTCAGGCGCGGGCGGTCTCCGTGTGGACCAGTTCGGCCAGGCGCCGGAGGTGGTCGCTCGACGTGTCCGGGAGGACTCCGTGGCCGAGGTTGAAGATGTGCCCCGGCCGCCCACCTGCCTGGGCGAGGACCTGGCGTGCCTCGCGTGCGACCACATCGAACGGCGCAAGCATCACCCCGGGGTCGAGGTTGCCCTGGATGCCGCGCTCGCCAATGCGGCGCCAGGCTTCATCGAGCGGCAGCCGCCAGTCGACGCTGATGACATCCGAGCCGCACCGCGCCATGGACTCGAGGAGGTGCGAGGTGGTGGTCCCGAAGTGGATGGTCGGGACCCCGGTCTCGGACACCGCCTCGAGGATCCGCCGGCTGTAGGGCTTCACCATCGCCTCGTAGGCGGAGATCGAGAGTGCTCCCGCCCACGAATCGAACAGCTGGATCATCTGCGCGCCGGCCTCCACCTGCGCCTGCAGGTAGGTGATGGTTACCTCGGTGAGGGTCTCCATGAGGCGGCGCCAGAGGTCCGGCTCGCCGTGGAGCATCGCCTTGGTGAGCGAGAACTCCTTGGTCGGCTTGCCCTCGATCATGTACGACGCGACGGTGAACGGCCCGCCCGCGAACCCGACCACCGCGGTGGTGCCGTCGAGCTCCCGGCGCACCAGCTTGATGGCCTCGAAAAGCTCGGGGTTGGCCTCGCGGGGATCGACGATCCGGAGCGCGTCCACGGCGGCGGCGTCGCGCACCGGCTCGTGGATGATCGGCCCGATGCCGGGGTCGATCGAGAACGGGACGCCCATGCCGATCAGCGGCAGCATGATGTCGGCGTACATCACCGCGGCGTCGACGCCGAACTCCTCGACCGGCATCAGCGTCACCTGGGCGCAGAGCTCCGGGGTGCGGGTGATGGTGAGGATGTCGTACGTCTCGCGCAGCGCCCGGTAGCCGGCGAGGCATCGTCCAGCCTGGCGCATGAACCAGATGGGGGTGCGGTCGGCGGGCCGGCGGCGGGCGGTGGCGAGCATGCGCTCGGCGCCGGTCATCGGGCCCGCGTGGGTGGTTGCCATGTGTATCGAGGGTAGCGAAGCAACAAGCGGGCACGGTTGCTGCACATCGGCCCGGAGGCCAAGTACGATCTCGACGACCTGGGTGCCCGAGCGATTGGCGGCCTGGTCAGCGTCAGAACGTGCAGAGGAGAGTGGAACCCATGAACTCGACCATGCAGGACGCGCAGCTCACCATCAGGGAGCTCTTCCGCCACGGTGCGCAGGTGTTTCCCGACAGCGAGATCATCACGTTTGAGGGCGAGCAGGCCCGGCACACCAGCTACGCCAAGGTGGCGGAGCGGGTGAACCGCCTTGCCGGGGCGCTGCGCACGCTCGGGATCGTCCCCGGTGATCGCGTCGGGACCCTGTGCTGGAACCACCAGGAGCACATCGAGGCGTATTTCGCGATCCCCTCGATGGGGGCGGTGCTGCACACGCTCAACCTTCGGTTGCCACCGGCGCAGCTGGCGCAGATCATCAACCACGCCGAGGATCGCGTGGTCATCGTCGATGACTCGCTGGCGCCGCTCCTCGCGTCGGTGCTCGACCAGTGTCCGAGCGTCGAGAAGGTGATCGTGGTCGGCTCCGGAGAGGTGTCCGGGCTTGGTGAGCCGCTTGCATACGAGACGCTGCTCGCAGCGGAATCGCCGGTGTTCGACTGGCCCGAAATTGACGAACGCAGTGCTGCCTCCATGTGCTACACGACCGGGACGACCGGTGATCCCAAGGGTGTGGCGTACAGCCACCGCTCGGTGTATCTGCACTCGTTTGCGGTGTGGGCGACGTTCCATCTCGACGACCGCGGCCGCCTGCTCATCATCGTGCCGATGTTCCACGTCAACGCGTGGGGGACGCCGTACGCGGGCTGGTTGGTGGGCAGCGCGCTGCTGCTCCCGGGGCGATTTCTGCAGCCGCAGGGTCTCTGCGATTTCATCAGGCAGGAGCGCCCGACATTCACGGGTGGTGTGCCGACCATCCTCACTGCGCTGCTCAATCATGTGCAGGCAAACGGCGGCGATGTGTCGAGCATCACGACGGCGGTGTGCGGTGGGTCCGCGGTCCCCGCGACGCTGATCGCGGCGTATCGAGACGTGCTCGGCATCGAGCTTTGGCAGGCGTGGGGGATGACCGAGACGAGCCCCATCGCGGCGATCGCCCGCCCGCCCAGGGGTACCGCACCCGAGGACGAGATGTATTACCGGTCCAAGACCGGTCGGGTCGTGCCGGGTGTCGAGCTGCGGCTTGTCGATGACAGCGGTGCTGTGATTCCGCACGACGGCGAGGCGGTGGGCGAGATCGAGGTGCGCGGACCGTGGATCACGGCGTCCTACTACAACGCCGACGCGCCCGAGAAATTCCACGACGGGTGGCTTCGCACCGGTGATGTCGGCACCATCGACGCGCGCAACTACGTGCAGATCACCGATCGGTCCAAGGATGTCATCAAGTCGGGTGGCGAGTGGATCTCGTCTGTGGAGCTCGAGACCTTGCTTGTGGGCCATCCGGCCGTTGCGGAGGCGGCCGTCGTCGGCGTGCATGACGACCGATGGGCGGAGCGTCCGCTTGCGCTGGTGGTGCTGAAACCGGGAGCGTCGGCCACACCGGATGAGCTGCGCGACTTCCTGGCCCCGATGGTGGCTCGTTGGTGGCTGCCCGAGCGCTGGACGTTTGTCGACGAGTTGCCGAAAACCAGTGTGGGCAAGCTCGACAAGAAGTTGATCCGTGCCGATTACGGGCGCGAGAAGTATTTGGTGGTCGAGCTCGAGGCCGCGAAACGGTAGCTCGCGCGGCCGGCTAGTGCAGGATCGGGCCGGTCTCGACGACCTGGAATGCACTGCCGGGGACGGACTTCAGCTCGTTGAGGTTGTTGTCGTCCCAGCGTGGATCGGTCGAGCCGCTGATGTACCAGCTGCTGCCGTTGTCGGCGACGATCATGCCGTAGGTCTTGAGCGCCCTGAGGATCACCAGCGACTCGCCGGTGAATCCTGCGAGGCTGAATGACGCATTGAGGCGCAGTCGGAGTCCCATCGGCGGCAGGTTCGGGTTGCTGCTGCTGCTCGCGTAGTGCGTCGCAGGGTGGATGAAACCGTTCTGGGTCGCATCCACCGTGAAGCGCAGTGCATGGTTGATGACGCCCGACGCCACCTCGCTGTAGAGGGCGAGGCCTGGGAGAATCGGCAAGCCTGCGGCGTCGGCTGACGTCCATCCGTTGGGACGAAGTGCGTTGCTGCTCAGGTTGAAGACGGCGCCCGATGCACACACCCAGCCGGCGCCCGACTGCCGTGCGTTGTACATCTCGTAGAGCTTGCAGTTGCCCGAGTCGAGCACGAGCACGTGATGGTCGCTGCCGGACTCGACGGGTGCGTTCAGCGGTACCGGATACGGCCCGGGATTGCTCTCGCTGCCATACGCGTTGAAGGTGATCGGCACGAACTTCTGTGACGCGGGAACGACTGAGTACGGAATGCCGTAGGTGGGGTTCGACCCGAAGTCCGGATGCAGGAACTGCTTGGTCGCATCGATCGCCGCGATGTAGTTCGCGGACAGCGGGTTGACCGGGGCGTTCGCGATGTTCTGGTTCCACGGGTTGTTGCTCGGGAAGACCTGGCATCCACCGAGGATGGTCCTGGGTCCCGACGGCGCGGGTGGTTTGGTTGCCACGGTGTGTGTCACCGGCTTTCCAGTTGGTCTCGCAGTCGGCCTCGCGGTGGCTTGCGCTGTGGCCGTGGCGATCGACGACGGCGATGGCGTGGACGTGCCCGCGAGACTTGGCGTGGCGTCGATTGCAACGTCGCCTGTCGGCGTTGGGATTGCCTGGGCCGACGGGCCGCCGCAGGCGGTCACCACGACCAGCGAGCAGACCAGAACCATGCCCAGTCGCAGCCTCGTCGCCTTTGCGCGGAGCCGGATCACGACCGTAGCATGCCCCGCCCCGTCGCCTCACTCGTGACGAGCCGGTCACGACCGACCTCAGGCGGTGGCTTGGCACAGAGTCTTCCTTGGCCGGGATGACTGGGATCGCCCGGAATTAAGCCTTTGTGAGGAAATGACTGTGACCAGGATCAAGCTTGCGCGCTCCGACCTCGCGACCGAGATCGAGGACTACTTGATCGCTTGCCGGTCGCGGGGAGTCAGGCCGAGCACGATCAAGCACGCGTACGGGTATTCCCTGCGTGCCGTGCTGCTGCCGTGGTGCCGGGACGGGCACATCAGCAGCGTCGCCGACATCGACCAGCCCACGCTGGAGCGCTTCGCCGATTACATCCGCGACCGCTCCACGCGGTCGGGCGCACCCCTGTCGGAAAGCACTGTCAAGACCTACCACAAGGCCGTCAATCAACTCCTCAAGTGGTACGCCGACGAGCACTCGGGCACTGCTCCGAAGGTCAAGTTGCATAAGGTGCCCGGACGAAAGGTCGACATTCTCGAGCGTGACAAGATCGCGCTCCTGGAGCGCACCGCTGCCACTGAGCGAGACCGGGTAATCATTCGGTTGCTTGCCGATACGGGTATGCGCCCGGGCGAACTCGTCTCCATGACAAAGGGCGATCTTCGCCATGCCGGGCGGCGTCACTACGTCCGCATAGGGGGCAAGACCGAAGAACGCGACGTGCCGATCACCCCCGAGATGTATGCCCGCCTCACCGCACTCGCTCGCGGCGGTGACGACGATCCCATCTTCGTGGGACTGCGCCGTGACCGGCGCACCGGGGAGCGTGAACCGCTGACCGTTCCGGGCGTGCGTCAGATGGTTGGTGCGCTCGCTCTCGACGCGGGAATACGCACCGCCGTCAACCCGAACGTCTTCCGCCACAGCGCATGCCGCTGGCTGCTGATGAGCGGGCAAAGCACCATCGTGGTGGAAACAATCATGGGCCACGGTTCGGAGGCGATGATCCGCGAACACTACAACGCCCTTGGGGCCGACGACGCCCACGATCGGTTGATGGCGGTCCTTCGCGCCGAGCGATAGCCGGCCGAGCACAGCTCGCCCATCGCAGTGTGGCGTCGTCTAACATTGCCCCCTCGCCGAGCGTTTCACCCTCCGACAAGGTTTTTATCTACTACTTCCCTTAATGAGGGGAACCACTCCAAGCGAGATCAGATCCGAGCGGGAGTAACTCAACGGTAGAGTGCAACCTTCCCAAGGTTGAAGTTGCGGGTTCGAGCCCCGTCTCCCGCT
>JBAQGL010000214.1:0-1579 GCA_049287785.1 Candidatus Dormiibacterota bacterium | reverse complement strand
CTCCAATGGTGCGCCTCGCCCGTTCTGTACCGCCCGCCACTACCGCCGGTCCCGCCGTCGAGAAGGCTGGGGCGTTCACCCCGGTGGCGTGACCGCACATATCGCGGGGGTATGATGTGATAGCCTGACTATCAGATTGAGGGTCCATCGTGATGACCCTCCGGATAGAAGGAGATGCGAATGACAGTCGCCTACATCGTCATCGCCGTCATCGTCGTGATCGCCATCGTCGCCGTTGCGGGGGCGGCGTCCCGGCGCAGATCAGTCGGGCTGCAGAACACGTTCGGGCCGGAATACGACAGGACCGTGCAGCAGACCGGCGACCGGCGCCAGGCTGAGCGCGAGCTGGCCGGTCGCGTGGACCGCCGCAAGCAGCTGACCATCGTGCCGCTGCCCGAGCAAGCCCGCCAGCAATACATCGCCCAGTGGCAGCGTGTGCAGGCTGCATTCGTCGATGCCCCAGTCGAGAGCGTCCGCCAGGCTGACGCGCTGGTTTCCCAGGTCATGACTGATCGCGGGTATCCCGTCGCCGAGTTCGAGCAGCGAGCCGAGGACGTCTCCGTGGATCACGCTGCCGTTGTCGAGAACTACCGCAGTGCCCATGCGATTGCGGTTGCGAGCGGCCAGGGGACAGCAGACACCGAGGCACTCCGCACGGCGATGACGCAGTACCGCGCCTTGTTTGACGACCTCCTTGGCGCCGGCGCTCAACCGGTGAATCCAGGAGCGACTCCTGTCGCGCCGCCGCCTGCAGCACCGCCCGCCGAACCAGTGATCGCAACCGGGAGGACGCAGCAATGACCGAATCCGTCACCAGCCCCGCGTTGACGACCGAGCAGCTCGCCGGCACGGATGCGACCACCGCAGAGCCGCCGGCCGGGAGCTCCGCTCCACCCGCGGCAGCGACCACAGCGGATCCCGTGCGGACCAATGGCGACACATCGAACGACGTGACGATCCCGGGGCAATCCTCGCGCCCGACGAACGGCACGAGCGGCGAGGGCGCTCCGCTGCTGGCGAACAACGCCGAGTTCATGGCGCGCTGGACTGCGATCCAGACGACATTCGTCGACGAGCCGCGCACGGCCGTGGAGCAGGCGGACACACTCGTAGCCGAGGTCATCCGAGAGCTCGCCCGCGTCTTTGCGGAGGAGCGTGCCCAGCTCGAGGGCGCGTGGTCGCGGGGGACCGACGTCTCCACCGAGGATCTGCGCCAGGCACTGCAGCGGTATCGGGACTTCTTCCACCTGTTGCTGCGCAGCTGACTCCGCGTCCGCCCGGCGGCCGCCCTGCAGCGGCCGTCTGGGGGGATCGGGCGGGTCGGGGGGAGAGGTAACCTTATTCCCGAGAACGGTTACCGGCGCTCTGTGTAATCATGTAATCCATGATAGGACTCAGCACTCCCGACCCGCTCACCGACGACGAAGTCTCCGGCTGGTTCGCCGGCCGCCTGCCTGAGGGGCTCTACAAGTCTGCCCCCACCATCAGCTCCGATCCCGACGAGATCCTGATCGTCGGCGAGATCGACGAGCCCGAGCTCCCCGCTGACGCCGCCGAGGGCGCCCGCGGCGCGGCTCGC
>JBAQGL010000213.1:0-2377 GCA_049287785.1 Candidatus Dormiibacterota bacterium | reverse complement strand
CATCAGCAGGTTGGCTCCCCAGCCGTGCGGCACGCCGTAGTGCACGCCGTTGTAGGTGTTGTACGGCTGATCCTTGAGGCTCGGGTTGATGTCCGCGTAGTTGGTCAGCAGGTTGACGTTGATAGGTGCGGCGGTACCACCGGCCATGAGTCGCAACGTGGCGTTGCCCGACGCGGAGACGCCGTCGTATTGACCGGTTTCCATCAGCGCCACCATCTCGTCGGACGTGTTGGCGATCTTGGCGTTGACCTTGCAGCCCGTCTGCTGCTGGAATGGGGTCACCCAGTCGACGGTCGGGTCGTCCTGTCCCGCTTCGGCGTACCCGGCCCACACGATGATGTTGAGCGCACCCTCGCCGGGGCCGATCCTGGTGAGCGTCGCCGGCCCGCTGCTCCCGCCCGGCGATGCCGAGCCGCACGCGGCGATTCCCAGGGATGCGCACGCTGCGCTGACCCAGAGCCGTGATCTGCGACTGATCATGATCCTGCCTCCAATTGCGTACCTGGTGAAGCCGAGCTCAGCTCCATGTTCTGATCGCGCTGCCAGACGAGGCGCACGTCGCGACCCTTCTGCGCCCGCGCATCCGTCGCTGTGGCGTTGACGTTCTGGGTCACGACGCTGAGCGTGCGATCGGGTGACACCGCCACGACGTACACCGTCTGCGCCCCGAGATAGACGACGTCCCGGACCGTGCCGACGACCGTGCAATCGCCGTGCGCAACCGGCTCAGCAACGCCGACGATGCGAATCTTCTCCGGACGGATCATGAAACGGCGGCGCTCGCCGATGATCCGAGCGGCGAGGTCGTCATCGACGAGGTTTGATGCACCCACGAACCCCGCAACGAACGGTGTCGCCGGGCGCTCGTACACCTCCGACGGCGTGCCCACCTGTTCGATGCGGCCTGCACCGAACACGGCAATGCGGTCGCTGAGCGCGAGCGCCTCATGCTGATCGTGGGTGACGAAAATGAAGGTGATCCCCGCACCGCGTTGCACATCCTTCAGCTCGCCCTGCATCTCCTCACGAAGCTTCGTGTCGAGCGCTCCGAGGGGCTCGTCGAGCAGCAGCACCCGAGGACGGTTGATGAGCGCGCGCGCGAGAGCGACGCGCTGACGCTGCCCGCCGCTGAGCTCCGACGGCTTGCGCTTCTCGAAGCCGCCGAGCCGCATCGTTTCGAGGGTTTCCGCCACTCTCGCAACACGGTCGCGGCGAGGCACGCGGCGAACCCGCAGGCTGTAGCCGACGTTGTCGCCAACCGTCATATGGGGGAACAGGGCGTAGTCCTGGAAGACCGTATTGACGTCCCGCTCGAATGGGGGAATCGTGGTGACGTCGCGTCCGTGCAACCTGACGCTGCCACTCGTCGGTCGCTCGAAGCCGGCGATGAGGCGAAGTGTCGTCGTCTTCCCCGACCCCGACGGGCCCAGGAGTGAGAAGAACTCGCCGTCCGCAATGTCCAGCGTGATGCCGCTGATTGCGACCTGATCGCCGAAACGTTTGGTGAGGCCGACCAGGGAGACGGCGGGCGGCGCGGCCACGCCGGCTGATTGGCGCTCGCTCCCCTCCGCTACGTCCTCCCGAGCCAGCAAGGCCAATTCCCCAAGTTCGACCCGTTGCGACCGGCTTCTGTAACCCGATTCGCAAGCGTGTCGGTCGAGATGCTAGTCGCTGAGATCGCCTCGCGGGGGCGTTAAGTAGATTCCCCGCGCGGTGTCTTCGATGTGGCAAGCGTGGGCTCGGGTTGCGGCTGCCTTGGAAGGCCGCCGGGCGCCGGGTCGAGGCGGCCATCCTGGCGGCGGCGGCGGTCTATATTGCCCTGGGCACGCGCCGGGCGCTGTCCTCGTCCGTCAAGCTGCACCGTTGGTCGCTTTGAGCGAACAGGAGTACAAAAATGCACTTCACGCGGCTGAAGGAATCCGTGGAGTATCAACGTCAGCGCGAGGAGCTTCGGGTCGCCGAGCTGGATCTGATCGACCACGCCGAGCGCGTGGCGGCTCTGCGACGTACGCTGCCGGCCGACACCGTCGTCGACGACTATCAGTTGATCGACGTTGCAAGCGGCGACGGCGTGCGGCTTTCGCAACTGTTCAGTGCTCCCGACCGGCCGCTCATCCTGTACCACTTCATGTACGGCAAGGCGCAGACGGAGCCCTGCCCGCTGTGCACGATGTGGATCGATGGGTACAACGCCGCAGCGCCACATGTCACGCAGAACGCCGACTTCGTCGTGGTCGCAGCGGCGGACCCCGCCGCCATCGCTGCTCACGCCACGTCGCGCGGCTGGAGCAACCTGCGCACCCTCAGTGTGGGCGGCAGCACGTTCAAGTACGACCTTGGCAGCGAGGACGCCGACGGCACCCAGATCGAGTCGGTC
>JBAQGL010000212.1:0-3500 GCA_049287785.1 Candidatus Dormiibacterota bacterium | reverse complement strand
CGTCCGAGGCCGCCGGCGCGTCAGGCCGGACGCGATGCCGGGGTGCGCGCCCGGCGCCGGCGAGGCCGCGCCGGCGTGTGTGTGGGTCGCTCAGGAAATTGCGGAACCACGAGCGCCTCGAGCTCATCGGCAAGCGAGCCGGTCATCGTGCCCAGGTCGGACATCACGTCGCGGTCGGCGACGATCCCGATGTTGAGGTGACCGTTGTAGCTCATGACCGTGATATTCAGGCCCATCCCATCCATGATCACCGAGACCGGGTAGATCGCTTCCAGGAGCGCCCCCGCACAGTACAGGGGGATCTGCGGTCCGGGCACGTTGGAAACGACGAGGTTCCAGGTCGGGCGAAGGCGCGGGTTGCTCGTCCACGCGTAGGTGAGCTGCGCGGCTCGCGTGAACAGCGCGGGCGGGATGAAGTTGTTCGCGTCCTGGAGCAGCGACGCCGGCAACGCCTCATCACGCTCCTTCATCTCGGCGAGCGAATCGTGGGTTGCGCGCAGGCGTTCGACGGGATCGGCGATCTCGGTGTGCAGCTCGACGCCCATGAGCAGGATGCGATTGCCGAAGGTCCCCTGCTGTTCGGGGCTGCGAACCGAAACCGGGATCTGCGCGATCAGCGGCTCGTTCCCCAGCTCATGGTGCTTCAGCAGCCAGCGACGCACCGCACCCGCGCACATCGACACCACCACGTCATTGACGGTGACGCCATGCGTGTTCTTGACATCTTTGACGGCATCGAGCGGGAGCTGCCCGAAGACGATGCGGCGATGTGCGGAGATTCTCCCGTTGAACGACGTGTGTGGGGGAGTGGAGAGCTTGCGTCCACTGACGATCGGACTCCGCCGGAGCGCTGCCTGGAGGCGCCGTCCGGCGGCGCCGACCAGACTTGCGCCGGGCAGGATGCTGAAGATCCCGACCTCCTCGAAGTTCGGCACGGCGGCGGGCACGGAGCGGAGCAGGCGCAGCGGGTACTGGGGAATGCCCATGAGGCCGCGGACCAGCATCTCGAGCTGGGTGGGCATGCGGTCGGGTCCGTCGTGAGTGGGCTCCGGTGCCGGCCGTCCCTCCGGCGTGAGGTCGAGGAGCGATCCCAGGATCTCCGCGCCAGAGAGCCCGTCGATCACCGCGTGGTGCACCTTGGTCATGAGCGCTACGCGGCCGTGCTCGAGCCCGTGAATCAGGTAGATCTCCCAGAGAGGGCGGCTGCGGTCGAGGGGTCGCGAGAAGATCCGGGCGACCTGCTCCTCGAGCTGGGCCAGGGAGCCGGGTGGGACGAGCGCGAGCTCACGAACGTGGAAGTCGATGTCGAAATCGGGATCGTCGACCCAATACCCGAAGTCGAGCCCGAAGGGCACCTCGGCCAGGCGCCACTTGAAGATCGGGATGAGTGGAAGGCGGTCGAGGATGAGCTGCTGGAGGTCGCCGAGCGTGAGCGTGCCGCCGGGCGCGGTCGAGGGGTCGAGCACGAGCACACCGGTGACGTGACCGTAGATTCGCGGCGTCTCGAGCGCCAGGAACTGCGCATCGAGGCTGGTGAGCTGGCGCATGGACCTGGCCAACACTGGCAGAAGCTGCGAAGAACGGTCAACTCATCCCAATCGCGCGTGCATGTGGGATCGTTCGGGAGTGCCCGCGGAGATCGCAACCATCGAGACCCCGGAGCTCGGCGACCGGAGCTACGCAATCCTGACCGGGAGCGGTGCCGTCGTCGTCGACCCCCAGCGCGACATCGACCGTGTCCTTGAGCTGCTGTCCGATCGGGACGCGCGGCTGACCCACGTCGTCGAGACGCACATCCACAACGACTACGTCTCCGGCGCCCCCGAGCTGTGCAGGGTCACCGGCGCCACGCTGGTCATCCCAGCCGGGGAGTCGGTCGGATACGCGCGTCACGCGATCGCTGACGGCGAGCGGATCGAGCTTGGGGACGTGTCCCTGGTGGCGCGACATACGCCGGGGCATACGGCCACCCACATGACCTATCTGCTCGAGGACAACGGGCAAACGGTGGCGGCGTTCACCGGGGGATCGATGCTCCTTGGATCGGTAGGGCGCACCGACCTGGCCGGCCCCTGGGTCACCGATCGACTGAGCCACCTTCAGCATCGGTCCGCACGCCGCCTGTCCGAGGAGCTGCCCGATGACGCAGCGATCCTGCCGACCCACGGATTCGGCAGCCTTTGCTCGGCGGGGTTCCCGGTCGGTGCGGCGGATACCGCCGACGCACGCCATCAGCGTGTCGAGAACCCGGCGCTGCTTATGGACGAAGACGCGTTCGTCGCCCGCCTCGTGTCCGGGCTGGACGCCTTTCCCCGCTACTACGCGTACATCGCCCCGAGGAACCGCGAGGGAGCGGCAAGGGTGGACCTCGACCTGCCGCCGCTTAGCGACGCCCGCGAGCTCGCCCAACGCGCCGGTGCCGGCGAGTGGGTTGTCGATCTGCGCGACCGTCGGGAATTTGCCGCTCGCCACCTCATCGGCACGCTCGCGTTCGAGCTCTCCGACCCGCTGACCACCTATCTCGGCTGGCTTCTCCCATGGGGCAGCCCGCTCAGCCTGATGGGACGATCTCGCCAGGACCTTGCGGCGGCTCGCCGAGCTCTGGCACGGATCGGCATCGACAGGATCGCGGCGTGTGGCCTCACCGAGGGCGAGAACGGCGAGGATCCATGGGCGGGACTGGCGACCGAGACGTACCCGGTCGTCGGCTTCCGAGACCTGAAGCCGTTCATCGGCGCACCGGGCGAGGTGGTGGTCGACGTCCGCCTCGACGGTGAGTGGCGCCAGGGCCATATCGGGGGAGCGATCCACATCCCGCTGCACGAGCTCCCCGATCGCCTCGACGAAGTTCCCGCCGGCCGCGTCTGGGCGCATTGCGCTGCCGGGTATCGGGCATCGGTGGCGGGCTCGCTGCTGGCGCGTGCCGGGCGCACCGTCATGGTGGTGAGCGATCAGTTCACCAACGCCGTCGACGCCGGGCTCGACATCGTCTCTGAGTGCGACTGACCCGGGCGGCACAGGTCCGGCCCCGATGAGCCTCGCAACTCGCGCGGCCGCGATATTGGCCCGGATACCGCCGGCGCGGACGCACGACGTGGCGGTTCGACGCGACATCGAGGTCGCGATGCCGGACGGGACGTGCCTGCTCACCGATCGGTACTGGCCTCGGGGACACGGCGGGGAGCCGGTGATCGTGATGCGCAGTCCCTACGGACGCACTTCGGTCTGGGCGCTTGCGGCGCGGCTCCTCGCGGAGCGTGGGTACCAGGTGATCCTGCAGAGCTGCCGCGGGACCGGCGGCTCCGGCGGCGAGTTCGACGCGTACCGAAACGAGGCGCAGGACGGACTCGCCACGCTCAGGTGGATCGAGTCCCAGCCGTGGTTCTCGGGGAAGCTCGCGCTGGCCGGCCCGAGTTATCTGGGGATCGTCCAGTGGGCGATCGCGACCGAGCCGCCAGCGTCGCTCCGTGCCATGGCGGTGTCCATCTCATCAGCACGGG
>JBAQGL010000211.1:0-6104 GCA_049287785.1 Candidatus Dormiibacterota bacterium | reverse complement strand
CCCGACTGCTGGTCGAATGGCGCGAGGCCGGTCATCCCGATCCCACCGAGTGGATCAGAGATCGGGTCCAGGCAATCGTCGAGGACCGCGCGGCTTAGCCAGAAGGCAACACGGCGCGCGGCGCGTCGTGAGTTGCAGGGTCAGCGGACCCACCTCCGGGATCAACCGAGTCGGCCGCCGCGACATGGCATGCGGCGTCGTGTGCCGGGCCAATAGGTCGGAGTAGCGGCGTCACCTCGGCGCACTTGTCGATCGCGTAGGGGCAGCGCTGCCGGAAGCGGCATCCTTCGCCGGGGTCGATGACGCGTGGCGGCTCACCGCTGTCCGCTGAGACGAGGACTGCCTTTTCGCGAGGGTCGGGCACGGCGGAGAGCAGGAGCTGCGTGTAGGGGTGTTTCGGTCGCGAGAGCACTACCTCGGTCGGCCCCTGCTCAACCGCATGGCCCGCATACATGACGATGATCCGGTCGGCGACGTAGCGCGCGCTGGCGATGTCGTGCGTGATGTAGAGGATGGACGCTCCCTCGTCGGCGCGGAGGCTGGCCATCATGTTGAGAATCCCCGCACGGATCGACACGTCGAGCATCGACACCGGCTCGTCGGCGAGGATCAGCTTCGGCCGCACCGCGAGCGCCTGGGCAAAACCGACACGTTGACGCTGTCCTCCGCTCATCTCATACGGGAACTTTCGAAGCATGTCGCCCGCCGGGTTGAGGCCCACGATGTCGAAAACTCGCTCGGCCTCCTCACGTCGCTTCGCGACGTCAAGGTCCGGGCGATGCAGCTTCAGGTTGCGCATCACGCCGTGTGAGACGCGGAACACCGGGTTCATCGCGCTGTAGGGATCCTGGAAGACCATGGGCACCTCGCCGCGGTACCACAGCACGTCCTTTCGAGAGCGCAGCTTGTGGACCGAGCGGCCTCGGTAGAGGATGTCACCCCGCGTGGGCGGGTAGATCATCGCCAGGAGGCGCGCCACCGTCGTCTTACCGCTGCCACTCTCGCCGACAAGGGCCACGATCTCGCGCTCGTGGATGACCATGTCCAGGTCGTCGACGGCATGCAGCATTCGTCGTGAGAGCAGGCCACCGAGGCGGAAATGTCGCGTGAGTCCGGAGGTCCGAAGCAATGCTCCGTCGCCGGTAGCGGTGCCGGGGGACTGACTCATCGCGCGGTGGCCGGCTCTGCGCGTTCCGCATACAGCAGGCAGCGCACCTGCGTCTCATCGACCGTGTACATCTCGGGCTCGGTCGCGATGCACTGCGGCATCGCCTCGTTGCAGCGAGGATGAAACCGGCACCCGGTTGGTGGCCGGCCGAGATCCGGCGGGCTCCCGGGGATGCCGGTCAGCGCGCGGCGCGGCCCTCGAACCGAGGGAAAGGCGTCGAGGAGACCCTTGCTGTATGGATGCATCGGCCGATCGAAGATCGAGCCGGTATCGCCGATCTCGGCCACCTGTCCCGCATACATGACCATCACCCGATCCGAGTAATGGGCGATGACCGACATGTCGTGCGTGACGAATATGACCGCGAATCCGAATCGCTTCTGGAGCTCCTTGATCTGCGTCATCAACGATCGCTGGGCTACCACGTCGAGCGCGGAGGTCGGCTCGTCCATGATCACCAGCTGCGGCGTGAACAGCAGGGCCATGGCGATCATGGCTCGCTGTCGCATCCCGCCACTCAGTTGATGCGGATAGCTCTCGAGGTGGGCTGCGTCGATGCCGACCAGACGGAGCACCTCCTCTGAACGTTTCCGTATGTCACCTCCGGAGATTCGCTCGTGCGCACGCATGGTGTCCTTGTACTGCGCGCCGATGCTCTTCATCGGGTTGAGCGCGTTCATCGCGCTCTGCAGCACCACCGAGTAGTCGCGCCACCGGACGTGGCGGAGCTCGTCCCCCGAGAGCCGCACCAGGTCCTGGCCGCGGAACACGACGCGTCCCGAGGTTATCTCCGCAGGCGGCGACAGCAACTGCGCGATCGCGAAGAGCAGCGTCGACTTCCCGCAGCCGGACTCACCGACGATCCCGAGGAACTCGCCGGGGCGCACACTGAGGTCGACCTGCACCACCGCCCTGATGTCGGCCTCGTCGGTCAGGTAGGAGACGGACAGGTTCTCGACTTCAAGCAGTGGTTCTGACACGTCGCTTTCTCACCGGCCTGAGCGCCGGATTGCCGATCTCATCGAACGCGTAGTTGACGAGCGCGAAGCCGGCGCCCATGAATGCAACCGCCGCACCCGGCGCCAGCGCCCACCAGGCATTGCCGGCTTCCAGCGCACCGCCCTGCTGGGCGTAGTAGAGCATCGTGCCCCAGGTCAGCTCGGTGCTGTTGCCCAGTCCGAGGAACTGCAACCCGGCCGCGAATCCGACGACGAACACCGAGAGCCCGAGGAAGGAGGCGATGATCAGTGATGTCATCGTCGGAATGATCTCGACAAAGATGATGTACGAGGTACGTTCGCCTCGCACCCGAGCAGCCGCCAGGAAATCGCGGGCGCGGAGCGACAGACCCTGCGACCGCAGTTGTCGGGCCTGGAACGCCCAGCTGGTGAGTGTGAGGACGACGATCATGGTGATCGAGCCGGGGGGAAGGTACGAGGCGAGCACGATGAGCAGCGGCAGGGTCGGGATGATCAGGAAGATGTCCGTGACCAGTGACAGCGTCCGGTCGGTCAGGCCGCCGACGTAGGCGGCGGTTACACCGATGGTCATCGAGATGAGGGTTGCGATCGCGCTCACCACAACGGTGACGATGAGCGTGAGCCGGGTACCCCAGATGAGCTGAGAGAAGACGTCCTGTCCCAGCTGCGTGGTACCCAGGAGGTGTTGCCAGGACGGACCAACACTCTGGTCGTAGATGGCAGCCTGGGGATCGTCGTGTGCGATCACGCCCGGAAAGATGGCAACGAGCGTGACGAGCAGCAGGATCACCGTCCCGGCGGTCGCCTTGCGATTGCGCAGTATCGCCCGCGCGAAGCGCCCGAAAACGCTCTGGTCTTGCGCTGCGGCGAGGGGACCCGCGG
This sequence comes from Candidatus Dormiibacterota bacterium, assembly GCA_049287785.1. Classification (GTDB taxonomy): domain Bacteria; phylum Chloroflexota; class Dormibacteria; order Aeolococcales; family Aeolococcaceae; genus Palsa-851. The sequence continues at coordinate 3,074 of JBAQGL010000211.1, read as the reverse complement.
GTCCCACCTCGGTGCTGATCGCCGCGATGCTCATGCTCCGGTCTCCTCAGGCATCACGGGTGCGTGGGTCCAGCCCGGCAGTCGCGAAATCCGCGACCAGAACACAGACGAGGACGGCGAGCGTGTAGACGAGGAACAGCGCTTGCATGAGGGGCAGATCGTGATCCGTCGTACTCGTGTAGAAGAGATATCCGAGCCCCGGGTACGAGAACGTGTACTCGACGAGGATGGACCCGCCGAGCACGTAGCCGAGCTGCATCGCGAATCCGGTGAGGTTGGGAAGGATCGCGTTGCGCGCCGCGTAGTCGAACATGATCCGCGTGCTCGAGAGCCCCTTGGCCCGGCCCATCTTCACGAAATCCTCGGCGAGGGTCGTGATCATGTTGTTGCGCATCGAATAGATCCAGAGTCCCGCAGTCACCACAACCAGGCTCAAACCCGGCAGCAGGGCATGGACCAGCACGTCCCCGATGAACGAGGGCGACAGCGACGGCGTCGCGCCGATGCTGTAGTTGGAGCTGAGTGGCAGCCAGTTCAGCGTGACCGCGAAGACGTAGAGGAGGAGGAGGCCGACGAAGAAGACCGGGAACGTCGCGACGATGAAGAGCATCGGCGGCAGGATGCCGTCGAGCTTGCCGCCGCGCCGCCACGCGCTGAGCACACCGACCAGCGTGCCGATCGCGAACGCGATGATGGTAGTGACCCCGACGAGCGCGAGGGTCCAGGGGAGCTTGCCGGCGATCTCGGACACCACGGGTACGCGCTGAGCGGTGAGGCCGAACTGGCCGGTGAAGCAGTTGGCGATGTACTGGAGATACGTGATGAAAATGTTCTGGTGCACGTTCACGCCGAACTCGATCTCGAGTGCGTGCAGCGCTGCCGGGTTGACATTGCGGAATGTCGCGAGGACTGCCTGGGCTTCGTTCCCGGGGATCACCCGTGGGATGATGAAGTTGACGGTCAGCGCCGCCCAGAGCGTGACGGCGAACAGACCGACGCGACGAGTGACGTATCTCACTGACGCGCCGGCCGCGCACTGACCCAGCGCATCGGGTTTATGCCTAGCTCACCGGGTAGAGACGGGTGAGGACCATTCCGTTGTCGGGCGTCGCCCACACCGGAGGCTGCGCATACGGATTGGACGGTGTCGGCCATCCACCGAACGCGGTGGTGTCGTACTGATACCAATCGACGCCCTCAACAACCGGGATCACCGGGAGATCCTGGACCATCACGGTCGAGATGTCATGGATGATCTGGAGTTGCCGCGCCGGGGCGGCACCTGAGTACTGGTTGAACAGTGCGTCGGTCGAACTGGACTTGTAACGCTCGTAGTTGGTCGAGCCGATGCTGCCGCTGAAGAGGAGGGGGCGGAGTTCGTAGTAGGGCCCCGGGCCGGCCACCGGCATCTCTCCGTAGGCAAGTTGAAAGGTCCCGTTCTGGGTGTCGTTGGTGTATGGGGTGCTGTCCTCGTCCTGAACCGTCACCTGGATTCCGACCGCCTTGAGCTCCTGGGTGATGACCTGCAGTGACGCGTCCCAGTCCGTATAGCCACTGATCGTCTTGATGGTGAACGAAAGTTGCTGACCCTGCGGATTCTGATAGATCCCGTTCGATCCCTTGGTGAACCCGGCGGCCTGCAGGGTCTGCTCGGCCTTCGACGGGCTGAAGGTCGTGGTGTCGAGTGACTTCTGGTACCACGCCTGGTACGTCGGCAGGACGATGCCGGTCTGATTCGCCGCCGGCTCGTAGCCACTCTCGCCGCGTTGCGACACCTGGGCGCGATCGATCGCCATCGAGATCGCCTGGCGGACCGCCAGGTTGCTGAGCAACGGATTGCTGAGATTCGGGAAGAGCGAGACGTTGAGCGTCGGTGGGAACCAGTAGTGTCGCGTCGACGGGCTCTTGTTGATGTAGTACGACTGGATGTTGGGGATGTACTGCGCACCCCACTGAGCCGACCCCTGCGCGAGGTAGAGGTTGGCTGACGTGTTGCTCAGGAACGCCGGGTAGTCGACCTCGGCCACCTGTGGAACCGGATGCCCGGGCTTGCTCTGCCAGTAGTGCGTGTTGCGCAGGTACTTGATGTTGTCCTGAGAGCAGTTCGACATCAGGTACGGCCCGGTGCCGACCGGGGTCGTGTCCGCGTAGCCGTCGAGCTTGGTCTGGTTCTGCGTACTCCATATGTGCTGGGGAATGATCGGCGTCTGATCGGCGACGTAATAGAAGTACGACTGTGCCGGCGCGTTGAACGTGAACACAACCTGGTTCGTGCCCTGGAGCGCAACGTTCGTGAGTGGTCCGCTGTCCACGGACCAGAGAGCATTGAGATCGAGTGCCGGATCGGCCTTCAACGCATCGAAGGTGTAAAGAACATCGTTCGCGGTGAATGGCGTGCCATCACTCCAGGTCACGCCGCTCCGAATGGTGAGGGTCAGCTGCGTGAAGCCGCTGTTCCAGGTGAACCCGGTGGCGAGCCAGGGCGTGACCTTCGGGGTGCCGTCGGGGTTGGTCTGCAGGATGTTCACGAACTCGAGGGGCTCGTAGACAAAGCCGATGGACGTGATGTTCACCGACGGGTTGAACGGATTGAACTGACAGGTCCAGGTGCTGCCGCTCTCGTTGTCGATGAGGAGCTTGCCACCGACCTTGCCCGTGTTCCCCGTCCCCCCGGTGTTACCGGTGGTCGTGGAGCCGCACGCCGCGGCCAGAACGCCCGCCACGACCACCGCGGTCATCGTGCTGACGCGTCGTGTGTTCGGTCGCCACGTCGATACCATCCGGGTTCCTCCGAAAGTCTCGCTGTCACCGTCGGGTGGAGGGTGAGAAGTGATCCGCGGCCGGTAATTTATAGGAAAGCTACCTTAACATCGGCTCGCTGGTCAACAGTTCTCCGTCTCACGAGATCCAGATCGCCTCGCGGCCTGGGATCGGATCAGGCGCGAACGCCGCTTGACATCCGGTCGACTGATAGGAAGAATCCCTAACCATGAACCTGACGACCGCGCGACGGCCCCGCCTTGGGCTCGGCGTGCGCCGCGGCCTGCTGGTCGCGGCCGCGGTGCTGGCGACCG
>JBAQGL010000210.1:0-2780 GCA_049287785.1 Candidatus Dormiibacterota bacterium | reverse complement strand
GCGGGGCTCAGCGCCATCCGGACGTCGGCCGCGCGCCGCCTCGAACGTGCGGTGACCTCGGAGCTCCGCTCGCTCGAGCTGCCCCACGCGCGTTTCCGGGTGGTGCTGACCCGCGCGCTCGACGTCGGCGGCGTCGACACCGGAGACGGCACTCCGGTGCGCTGCACGGCCTCGGGGATCGATGACGTCGACTTCCGCCTCGCTCCCAACCGTGACTCCGTCCCGATGCCCCTGGACGAAGGACCCTCCGGTGGCGAGCTCGGACGGCTCGCACTTGCGTTGAGCGCGGTGGTTACCGAGGAGGACGCGCCGGTGCTCGTCCTCGACGAGGTGGACACCGGCATCGGCGGCGAGACCGCTGCGCGCGTTGGCGACGTGCTCGCCCGTATCGGCCGGGGACGTCAGGTGATCGCGATCACGCATCGCCCCGAGATCGCGGCTCGGGCGATCGGTCATCTGACCATCAGCAAGCTCGACCGTCCGGGCGGACCTCAGGCGAGCGCCGCGGTAGTGACCGGCGACGATCGGGTGCGCGAGATCGCACGCCTGATGTCGGGCCGGACGACGGAGGCCGCCTTGATCCGCGCCGCCGAGCTCCTCGAAGAGGGAGCGAGCGGCGATCGGGGCACCCCCGGCGTCCGTACCATGTAGCGATGCAGCGGGAGGAAGCGGGCGCCGCCTCGATCACTGTGGACGCCCCAGGCTTCCATGGGAGCCTCGAGGAGCTGGTTGCCCGAGCAAACCGGGGTGATGTCGATCTCACCGAACTGTCGGTGAGCACCGTCGTCGAGGAGGCGCGGAGCGCCCTCGAGGCTCCCGAGCGTCAGGGTCACCTCCGCGCCGTCGCGGATGCCCTGGCACTGCTCGCTCGTCTCGTCGCGCTCAAGGCTGCGGCGGTGCTGCCGGACCAGGACACCACGGCCATCGAGCCGGAGGACGACCAATCGACTGACGCCGGGAGGCGGCTCGCCGAGTACCGCCTCTTCAAGGCGGCGGCCGAAGCGCTCCTCGCGGAAGCCGCGACCGAAGGCGCGCGCAGCTTCCTTGGCCTGGTGTCCACCGAGGTGATCCCGGTGGAACGGCTCCGGATCGCCCCGGAACGACTGGCCGCGGCCTTCCGGGCGGTGCTGGAGCGGCTCAGCGATACCGAGCCCCTGCCGGTGACGATCACGTTCTCGGTGGAGGACAAGGTCCGCCTGCTCCGCGACCGTCTGATGCTCGGCCCGCTCGAGTTCGAAGAGGTATTCGCCGGGGTCAGCAGCCGGCTTGAAGCGGTTGCCTGTTTCCTGGCGCTCCTCGAGATGCTCAAGCGCGGCGAGGCGACCGTGGAACAGCGCGACGCTTTCGGCCCGATCACGGTGACCGGCCGTGGATGACGTGCTCGTGCTCGACGTCTTCGGCCGCGCCACGGTCCCCGAGGGCACCGCCGAGGCTGAGCCCGAGGACCTTGCCCCCGCACTGGAGGCGCTCTGCTTCGCGCTGGGTCGCGAGGTCACCATCGCCGAGGCTGCGGCCATCCTCGAGCGCAGCCCCGCGGCGGTCGCCCGGTCGGCAGGCGTGCTCGCCATGGACCTGCGCGGTCGCGGACTGATGCTCCAACGCTCCGACGAGGCCATCCAGCTGGTCACCCGACCGGAGATGGCCTGGGCGGTGCAGCGCGCGCTCCACCCGGAGCGCCCGTCACGCCTGAGCCGGGCGGCCATGGAGACGCTCGCGATCGTCGCCTACCGCCAGCCGGTGACCAAGGCCGTGATCGAGTCGATCCGCGGAGTGGATTGCGAAGCGGTGCTCGAGCACCTCACCGAGCGGCGCCTGATTGTCGAGGTCGCTCGTCAGGAGACCCCCGGGCATCCGCGTCTGTTCGGCACGACGCTGCGGTTCCTGCAACTGGTCGGCCTCGAGCGGATCGACGACCTGCCGCCGGTGGCCGAGAGCGCGGTGCTCCCCAACTTCGAGTGAGTGCTCCACTGCCGGAGCGGCTCAACCGGTTTCTCGCGCGCCGGGGAGTCGCATCACGGCGCGGTGCCGACGAGCTCATCGCCGATGGGCGGGTGACCGTCAACGGCGAGGTGAGTCCGCTCGGCGCCGTCGTCGACCCGTCGGTCGATCGCGTGAGCGTCGACGGGCACAGAATCCCGGCCCGTGCAGTTTCCGTCACCATCGTCCTCAACAAGCCGGCCGGTGTGGTCACGACCCGTCGTGATCCGTATCAGCGCCGCACCGTGATGGACCTGATCGAACCCGTTCCTGGTCTCGTTCCCGTCGGCCGCCTCGACGCCGACAGCCGCGGGCTGCTCGTCCTCACCACTGACGGCGACCTCGCTCACGCGGTCTCGCATCCGCGTCACGGCGTGACGAAGCGGTACCTGGCAACCCTCGACCGCGACATCGCCACTGAGCAGCTCGAGCAGCTGACCATCGGCGTCGATCTCGAGGACGGGCCGGCTCGAGCGCTCAGCGCGAAGCGATCCGGGTCGGATTCGATGGTCGAGGTGGTCATGGCCGAGGGACGCAAACGCGAGGTGCGCCGGCTGTTCGCGGCGATCGGCCTCGAGGTGCGCGACCTGGTCAGGATCGCCGTCGGACCGCTCGAGCTCGGGGCGCTTCCAGAAGGCGAGGCGCGAGCGCTGCGTCCGGCTGAGCTGTCGTCGTTGCGCGCCGCCGCGGGGATGCCGGCACCGGTGCGCGCCGCACCTCGGCGGTCGCGGTGAGCGCCCCGGTGATCACCATCGACGGCCCCGCCGGGAGTGGCAAGACAACCCTCGGCCGGAGTCTCGCCA
>JBAQGL010000209.1:0-6940 GCA_049287785.1 Candidatus Dormiibacterota bacterium | reverse complement strand
CACTCGTAATGGAGTGCAACACCCGCCAGGCCGGGACTGGTCGGCGGCCAGTGGTTCATCACCTGCGCGATGAGCCCAATGAAGTATGGGAAATCCGGGTATTCGAGCACCACGGAGGAACTCGGCAACGGCGCCTGGGGGAGCAGCATGATCGTCAGGTAGACGATCCCCACTGAGACAGCGCCCGCAACGGTCCACATCAGCGTGCGGGACATCCCTTCAGGGTCTGGATCGCGCTGCGCCGCCCTCCGACGCCTGAGGATGACAAGAGCGCTCGGGACGATCACCACGATGGGATAGAGGACGAAGAGGCCCCGCAGCCCGAGGGCCGCGGTGGCGCTGAAGGCCAGGATCTCGAGCGTCTGACCGAGCGGCCAGCCAAGCGCGATGGTGACCAGGAAATGCGCCCGGCGCCCGCGAACTGCCCACAGCAATGCGGCCCCGGGAAGCGCCACGAAGGCAGCGTCGTACGCAAGGAACTTGATGACGTCGAGGAGCGCAACCCCCGTGATGAGCCAGCCAACCACGGCCACGACGACGACGAGTGCAGACGGTCCCAGCGCGCGACGGAGCATTCCGGGGGAGTATCGCCGGTTCAGGAGGAAACCGCACCCTCAGGCCGGCTCCCGCGTGGCGCGACCGTGGACGTTCCGTTGAGGATGCCTTCCACCACCCGATCGAGGGCGGGGTCGACCCCGGGATCGAGATCGCTTGCCTCGACCGCTCGGATCCGGGGGCTGCTCCGACCGTCCTCCGTGACGGCCCCGAGGACGTTGTGGAACCTGAAGAAGAGGAGCACTGCGTACCGTCGGGCGAGCTCGCGGATCCGGTCTCGCTCCTGCCGGTCAGGAGGATCGCTGAGCAGACGATCGGCCTCCGCCCAGTACTCGTCCTCGGTATTCGGGTCGAATGTGAAGCCCCGGCCGCGGTAGTGCGTGTCGGCCGCGACAAGCACCGGCACACCACGCGCCGCCAGCTCGAGCCCGACCGTTGAGGAATAGACGAACCCCAGGACGGCCTCGTCCATGAACACATACGAGCTCGTCGGATCGTCAGCCTGCACCACCCGGACATTCGTCGGGAGGACGGGCTCATGGCGCGCGATGTGGTCTGCCATGCGTTCACGCGTGGGGTGGTTGCGCAACTTGATCTCGGCAGGGTGGATCCGGACCACGAGGTCGATCTCCGGGTGGCGGCGTGCCCAGTTGATCCCCTGGATCACCCATTCACCCATTCCCGCAAAGGCGATCTCGCGTTCGAGGACCGCGCTGTCCCACATGATGTTGCAGAACATGACGACCAGCGGCCGTCCAGCACCGAGGCGGAAGTCTCGGTGGATGCGGTCGACATCGTCGACGGGCGCGGTCCAGAAGTTGTTGGGCACGCCGATGCCGCGGCGCCGCTGGCCGAGATACGCGTCGATCGCCTCTGATTCGTCGCGAGTGAGTGGAGTGTCACGGACGCTTTCCCAGGTTCCCGCGGGCACCTTGAGGTGGGAAGCGGTCGCTCCGGTGGTCATCACGATGCTGTCGTGTATGAAGCCTTTCTCATACGTGCCAAAGGGAATCCCGCGCTCTCCGGCCACCGCCATCATGATCTGCTCGGCGAAGAACGTGCCGTTCAGCATGAAGACGCGGTCCGGGGTGACGCGGTCGAGCATGGCGCGCAGTCCCCGGGCGACGACTGTCCCGCTGATCAGAAATGAGCGATACGTGCCGACAACTTCAGGCGTGTCGGGAAGCGTTCCTCGCGAGAGGAACCACGCAACCGAGATGCGCACCAGCCGTCCGAGTGGGAGCCCTTGATCGACGTAGTTCTCGCATTCCCGCACGGTTGTCAGCCGGGCGACTCGCTTGCGAGCGATCTTCACGTCGAGGTCGACATCGAGAACGTCGTGCAGCGAAACGCTGTCGAATCCTGCAGCGCGAACCGCTCCGGCAACGTATTCGCGGCACGAGTGGCAGGGCATCGGTGGCGAAGCCTCAACCGGCATCACCTCGCAGATCGGGAGGCGCCCACCGCAGTAGGCGAAGATCGCGTCGCCGCCTCGTCGCCGCACCGCGTGACCGAGGACCGTCTCGATGATGACGTGGGTCGACCAGCCACGCCAGCTCATGAACAGGACGCGCTCCGCCCCTGGCACCGGCGTGGTGGCCGTGACCGCGATCTGATGCAGCGCCTTCCATTCCGGCGGGTCGAATGGCCTCGGGAGGCCCACCAGCGCGGCGGTCTCGCGGCCTGCGCCCCACACCTCACGCATCCGGCGTTTCCAGCGGGGGTGGCGCCACGCCCAGTCGAGCACCCGCCCGCGGATGCTCGGGCGTCTTGGGGTCAAGTCATTCAACGGTCGTGGCCCATGCGACCCAAACTATCATCTGGGTGCATGTCTGATCCTCCTCCCGCGCCGTCCGCTGAGAGCGATACAGGGCAAAGCGCTCAGACGTGAGCGCACGGGTCTACGGCAACACTGAGTTCCTGATCGGTACGCGCCCGGTCGGCGGCGATCACCCCTGCTACGTCATCGCCGAGGCCGGCGCCAATCACAATCGCGACCTCGCCACGGCGTTTCGCCTCATCGAGGCTGCCGCGTCTGCAGGTGCGGACGCCGTCAAGTTTCAGACGTACACGGCTGAAGGGCTGTACTCGCGGCGCACGCCGGACATGAAGTACCTCAAGGACAAGGGCCTGGTCGGAGACCAGGAGTCGGTGTGGGAGCTGATCAAGCGGGTCGAGATCCCCTGGGAGTGGCACGCGGATCTCGCACGCCATGCGCGCGAGCTTGGCATCGCGTTCTTCTCCACCCCATTCGAGGAGGCCGCCGTCGACGTCCTGGAAGCGGTTGGAGTCCCCGCATACAAGATCGCGTCATACGAGGTGACCCACCTCCCGTTGATCGAACGAGTCGCACGCACCGGCAAGCCATTGCTCATCTCGAGCGGCATGGCATCGCTTGGTGACATCGAGCGGGCGCTCGACACCGCGTCGGCGGCCGGCGCCACCGACCTCCTCGTCATGCACTGCGCGGTCAACTACCCGCCCCGGTTTGCGGATATCAACCTGCGGGCCATCACAACGCTGCGCAGCGCCTTCCAGATCCCGGTCGGCTGGTCCGACCACACCATGGGCCATACGGCCGATGTGGTCGCCGTGACCCTGGGAGCGTGCGCGGTGGAGAAGCACTTCACGTTGAGCAGGGACCAAGCGGGCCCCGATCACCCCTTTGCCCTGGAACCTCAGGAACTGGCGGACATGGTGACCGCGATCCGGGAGGCGGAGGAGTCGCTCGGTTCAAGCGTCAAGCGGGTGACCACGGCGGAGGCAGACCTCTTCCGGCTCGGCCGACGTAGCATCGTTGCCGCGCGTGATATCTCCGCCGGCGACGAGCTCACGCGCGAGGATCTCGCCATCAAGCGACCAGGATTTGGCATTCCGGTGGAGTCGCTTGACCAGGTCGTCGGCCGGCACGTCGCGCACGACGTTGCCGGGGATCAGGTGCTCCAATGGGATGACCTGGTTCGCTGAGCGATGACGTCACCGATCGTCACGCTGCGTCCCGCGCGCGATGACGACGCCGATCGGATCCTCGAGTGGCGCAACGACGCGGATGCGATCCGCTTCAGCGTGAGCGGCCGGCGCGTGACCGGCGAGGATCACGCGCGTTGGTTCGCGACGCGACGCCACGACCCTCGCGTGCACGTCTGGATTGCGGAGGTGGACGGAACCGCGGTGGGACAGGTACGTGTTGACGACGAGGCTGACGGCGTCGGCGTGGTGTCGATCACGGTTGCCCCTGAGCATCGCGGGCGGGGGATCGGATCCGAAATGCTGCGAGCGATGGCCGACACCGCCGCGGCAGAGACGACGGTGCGCGTGTTGCGAGCGCTTGTCCATCCCGTCAATGTGCAATCCGTCCGAGCTTTTGAGAAGGCGGGCTTCCGCATGACGGCGGCACAGGAGGGCGATTTCAGCGTGCTCGAAAGGGGCATCGGCAGGGAACCCACATAAGCGACGATCAGTCGACGGCCTCTATGACCCCTGCAGTCGACAGTCGTTCGAGAATCTCGACAACGACGGCGGTTGGCGTGCCCGTCCGTTCCGCGAGTCGCACCACGTCGTGGTCGCCGTCGCAGTAGGCCAGCACATTCATCATCACGCGCGCATCCGTTGCGCTTCCCTTGTAGCTGGTCGTCGGGTAGAGCCCGCGTGGACCGAGCTGCGGTTCACCGGGCAGCACCGCCCGCCAGCGCCGGTTGGACTCGAGCAGCTCGATGCAGCGCCGGAGGACACCAAGGCCGCCCTGGAGACCTGCCGGCGTGACGACGTCGAGGCCATCGAGGCTCGTGTGATATTCAGGGAAGGTGCCGTACTTGGAGCGCATCACCGAACAGACCGGGAGATCGGCGCCAGGCGAGCACCATTGCCGCTCATCGCTGCCCCGTTCGAGAAAGCTGTATTCGACCCAAGCCGGGACCGACTCGTCGAGCACGCATCGCGAGATGCGGTCGGCGAGGGTCCCGCCGAGTCGCGATGGCACATAGGAGTACGCACGGTCGTCGCCGATGCACGTGACCACCCATCCGGCCTGCACTCGCTCACGCAGGTGATCGAGATGGCGCGACAGGTACACGATGGCGCCGATGGTTTCCGGCGCGAACACGAGCCGATACGTGTACCGCCGTGCGGGCAGTGAGGAAAGCCAACGTCCGAGCGCCACGGTGACCACCGGTCCTGACAGCTCGTTGTTGGCCATCGACGGGTGGCACATGTACGTCGAGAGGAGCACCTCATCGTCGGTCTCGCCAGGGATCACGACGTCGGCGTAGGTGAGCGACCCCGGCCCCAGTGTCGACTCGATTCGGACGTGGAAAGGACCCGCGCCGAGTTGCTCGCGATGCGCCTGCGTCAGGCAGAACCCCCACGTGCGCCTGTAGTACGACGTCACGTACGGGATCGCATCGGGTTGCTCCACCAGCGAATGGAGATGCGGCTCGAGCTCGTCACGACTCATCACCTGGTCGACAGGCTCGGAGTATCCGACAACGTGCAGATTCGACTCTCGGAAGTCGACAAGACGGCGGCCGTCGACATCGGCAATGTAGGCATCGCTGATGTTCCACTCATCCGGGACCGTCCAGTCGAGCGCGCGCGTGCCGCTGGGGACCTCGTGCAGCTCGAGCGACGGCAGCAGTGTCTTGAGATACGCCAGCGTCGTTCGCACGCCATCGCCGGTGAGGCTGCGGCATATCGGAAAGAGCTCGGTCGCCCATGTATGCAGATCTGCTCCCGTGTCCATGGGAGACGATGCTGTATCTCGAGGCGGGCTAGCCCTCATGTTCTACGCTGAACAGCAGGCCTTCCGCCCTTCCATCGTCGATGACGCGTTCCACCGCGGCAAAGAGACGATCCGCATCGATGACTCGGAGCCCGGATCCCTCGCCCGGACGATCGCCGCTGTAGAGCGATTGCTCCCAGAGGAGTTCGCCCATCGGGTCGACATCGGTCTTGACCCCTTTCTCGAGATCTCGAACAAAGAGACCGTATTCTCGACGTGCCGTGACGCCTGACCAGTCGGTGTAGTCACCTGAAAAACGCTTGTGAAAGCGGTACGGGACGTCCTTCATCTCTTCGACATGATGGTAGAAGGTCATGCTGTGCTGGTCGGGAAGATCAAGGATCGCGATACGACCGCCGAGCGCGCGGAGTTTCGCGAATGGCGAATCAGCGCCATATCCACTGAAGTTGTCGATGCCCGCGAACTCGCCGGCGCGAGCGCCGATCACGGCAAATGAATAGATGGGATGCCCGGTGCGCACGGCGCCGTTCAGTTGACGCGCGGTTTCGGTGAGCACACCCATCTGGCTCGGAGTGGTGCGGATATCGAACGGGACGCCTTCAGTGAACTCGAAGTTGAACAGCGGGAACAGCAATGTCCCCGTGTCACCAACCGCTTCCCTGAAGCTGTCGAGAATGTCGGTGACGCCGCCGGGCATGCCGGCCTGCACGCAGCGCCGGACGGTGCGTCGCAAGCTGCTGTGAATCAGGACGAGGTCGCCACTGCGGAGACCCGCGTGGCGCCAGTCCTCAGCGAGCGAGGTCATGGCCTGAGCATCCATCGCATCTCCTCGTGTCCCAGTGCATCACCGTCCGGACAATCCTCCGCGCTCGGCCTTGTCCCCGCGGCGCCAGAGGGTGGAGGTTGCCATAGAGCGAGCCTGGCGAGCTTGATCCCGGCGCCGTGCCACGCGTCGTTGCTGGCCGGTTACCCCCGCCACAGGTGTGGCGATCGTCCAGACGGCTTCCGCTGCCACCGATTTCGCAAGGAGGGCGCGGGCGAAGGGTCGCCGGCGGAGGTCCAGCGCGTGCCGGGCGCCACCGGCGGGCCAGTCTGCGGCGATGGCCTCGAGGCGCGCAGCGACCCGTTCGGTGGCGTGGCCGTCGATGTGGCCGAGCGCCTGCTCGTACCACGCGGCGCAGGCCGGTCCTGGCACCGCGCTCAGATCCTGCAGGAGCGCACCGACGCTGTCAGGAGATGCTGCCTGGCGCAGGCATCCGGCCGGCGCCTCCTCGAATGGAATCAAACGCGCGCGAAACCGCTCGTACTCGTCGCCCCAGGCTGCGTAGATGACGGACTTCCGAGCCGCGACGGCCTCGTACAAGGCGGTCGTCTGAAAGCCGACCACCGCGTCCGCGGCAACGATGAGCTCGCGAGTGTCGGCACCGATCTCCGCTACGGAGAACCCGTGACGCCAGAGTGCCCCCGCCTCGCGCGCAAGCCGGGCTGATTCGGCTTCCTGGTTCTGCTGCGGATGGCACTTGACGATGACCTCGCATGCGCCCGAACGTGCTGCTGTCAGGAGCGCCGCCTCGGTCTCGTCGCGGAGTTGCTTCCAGGTGGACGGACGCGGATCCTGCGCGGTGCGGGGAACATATGCGTCGAGTG
>JBAQGL010000208.1:0-3243 GCA_049287785.1 Candidatus Dormiibacterota bacterium | reverse complement strand
GACCGAGAGCACCAGCGCCCCGACCGGCAGACCCGCCGCGGCGGCGGTGGCCGGATCGATCACCTGCGATTGGACCCCGAGGACGGGTGCCGGTGTCGTCCCCGAGCCGCCGGTTGCGGCGACCACGAGGTTCGCCGCCGCGGTCATGGAGAGCGCGACCACGCCCGGCGCGGCGCCGCCCGCCGCGACCAGCACGCCGATGACGTTCCCGTTGCCGTCGAGCAGCGGGCCGCCGTCCCGGCGCGGATCGGGCACGGCGTCCACGGTGAGCACGTCGAGCAGTGGCGCTGCAGCGCCGGAGAGAAGAATGGTGTCGCCGGTCGAGCTGACCGTCCCGGTGGCGAGGGTCACCGCCGCGAATGGGATGTGCGCCACGGCGATCGCCAGGTCGCCGACTCGCGGCGGCACCGACGCGAAGATGAGCGGTGTCAGGCCCTGGGCCCCGACCGCCTGAAGGAGGACGACGCCATGGGTCGGGTCGGCTCGGACGATGGTGGCCGGATAGCGGTGCCCGTCTGCGGTCGCGATCAGCAGCGTCCCGGCGCCCTGGATCGCGTGGATGCTCGACACCACCAGGCCGTTCGCGGAGACCACGAAACCGTCGACGATGCCGGTCGGTCCATTGAGCAGGGAGCTTGCCGTCACCGGCTCGGTGATCACCTCGACGACCGACACCGACTTGGTCTGCGCGATCGAGCCGGCGGTGAGCGCGCCGCCGGTGCCGCCGTTGCCGCCGACGATGGTCTGCTGCGTCACCCGCTCGACCGGACCGTAGCGCGCGTAGATCCCCCAGGCGGCGAGGCCGCCGCCGACCAGGCCGATCACCGCGCTCAGGACCACCGCGGCGATGAGCCGGTCGCGCGGCCGGGCGGCCGTGGTCATTCGACCGGCGCGGCTGCCCGCTTGCTCAGGTAGCGAACGATGCCGGCCGCGTTGCTGTGCACGCCGTTGAGCACCTCCGCCTTCTCGCGGATGGCCTCGGGCAGCGTCTCCGGGTCGAGCGCGAATGCCTCCGCGAGCGCCGCGGCGACGTCGTCGATGCCCGCGTCCGCCGAGTCCTCGATGACGCGCTCGGCGACCTCGACCCAGCCGTGGAGCATGTCCTCGGCCTCGGCGAGGGTGGCCTGAGCGTCGGCGACCGGGCCGTAGTGGGTGAGCACCATGCGCTCGGGGCGCAGCTCGGCGAAGCGCCGCAGGCTGTGCACCGCCTGCTCGAGGTCGAAGTCGGGTGGTGGGGTCGCCGGCCGGAGGACGCCGAGGTCGGGCAGGAGCACGCCGACCGCGTCCCCGACCAGCAGCGTGCCGGTGTGCTCGTCCAGGACCGCGTGGTGGTGCTTGGCGTGGCCTGGGGAGTCCACGAGCACGAGCTCGCGGCCGTTGCCCACGTCGACCCGGTACCCGTCGCCCGCGGCGATGAGGCGGTCCTCGGGGACCGCGGTCATCCGCCCGTAGAGGCTGTCGAGCAGCGGGCCGTAGACGCGCGACGCGCTGTCGATGAGCCGGCTCGGGTCGACGAGGTGGCGCGCGCCGCGCTCGTGGACGATCACGGTGGCGTTGGGGAAGTCGGCGGCGAGGTCCCCGACGGCGCCGGCATGATCGAGGTGGATGTGGGTCACGATGATCCAGCGCAGGTCATGCGGGCCGAGCCCCAGGGCTTCGAGCGCGGCGTGCACGGCGGGGACGCTCGACTGCGATCCGGTCTCGACCAGCGCGGGCATCGGCCCGTCGATCAGGAACCCGGCGGTGAGTTGATCCATGCCGCCCAGCAGCGTGTCGAGCTGATGGATCCCGGGTGCGATCTCAACCGCGTCGCTCATCGTTCCCGCGGACCCCCGGCTATGGCTTCGGGCTCGCCGCCGCCTGCTGGGCGAGCAATGCCTGCAATGCCTTGAGGTCTGCCTGCACCTTCGCTTCATCGGCGCCGTAGGAGGTGTAGTTGCCGGCCATGAGCGCTGTCTGGGCCGCCGCGTTGTCGGCGATGAGCTTGCTGTCGAGTGCGAGGATCTGCTGCTGGATCGTGCCGGTCGGGATGCTCGTGGGCGTCGGCGATGTCCCGGGGCTCGGCGACGGCGACGGCGATGTCGACGGTGATGGTGACGGCGACGGTGACGTGGTGCCCGTTCCCGTCGGGAGCGGCAGGCCGGGAACCGCGTTGCCGTTGTTGAGCAGATTCGCAACTGCTGCGGCGAACGACGTGCCCTGCTGCACGTTGCTCTGGTCGCCGACGATCACGTACTGCAGCTGCGGGAACGCGGTGCCGCCGTTGGCGCCGGCGGTGACGTACATCGGCCGCACGTAGAGGAACGAGTCGTTGTTGAACGGCAGGATGATCACGTTGCCGAGGGTGACGGTCGACCCGTGCTGATCGAGCAGGCTGATCTCCGAGCTGATCACCTGGTTGGTGTTGATGTTGTTGTCGAACTGCAGCGGTCCCAGCACGTTGTCAGCGTTGTTGAGACGCACCGAGACGAGCTGCGGGTCATTGGTGCTCGTGTAGTCGCACTCGGCCGCGAGCCACGCCGTCATGTTGTTCGCGGTGGCGCCTCCCCCGCTGGCTCCCGGAGAAAATGTCTGCAGCAGCACGAACTGCGGGCTGCTCGTGTCGGGCAGCGTTGCCTCGACGTAATACGCGGTGGTGGCCTGGTTGGTCCCGTTGAGGGTCTGCTGCGCGATGTTGAACAGGTCGCTGCCGTTGTAGAAGACCGTCGGGCTTGTGATGTGCACCTGCGCGTAGGCCTGCGCCTGGTCGTTGAACAGGTCTTCCGGGTAACGAAGATGCGAGCGAAGGTACGTCGAGATGTCGCTGAGCGGTGTGAGCAACCCGGGGTAGATCGCGTTCCACGCCGCGGTGATCGGCTCGTTGAGGTTCACCGCGTACAGCGTGATCTGGCAGGTCTTGGCGTCGATCACCGCCTTGACGGCGTTGCGCATGTACGAGGTGCCGTCGCTCTGCTGGTACGACTCGGGGAAGAGCGAGGTCTTGACGTACGCGTCGGCGATCCACATCAGGTGACCGGTCTGTGGATCGACCACGATGTACGGATCCCCGTCGACGGTGAGGAACGGTGCCAGCGAGGTGATGCGGGTCGAGATCTGGCGGTTGACGAGCGCGCGGCTGCTGGGGGTCAGCGAGTTGTTGAGGAAGAGGTTGAAGCCGCCGAAATCCTCGAGCGAGAGCGCGAGCTTGTCGATCGGGTTGGTGATCGGGATCCCGTCCTCGCTGGTGGTGCCATGGACCTGGTT
>JBAQGL010000207.1:0-2819 GCA_049287785.1 Candidatus Dormiibacterota bacterium | reverse complement strand
CTTCGCCAACCTCGAGATCGGCGAGAGCATCGCCGTCAACGGTGCCTGCCTCACGGTCGCGTCGGTCTCCGGCGATCGCTTCGGTGCCGACGTGATGCCCGAGACCTGGCGGCGAACGACACTCGGCCACCTCACCGAGGGCGCGACGGTAAACCTCGAACGGTCACTGCGGTTGGGCGATCGCGTCGGGGGGCACATGGTGTCCGGCCATGTCGACGCCACCGGCATCGTGACCGCGCTGCGCGAGGATGCCAACGCCCGATGGGTGACCATCGCCACGCCGGACGACCTCCTCGAGCTCGTCGCAGAGAAGGGATGCATCGCCGTCGACGGCATCAGCCTCACGGTGGTCGACGTGTTCGAGGCTGCGTTCACCGTGTCGCTCATCCCGGTGACCCTTGCCGCGACCGTGGCCGGCGCATGGAGGGTCGCCACCAATGTAAATCTCGAGGTCGACCTCATCGCACGCTACGTGGCACGGACGCTCTCCGCTCGCGAGGAGGACGCGGTGCCGGCGATTTCGGCGCAGGAACGATGACCGCCATGAATCTCGCAAGCGTCGAGGACGCGATTGCCGATATCCGCGCCGGCAAGTTCGTGATCATCGTCGACGACGAGGACCGCGAGAACGAGGGCGATCTCGCCATCGCCGCCGACCGCGTCACGCCCGAAGCCGTGAACTTCATGGCGACGTACGGGCGCGGGCTGATCTGCGTGCCGGTCGAGGGCTGGCGCCTCGACGAGCTCGGCGTCGGAGCGATGGTCGACGACAACACCTCGCGCTTCGGCACTGCGTTCACGGTCACCGTCGAGGCGGTCGGCCATGGCGTCACGACCGGTATCAGCGCATTCGATCGCGCAACCACGATCCGGCTGCTCTGTGACGAACACGCCAAGCCGAGTGACTTTGCCAAGCCGGGACACACGTTTCCCCTTCGAGCTGCAGCCGGCGGCGTGCTCGAGCGCGCCGGCCAGACCGAGGCGATCGTCGATCTCTGCAAGCTGGCGGGGCGCTTCCCGGCGGGCGTCATCTGTGAGGTGATGCGCGCCGATGGGCGCATGGCCCGGCGTCCTGACCTCGACGTCTTTGCCGCCGAACACTCGATCAGGATCGTGACCGTCGCCGACATCATCGCGTACCGCCGCCGAAACGAACGGCTCGTCGAGCGTGGCGCGACCACGACGCTGCCGACCGAATTCGGGACTGTCACCGCCTACGCGTATGAGGACGTGATCACGCACGTCACCCACGTCGCGCTGGTGTGGGGCGACATCCGCGGCGACGAACCGGTCCTGGTCCGGGTGCACAGCGAGTGCTTGACCGGGGATGTCTTCGGCTCGCAGCGCTGTGACTGCCAGGCGCAATTGCGCAAGGCGATGGCGATGATCGCCGATGCCGGTCGTGGTGTCCTCGTGTATCTGCGCCAGGAAGGCCGCGGCATCGGGCTGATGGACAAGCTGCGCGCCTACGCCCTCCAGGATCGCGGGCTGGACACGGTGGAGGCGAACCTGAGCCTCGGACTGCCAGTGGACAAGCGCGACTACGGCATCGGCACGCAGATCCTGTCCGACATCGGCGTCAAGCGCATGGTCGTGCTGACCAACAACCCGCGGAAGTACTACGGCCTGAGCGGCTATGGACTCGAGGTGACCGACCAGATCCCGCTGGTGATCCCTGCCACCGCGCACAACGAGCGGTATCTCCGCGCCAAGCAGGAGAAGCTCGGTCACAGCCTGGATCTGGACGATGCCGTCGACGCCGTATGACGCCGGCGCCGGCTCAGCAGGTGGCCCCGTTGAGGGCGCACGTGTCCATACCGGGAGTCTCAACGCGACGGGAATGCGCATCGGTGTCGTGGTCTCCCGATTCAACGACCTCATCTCGACCCGCCTGCTCGACGGTGCCGTCGAGTCACTGAGGAAGCGAGGGGTCGGCGACGGTGACATCGACGTGGTGTGGGTCCCCGGCGCCTTCGAGATTCCGATCGCAGCACGCGAGCTCGCGACGCATGGCGGCGTTGACGCGGTGGTCTGCCTCGGCGCCGTGATCCGAGGCGACACCGCGCATTTCGAGTACGTCGCCGGCGAGGCCGCCCAGGGGATCGCGTCGGTGCACGCCGCAACCGGTGTCCCGGCAACGTTCGGTGTGCTGACCGTCGACACCATCGAACAGGCCACCGATCGCGCCGGCGGCAAGCATGGAAACAAGGGGGCTGAGGCGGCCGAGACCGCGATTGAGATGGTGTCGTTGCTCCGCGATCTGCGGCTGGGGCGGTCGGATGAGCAACGATTGACTAGATGAGCGCCGCGTCGCGCGTTGTCTCGCTTCTGCCCAGCGCGACCGAGATCCTCTTTGCCATCGGCGCCGGTAGCCAAGTCGTCGGCGTCACCCACGAATGCGATCACCCCGACGCGGCTCGCGTTCTCCCCAAGGTCACCGCAAGCCTGCTGCCGACCGAGGGCGTCGCTCCCGGCGACATCGACCGGCACATCCATGCGGCACGTCACGCCGGGTCGAGCATCTACCGCCTCGATGAGGCGGAGCTCGCCCGGCTCGAACCCGATCTCATCATCACGCAGGAGCTCTGCGACGTCTGCGCGGTCGCATACAGCGAGGTCCGGCGCGCCGTGCGCCGGCTTGCCGGCGACGTCCCGGTGCTCTCACTCGAGCCGCGTTCGATGGAGGAGATCTGCCTGTCGATCGAGGAGGTCGGCGCGGCCACCGGGTGTGCCGGTGGGGCCGCTCGTACCGCCGAGGCGAATCGGCAGCGCATCGCAGAGATCGGCGCGCTCCCGGGCAGCGAACCGCGACCCAGGGT
>JBAQGL010000206.1:0-2949 GCA_049287785.1 Candidatus Dormiibacterota bacterium | reverse complement strand
TTCCGTCGTGCGAATGCTTGTCCCTCATCGCCGACACCACCGCAGGCAACAACGATCCCAGCAACCACACCTTCGCTGGCCATGACGCCCGCGAGCTCGCGTACAGGTCCCGGCCCCAAGCGCGAGGCGTTCTGCTTGCACTGCACGAATGTTCGTGAGTTGCCCTTCGTGAGGACGATATCAACGCCTCCGTCTCCGCCTCGTCGCGTGAGGTCGGCACCATAGCCGCCTCTGCGGAAGGCCTCTGCAACGACTAGCTCGAACTCCTCCCATGACATGCGACGAAGGTCGTCGACCGAGCGTGACGCACGGGCAACCCGACGGGCGCGAAGCGTTTCCTCGGCGGCGACGAGTCCCGCAAGGCCTGTGACAACGGCAACGACGATGCCGAGCATCAGGGCATGAGCGCTTGCCCCTACCGCAACGGCAACGATTGCTATGGCGACCGTAACCCACCACGGTGCCCCTGAAAGGAGGACCACCAGCCACCCATCACTCGGCCGCGATCGGCGTTCTCGGACGCGTCCAGCTCGATCAGGCATCCCTGAATGATGGAGTCGAGCGCCGACATGCTGGTCGCGAACTTGTCGCAGCCGGCCGCGAACTCACCAGCCTGGTGAGCAACCTCGGCGACCCACGGCTCCTCACTCTGACGCCCATACCCGTCGGATTCGTCCGGGAGACCGTTCCTCGACTTAGTTCAGCCGCTCCACGATCATGGCCATCCCCATCCCGCCGCCAACGCACATGGTCTCGAGCCCGATGGACTTGTCCATCGTTCGAAGGTCATTGATCAGGGTGGTGAGGATGCGAGCGCCGGTCATCCCGAACGGATGCCCCAGCGCAATCGCGCCGCCGTGCGGGTTGAACCGATCATCCCAGGGATCGATCCCAAGCCCACGCGCCGATGGAATGACCTGGGCGGCGAAGGCCTCGTTGAGCTCCACTACGTCGATGTCGTCGATGCTCATCCCGGCACGCGCAAGCGCCTGCCTGCTCGCCGGGATCGGCCCGAGCCCCATGTACTCGGGATCGAGGGAGCTGAGCCCTGTACTGACGATGCGCGCGAGCGGCGTGATCCCGAGGGCTCGAGCACGAGAGTCGCTCATGACAACCACGGCTGCAGCACCATCGTTGAGCGGACACGAGTTGCCGGCGGTCACGGAGCCGTCCTCCCGGAACACCGGCGCCAGGGATGCCAGCTTGTTGAGCGTGGTCCCTCGCCGTGGGCCATCGTCGCTCGTCATCACCGCGCCCCCTTCGAGAGGCACCGCAATGATCTCGCGATCGAAGAAGCCACTGTCCTGTGCGGCCACAGCTCGCTCCTGGCTGCGAAGCGCAAACCGGTCCTGCTCGTCACGGGAGATCGCTTCGCGCCGAGCGACGTTCTCAGCCGTCTGCCCCATCGCGATGTAGACATCCGGCAGCGATTCCGCGTTTCCGGGCGCGAGGCGCGGGTTCCGGTTCTCGGGCGTGTCCGGCATGCCGTTGACGAATCTGGACACCGTCTCGATTCCCACCGAGAGGAAGACGTCACCCTCACCAACCTTGATCGCATGCGCAGCCATCCGCGTGCCCTGCAGCGAGCTGGCGCAGAAGCGGGTGATCGTGGTACCCGGCACGTCGAGTCCCGCGAGAAGAGCGACCACGCGGCCGAGGTTGAAGCCCTGTTCCCCCCCGGGGCGCCCGCAGCCGCAGATGAGATCCTCGATGTCGCTCCTCGGAAGCTGCGGGATCTGTTCCAGCACGCCCCTCACGATGTGCGCTCCGAGATCGTCCGGGCGCCATCCCACGAGGGATCCTTTACCGTCGGCCGATCGGGGACCGTCCGGCGGCGACCACAACCGCGTCAGGCATGGCGCTCATGCAATTTCAAACAGCTCCTGCGGCATCGCGTGCAGACGCTCCACGCTGCCGCTGTCGTCAAGAAAGTAGTTGTCGGAGATCCAGCTGTACCCGTGCGGACTGCTGAAGGCGGGGTGCAACGAGAAATACATGTTCCTGCGAATCGGCATGGTCTCGTCGTGCCGGATCAGCGGGCGCTCAACCATGTCATACCCCTGCCCGTGGAAATGCACGCGACGTTCTTCCGGCCGCCCGTGCTCGCGCATGAAGACGTTGTAGCGATTCCAGATATCGGGGCAGTCCGCGCCGTCGTGGAGCTGCTCGATGCAGAAGCGCTGTGCCTCCAGCAGGAATTGCTGCTGCTCGCGCATCTCAGCGGTCGCCTTGCCGAGCACGATGCTTCGACCCAGCTCGCAGTACATCCCCCCAGGGCCGTTGTTCTCGATGAGGAGGCTGAACTGATCGCCTGGCTGGATGACCCGATATTGCAGATGGCGGTTGACGATCTGCCCCGGGTTCCCGGCGGGTCCGGCGAACGAGAGGAAGAGCCCCTGCTCGCTGCCGAGTGAGTGCCCGACCTGCTCGGCAACCGCGGCAACGTCCAGCTCGCGCATGCCTGGTTTCACGGCCGCGAGCGCAGCGCGCATGGCCTCATCCTGCACGGCGGCGGCTGCGCGCACCAGCACCATCTCATCCGGACTCTTCACCGCCTTGATGGGGTCGACGACATCCGACGCGTCCACGAAATGCGCCCCACGCAACGCTCCAGTGCGCAGCGTCTCGATGAGAGCAAACGAGATCGCGGCGGTTCCCAGCATGCCGATCGTCCCGGTCGCAAAACGCTCCAGCGCGCGCGCCGCGAGCTCCGCATCGTATGCCGCGCTGTAGTGCGCCGACGCATAGCTCGGCGTGCCCATCAGCCGGGCAACGCCACGCCTGACCCCGTCACCTTCCTCCGGCAGGATGCTGTCCATCCCGAATGCGCCCTGGCCGATGACGGTCATCGGCTCGTCCTTGAAAAAGAGGACGGTGGTGACGTACCCATTGGTTGCGGGCAGATCGGTCAGATATTTGACGTACCCGCCCATGAAGTCGTTGTTGGCC
>JBAQGL010000205.1:0-5704 GCA_049287785.1 Candidatus Dormiibacterota bacterium | reverse complement strand
CTCTCGGTCGCGGCCAAATTCGCTGCGTCCCGGGTGGCCGACGGCACCACCCCTGCCGCTCGATGCAACGGTCCGAGTGACCGGTGGCGCCTCCTCTGTCGCCGCGAGCAGCGCGAACGGAAAAGGCGCGATATGTCGCCTGGAGTACCCCGTTTCCGAAAGTTCCAGGGCATACTGCACGCCAGGTCACGGCACGTGCCGACAAGCAATTCGTCTTCTCCACATCTCAGCACCACATTTCGATGGCCATACACACACTTCCCGCCGGCTGGTCGCTTCTCGCCACGCGTCCGCGTGATGAGTTGCATCAGGCGCTCCTCACGAGCACCTACGAGCGCTCCTTTGAGGATGTTCCGGTCGATTGGTGGGATCGCTCAGCCGACGTCTGGCGGCCCACGTCGATTGTTCGGCTGCTGGGAGGCGTGTGGGACGTGGCTCGCGACGTCGAGATCCTCGTGCCCGATACGGGGGGCCCCTCGGCGGCCCGGATCAGCATTGCCCAGGTGCGGCTCTCGCGGCTGCTGACGGCTGGCGTATCCCGGTATTGGGTTGCTCGCTATCAGAAGCTGCTCGTTCTCCGCTTGGTCGAGCAGGCGGCGATGCTCGGGGGCGACCCTGATCCATTGCGACGGCTCGCGGCCCGGTTGCGTCACCAGGAGTCGCTTGGATATGACGTGTGGGCGACGGCGTATTCCACAGGCGCTCGTGAGGGTGTCGACCTCCCGCCGGAGGTGCCGCCGGCCACTGACGACAACGGCTGGGAGCCGGCGGGCGCCGACGATTCGGCGGCGATCATTCATGCGGCCGTACGCGTTCTTGCCGCCGATCTTCTGCGGCTCGACGAAGCGCTCGAGGAGGCGGGCGCCACCGCGGCCGAACGCGCTGCCCATCCGTTGCTGGCCGCGATCACGTCACTCCTGCTGCGCTCCCCGGCAACGCCGATGGTCAGCCCAGCGGGATCCGGTTCTCACCTGGCCTGAGCAGCACGCGAACCGCCGCGTCGTCGCGGCACTCCTCGCGGACGCGAAGCCAGAGCCTGTCACCGTCGATCTCGAATCCGGCGCCCGACGGCGCGAGCACGGCCACCACCTGCGGGTCGATGGCACCGACGCCGTCGAACTCGGGAAGCCCACCGTCCATTGCGACAACGCGCGGCATCTCGTGCAGCCGTCGCGACCACGCGGCAATCGGCACCCGTGGCATCGGCTCGCCGAGCAGGGTCGCCAGCAGCAGGGCCAAGCCGCCGATGTTCGAACGGGCCGGCTCGTCGATGTGATCCGACAGCGCCCGCTCGTGGACGAGGCCCGCGACGACCTCGCGAGCCCGAACGCTCGAATCGTCCGGGGGCACCGCCACCCACAGCACTTGTGAGCCCAACCGGGCGCTGAAACCCGCATCGACCTCGATGCGCCCGGGCACCGAGTTGGCGGCCGCCTCGATGGTCGCGAGCCGGGAGCCGAGCCCGGTTGGGCTTCCCGGAGCCAATCCGGTCTCCTCGTCCCAGGCCCGCGTCGCGCGAAGCACACGACCGTCGCGGAGTGCCGCGAGCGGCAGCGCCAGGCGCCGGATACCCAGCTCGAGGGTTGCGGCGAGTGCCCCATCGCCGGTGGTGCGTGGCGGATACACGGTGCCGCCGATGGCGTCCGAGGCAATACGGGCGAAGCCGAGGCCCCAACGATCGCGCTCGGCTCGCCGCCGCGCGGTGGTGATGCGGGGCGCGGGTCCCGCGTGACGCCAGACGACCCGGAACGTCGTGCGGTCGACCTCGAGACGGACCGCGGTGGCGGCGTCGTGCCGTTCCGCGTTGACGGCGAGCTGGACGAGGACCAACGCGGCGATCTCGGGTCCGAGAACGGGACGCGCGGCTCCTGCAGCCACCTCCACTTGGAGGCCGGTACGCGCGGTGATTCCCGCCCGAGCAAGGTCGATGACGTCGTCGGTGGTGCCCCACCCGCCGGGCTCGCGCCCGGCAACGAGCCGCAGCGAACCGGCGAGCATGCGAACCCGCTTCGCCTGGGTGCCCGCCAGGGAATTCGCAGCGCTGTCGATGGCGTCGAGCAACCGGCTGAGCAGCTCATCACACTGCGCGGACGCCGGTTCGGTTCGAACCACGAGCCGCACGCTGCGAACCGGGTAGGAGACGGCTCCGGGACCGGGCCCGTCCCATTCGGGAGTTCGTGCGACCACCGCGCCCGCGGCATCGACGAGCGCGGCGGCCAGCGGAAGCTCGGCGATCTCGGCCAGGGTGAGATTCACGCGTCGCCGTCGGGCGCGACCACCTCGGTTGCGCTCACGCTGAGCCGGTACTTGCGGTTGCCGTGACTCACGAGCCGCACCGCGGAGTTGTGGCTCTGCAGCCATTCGCCGAAACGCCGCACCGCTTTGGTCGCGGTATCCGAGTGGAAGGTGACGATGTCGGGGTGGTGCACCACCAGCCGGATCGCCTCGCGGTGATGATGTTGGTCCAACGTGGGGAGGTGCACGACCACGGTGCCGTCGTGGATGCGGAGATCGCCGACCGTTCGATCGAGCATTCGGTCGATGCGCTCGAGCAATGAGGCATCACCGTCGCGCTTGTCGTGGAGGAGGGCGCGCGGATGCGAGCGCTGGATCTGGCTCCGGACGTTGAACGCGTCGATGTTCTGCGAGTAGACGATCACCGGGCACTCGCGGAGCTCGCGCGCGAGTCGGGACAGCACGTCGCCGCTGCTTGCGCTGCGATCGGGAGCCTTGCCGAGGTCCCAGTCGATGATCGCCAGCACCGGCCTGCTCGAGTACCGGTTGTTCTCGAGCAGCGACAGGGCACGCGACGCGCTCCGGGCACCGAGCGGATGAAACCGCTTGCGTGTGAAGTGGTTCTGCAGCTCATCGAGCGTCTCGGCGTCGTCCTCGAGGATGAGCACCTCTGGATTTGCTCTCATCGCGGCGACCGTACGGGAGCTCGCACCAGCGTCATGCAGGCAGCGCCGTCGCGCCGCGGAGACCACCCCGTGTTGTGCCGTGCCAGCGAGTCCGACACCGCTCGGAAGTTGCGCGCAGGCAGTGCGAATCCGCTCGGGTAGGCCGCGATCAATGATTCGAGCGTGGCGCCGCGCAGCAGCGTGCCATCCTCGAGTTCGACGCCACTGCCCGGGGCGAGGCGCATCCCGCCGACGCTGGCCGTGCATGCACGCCGGACCGCATCGAGCAGGGCTGCAGGCCGGTCGAAGCAGCGCGCGTGACTCGGGAGGCCGGCGGGAGGAGTGCCGAGCCAGTAGGTCAACACCGGACGGTTGCGCAGCACCGACTCGAGGGCAGGGGTCAGCGTCACGGCGCTGCCGACGACCATCCACGGCCACGGGAGACACGCGGCGGCGATGGCGTCGCCGTCATCGGAGCGTCCGTCGCGGACGACCGCCATGCCGCCGGGCACCGCATCGCGCATCGCAACAGCCAGCTCGCCGTCGACGGTGATCACGAGAATGGCGCGACCTCGATCGGGTGCGCGCACGCCGAGCATCCACGGAGCGTCGACAACCCCCACGCGAAACCCCTCCCAGCCAGGCCTCACGAGCGAACGGAATGGTCCGTGCCCGCGGTCGGCCACACCCAGTGTAGTGGTGACAGGGGTCGGGTGGGCCGGCAGGGCGGACACGGACACCGCCTAACCATCGGGCGCCGCCCCGGACATCGCGCGGACAGACGCAGCGCCTTGCGACGTGGCAGACTGAGCGCGGTATGTCGACCTCAGACGCCGGGGAGCCAGCCGCCGAACCGGTCCGGCTGGCGCTCACCGGGATCATCCACAGCCCCCTCGTCGATCGAGCTGGGGGCCGGCTCGGCCGGGTGGATGATGTCATCGCCCGATTCGCCGAGGGCGGCTATCCGCCGGTGACCGGCCTCGTCGGACGCATCGCGGGCCGGCGGCTCTTCATTCCTCGCGACCGGATCGCCGACATGAAGCCGGGCAGCGTGCAGCTCGCCGGAGAGGATCTCAACCTCTCCCACTTCGAGCGACGCCAGGGGGAGGTGCTCCTCGGTGACGACGTGCTCGGGCGCCGGCTCATCAGCGTGGACGCGGGCCGGCTCGTGGTCGCCCACGACATCGAGCTGCGGTCCCAGGACGGGAAGTGGGTCGTCGCGGGCGTGGACACCCGCCCGCGAGGTCTGCGCGGCCGCCTGCTCGGGGGCCGTTCCGACAATCCTGGATTCGTGGACTGGGCCGCGGTCGAGCCTTTCGTGGGACATGTTCCCAGCTCGCGCCTGCTCATGCCGCTCCGTCGCCTGCGACGCCTTCATCCCGCGCAGATCGCCGACCTCGTCGAAGCCGCGTCGCACGACGAGGGTGAAGAGATCATCTCGGCGGTACACGGCGATCCAGAGCTCGAGGCCGACGTCTTCGAGGAGCTGAACACCGAGCATCAGGTGGAGTTTCTCCGCGACAAGTCGGACGCGGAGGCAGCGGCCGTGCTCGCCGAGATGGGGCCCGACGATGCAGCCGACCTGGTCACCGAGCTGGACCAGCCGCGGCGCGCGCCGATCCTTTCGCTGCTGCCACCGACGCAACAGGCCAAGGTCCGAGCGCTCCTCAGCTACGGACAGAGCAGCGCGGGCGGACTGATGAGCCCGGACTTCGTGTCGGTCACCCCCGATGCGACCGTGTCCGACGCAATCGCCGCGGTCTGCGCGGCCGATGTCGTCCCGCAAGTCGCCGCCGATGTCTTCCTGCTCGACGACGGCCATCTCGCCGGCTCGGTCCCACTCATCGAGCTGCTTCG
Source organism: Candidatus Dormiibacterota bacterium (assembly GCA_049287785.1). Lineage (GTDB taxonomy): Bacteria > Chloroflexota > Dormibacteria > Aeolococcales > Aeolococcaceae > Palsa-851. The sequence continues at coordinate 947 of JBAQGL010000205.1, read as the reverse complement.
TGCCGACGGTGCGACGCGGATCGCGGACCTCGTCGAGCACAGCAACGCTTCTGTCAATGCCGACGATGATTTCCCGGAGGTTGCGCGTCGCATGGCCGACTTCAACCTCACCGTGGTCGCGGTGCTCGACGACGACAATCGGGTCGTCGGTGTCATCACCGTCGACGATGTGCTCGAGGCGATGCTCCCCAACTCGTGGCGGCGCCGCGCGGAGGCCGACGGAGACTGACCTCGCGCCTCGGCTTCGATCGTGGGTTGTACACTCCGGAGACATCAACCACGTTGTTTGGGGTGTATTCAGCAGCACATGGACGGCGGCGACAGTCCCCAGTCCCGGCAACTCACGGGCCGACCCGTCTCGAGGTAGCGACGTACTCGTGACCTCCTGAGCGGACAGGCCCGCTCAGTCTTGCCGTCATCGACGGTGGGAGGTCCGAAATTGGCCAAGGAGAAGGCTCGCAGGGCGGATGCCAGGGCGGCACGCGGCACGGCGGTGTCGAACGACGCCCATCACGGCGACATCCGCGGCGCCTTCGGAACCATCGGCGAGCACGACCCTTCGGGAGCGCGCACGTGGCGCCGGCGGCTCCTGGCACTCGCGGTGATCGTCGGCCCGGGACTGATCGTGATGGTCGGGGACAACGACGCAGGCGGCGTTTCGACATATGCGGCCGCCGGAGAGAACTTCGGGACAAGCCTGCTCTGGACGCTGCTTTTGCTGATCCCTGTGCTCATCGTCAACCAGGAGATGGTGGTCCGCCTGGGCGCCGTTTCCGGGGTCGGACATGGACGGCTCATCTTCGAGCGCTTCGGCAAGGTCTGGGGTCGCTTCGCGGTCAGCGATCTCTTCGTGCTCAACTTTCTCACCATCGCGACCGAGTTCATCGGCATATCGCTGGGCGCTCAATATTTCGGAGTCCCTGCATGGGTCGCGGTGCCACTCGCCG
>JBAQGL010000204.1:0-13847 GCA_049287785.1 Candidatus Dormiibacterota bacterium | reverse complement strand
CGGCGATCCTGACCGCGGTCGAGAATCCAAGCCCGACGGTCGTCACCACGGTGGGGACAGGGGGTTACAGCGGAGAGATGGTGCGCCTCCCCGCCTCCGCGAAACTGGACTCGAATGGGAAGCCGATGGTCGTCTTCGTCGGAGCCGAGTACTGCCCGTTCTGCGCCGCCGAACGCTGGTCGATGGTGATGTGGCTCTCGCGCTTCGGCACCTTCAAGAACCTGTCGCTGACCACCTCCTCGTCGACCGACGTCGACCCCAACACGCACACGTTCACGTTCTACAAGTCGTCGTACTCCAGCCCCTACATCACCTTCAGCTCGAACGAGATTGAGGATCAGAACCAGCAGCCACTGCAGTCGATGAATGCCCAGGTGACGAGTGTCTTCACCAAATACGATTCGACTCCGTACACCACGCAGAGCGGCCAGTTCCCGTTCCTCGACATCGGTGGCGTGTTCACGCTCTACACCACCAGCTATGACCCCGCCATCCTCAAGGATCTGACGTGGGCCCAGATCGCAGCAAAGCTCAGCAACGCCAGCGATCCGGTAACCAAGGCCATCGTTGGCAACGCCAACATCCTCACCGCTGCAACCTGCATCGCCACCGGGGATCAACCGTCGTCGGTGTGCAGCAACAACACCATCCAGGTCATCGAACAAGCTTTGGCGAAGATCAAGCCCACGGCCTGATCAAGCCCGAGAGCGGACCGCGACTGGGAGGCGCGATTGGCTGACATCACCTCCTCTGAGGTCATCAACACCGGGTATGCGGTGCTCGCGCTCGTCGCGGATGCCCTCGTGCTCGTGGCGGCAATCGCCTTCATCTACTCGCGCACATCCCCTGCAGCCCGCGAATGGTGGGGGCGCCTGCGCGACGGAGTGACACCGTTTGCGATTCAGATCGCCTGGATCGTGGCGGTTCTGGCCACCTTTGGCAGCCTCTTCCTGCAGTTCTTCGAGGGCTTCACTCCCTGCGAGTTCTGCTGGTTTCAACGCATCTGCATGTACCCGCTCTCGCTTCTTCTCGGCATCGCCGCATTCCGCGGCGACGTGCAGGTAGCGAAGCGCTATTTCATCGGCCTCTCGCTGGTCGGCGCCGGCCTTGCCATCTACCACTACCAACTGGAGCACATCCCCCAGCCGACCGTCTGTGGGACCGCCGTGCCGTGCGACGTCGCGGTGATCAACATCTTCGGTTTCATCACGGTGCCGTTCCTGTCGATGGCCGCGTTCCTGCTCATCTCGACGCTGCTGCTCATGGCGCGCGGCGATAGCGACGACTACGAAGAGGAGTTCGAGGTCATCGAGGGCAGCGTGGAGATCGACTCCGACGACGACCCGGTTCCGGCGACCATCTAGACCGTCAGGTCAGTTCGCCGAGGTACTTCGGGAGCATCTGGCGCCACGTCGACCAGTCGTGGTCGTACTCGGGGCCCCACGGGTCGACACGGTTCGGGATCCCCTTGCTGCCGAGCACGTGCGCCAGCCGCCACGACTCGCCGATGTTCTCCCAGCGCCCCTCGCCGGACGCGAGGATGACGGAGCGCGTCTGCAGCAACGCAAGATGCTCGCCGTTGAGCGCCGGCAGGAAATACGAGGGTGTGGCGAAATACAGGTCGTCGCCCGCGTTCTCGCCGACAAATCGCGCGACGTCATACGTGCCGCTCATCCCGACGGCAGCGGTCACCACGTCCGGGTAGTGGCAGAGCAGCGACACCGCGTTGAATGCGCCGATCGACGCCCCGGCGGTGATCACGGTGATGTCCTGGCTGTCGCAGTCCATGCGAATCATGGGGATGAGCTCGTGCCGGACGAACTCGATGAACCCGCGGGTGACCGCTGCTCGATAGCGTGCATCGCCGTCCTCGCGAAGCATCGCTTTGCCCGACACGCTGTCGCAGGAGTAGATCTTCGCCCGACCCGCTTCGAGGTACTCCCCCACCGAGTCGACGAGCCACATGCGCTCGATCTCCTCGGCGTCACCGCCGGCCGTCGGGAAGACGATCACCGGGCGGCCGTAATGGCCCCAGCGCGCCACCGTCACGTCGCTCTCGACCCGGGTGGAATACCAGCGTTCTCGCCGCTTCATGGCCGCACAGTCTCGCGCATCGATGCGAGCAAGCGCATCACCCCGGATAGATCAGGCGCGCCTCGCCAGGAAAGAGCCAGCCGAGACCGTCGAGCAGCCGGTCGCGCCAGTTGATCCAGTTGTGGCCGTCGAGCGCCTCCACCACCCGAATCTCGTCGCACATTCGCTCGAGCACTTCGACCATCGCCCGATCCGGCACCGCAAGAGGCTCGAAGGCCCCATAGGTCAAAAAGATGCGATCGGTGATCTTCCTGGGGCGGGCGCGCACCGAGTTGACGAAACGCACCACCGGTTCGAACACGTCGCCGAAGGTGCCAGACGGGTTCGCCTCAGTGAATCGCAGCGACGGCGATTCGAGCAGCAGGGCTCCATAGAAGCCCGGCGCGCGGACGGCCGCCGAGAGCGCGGCGACGCCGCCGAAGCTCGCACCCATGAGCACCCTGCCGCGAGGATCGCCCCGAAGCCGCAACGAGCCCTCGATGTGCGGGACGAGCTCGCCGGTCAGGAACCGGCTGTGCGCCGCGCTCGCCCCGTACTCGCGCAGGCGGTCGCCCGGGTGCGTGAAAGCGACGACGCAGTCCGCGATCAGCCGGCGGTGCATCAGGTTGTCGAGGACTGTCGACATCGACGAGTACTGGAGGAAATCCCCGCCGTCGTGCACAACAAGGAGCGGCATCCGCCGGTCGCGGCGCATGCGCGAAGGGATGTACAGGGTCACGTGGGCATCGCGCCGCAGGGCGCGGCTCGGAAGGCGCAGGTCGACGAGCTCGCCCGACACAGCGGTTGGATCGGGGAACGCCCAGTCCGGCGTGAGGTAGCCATCCGCCTCGAGCACCGACTGCGATCCGATCGGTTCGCCGACCACCCGTGGGTTGAGCGGGTCGTCCATGCTCTCGATGCTCTCGCCTCGTCGCACCAGGATCCGGTACTGGATGCGGGCGCCCCGTGGCAGTTCGACACTCGCGTACCAGAGATCGGTCCCTTTGAGACGGCGGAGCGGTAGCGGGATCGGCACCTCCGGCATTCGATGATCGACGGCGACCCAGTCGGCCTCACCGCGCCACAGGAAGGTGCACGTCGACCCCTCGACAAGCGGGATGCGCTGCTCGCGCAGCAACTGGTCGATCGCCTCGGGGGAGCTGCCCTCGCTGCGCAGGCGGGTGAGCGCCCGCGGTCCGCGGGCTGGGCCGGGACTCACGATCAGGCGGCTTGCGCCCCCCGCAGCACCCGGCCGTCCTCGGCTACCACGCCGACAGCGCCAAGATCGGCGAGGCGCCCCGAGTGGAGCTCGAGACGATCACCGGGATCGAGCAGCACGCAGACGCTCGGTGCGCAGCGACGCGCCAGCACCGCCAGTCGATCCGGATCGTGTGCACGCAGACGTGACGCGGCGGCGGGCATCGCGACCATGCCACGGGCAACCCCGATGCCGATGTCATAGAGCTCATCCGGGCGGCCGGCCGGGTCGCCATCGTCGGCGACCACGATCCGCTCTGACACGGCGATGCAGCCGGATGACCACGCGAGCAGGGGTCGCTCCTCGATCAATGCCGCGAGGTTGAAGAGATGCAGGCAGTCGTTGAGAACACCGACGTGTCCTCCACCGATGGCGATCGCAACACAGCCGGCGACGATCGCCGCCAGCTCGTCTCGATGCCTGATGATCGTGGCGCGCTCGTGAGGAGGGTTCTGTCCATAGAAACGCTCGTATGCCGCGGCGAGGGCCGACGCATGGGTCTCATCGAGCGTCCGGACTGCATCGATCGCCGCGTCGAGCTCGGATCCCGGGCGGTGCTGCGCCTCGGCAAAGCGCCGCCGGATCACCTCCACGCCGGCGAGGGCGTGGCGCAGCCGGAGCAGGTACAGCTCGCGCAGCTCGTCGATCTGGGTGCGGAGCAGCCGTTCAGCGTCAGCGTAGCCGGGGTCGCTTTCGAGGATGTCGAGGCGGCGGCCGTAGAGGTTGAGATTGCGCGAACCGCCGCCCAACCTTCTATCCACCTCGGCGTCGTTGCGCTCACCCTCCTCCCACCCGGCAGTCACCAGCGCGACCGGGCCGTCCACACCGAACGCCGCGATCTCCGCCGCCAGGTCGACCCCGTCGAGTGGCCCGAGCAGGGTCACCTGCCTCACGAGGCGCGCACGCGAACCGTCTCGCCGGCAACGTTGAGCATGTGGTGGACGGTGTCGAAGTCGGGGTGCGCCATCCGGATCCACGCGTTGGCCATGTATCCGGCTTCGACCGCCTGGGTCGGCGTCCCGCTCGGCGGCATGTGGCTGTCGAGGATCCACTCGCCGAACTGGCGCTGCACCTCCTCGAGGCCGTCGTAGTGGGTGATCACGCCGTCACGATCTGGACGGAGCGCCACGATCCCCGCCGCACGGCGCCGCGTAAGTGGGCGATCGACGCGGTGATGGACGATCGAGTTCGCCCATTCCCGGTAGATGTCGATGTCGTTGCCCGCGGCGTAGAGATCCCAGGCGCGCACGCCCGGCGGACGGCACCCGATCTCGCTGAAGCGAAGACCCTTGGGGCCGAAGAACCATTCCATGTGCGTCGCCGATGTCCCGATGCCGAGCGCCTCGATGGCACGCAGGCCGAGCTCCCGCACCTCGGCATAGTCAGGCGCCGTGTCGACGCGGTTGGTCGAGATGAACTGCGGGCTGATCCAGCGCTCCCGCATCGCCTCGAGGACGTTCGGGTAGTAGTGCGAGATGAAGTCGTAGGCTGGGTGACCGTCGATGCTGACGGTGTCGTAGAAGCCCTCGTGACCTTCGACGAACTCCTCGACAGCGATGTCGGTGGCGCCCGACTGGCCGAGCTCGGTGAGCGCACGGTCGAGCTCTGCGTCGGAGTCGATGCGCACCGTTCCCGATGCCCCGGCGGCGGCGCGTGGCTTGAGGATGGTCGGGTAGCCGACCCTGGCAACGAAGTCGCGGACCTCCGCCGCGCTGGTGGCGCCCGTCGACTGCGCCGTCTGGATCCCGACGGCCCGCAGCGCCTCCTTCATCGCCGGCTTGTCCCTGCACAGATACGCCGTGTGCACCGACGTTCCCGGGATGCCGCACGCCTCGCGAGCGTACGCGGCGGCCATCGTGTGCGACTCGATCGTCGACTCGAGCGCGTCGACCCACACCTTGCTCTGCGCGAAGCGCACCGCCTCGATGAGCGCACCCACGTCGGTCACGTTCGGAATCTGCTGGTAGTGGAGCATCCAGCCGCGCAGGTCGGCGTCGAGCCAGTCGGCCGGACGCTCACCGATGCCGATCACGTCCGCACCGGCCTCGGCGAGACCACGTACGAATTCGCGCTGGTTCGGCGGAAATGCCGGCTCCACGAAGATGACGTTCACGCGCAGATCCTACCCGGTGGGTCAGGACCCGTCGCCCGTCCCGTGACTAGACTCGCCAAAACGCAATGGCGAACGCGGTCTTCGTTGCCCCCTTTCTGCTCCCGGCCACGGTGCGATTCATCGCCGCGGCCGTTTCGCTGCCGGACGTCCGCCTCGGCCTGATCAGCCAGGACCCCGAGGAGCGGCTCCCGGCCGACGTGCGCGCCGCACTCGCGGGGCATTACCGCGTTGCGGACGGAACCGACGCGCAGCAGATCGCCGATGCAACCCGGGTGATGGCGCGCCATCTCGGCAGCGTCGATTGCCTGCTCGGCATGCTCGAGCAGTTGCAGGTGCCGCTCGGCGAGGTTCGCGACGCGCTGGGTATCCCGGGCATGGGCGCCGAGGTGGCCCACAACTTCCGTGACAAGGCGCGCATGAAGACGGTGTTCGAAGCCAGTGGCGTGCCGTGCGCGCGTCACCGCCTCTCGCATTCGGCGGCGGAGGCGCGGAACGCGGCGGCGGGGCTGGGATATCCGCTGGTCGCGAAACCTCCTGCCGGTGCGGGAGCGCGCTCGACGTTCCGGATCGATAACGACTCGCAGCTCGAGGCCTGGCTTCAGGCCGCCCCCCCCGGCGAGGCGAACCCCGTGTTGCTCGAACAGATGGTGGTCGGCGCCGAGCACAGCTTCGACAGCGTGCTCATCAATGGCGAGCTCGTCTGGCACTCCATCTCACGCTATCTGCCGACCCCGCTCGAGGTGCTCGAGAACCCGTGGATCCAGTGGGCGGTCCTTCTTCCGCGCGACATCTCCGGCCCGGAATTCGATCCCATCCGCAGCGATGGCGTGCGCGGGCTGCGCGCGCTCGGGCTGCGCACCGGCCTCACGCATATGGAATGGTTCCGGAGAGCGAATGGTGAGATCGCGATCAGCGAGGTCGCGGCGCGGCCGCCGGGCGCGCAGTTCACGTCGTTGCTCTCGTACGCACACGACGCCGATATGTACGCGGCATGGGCTCGCCTCGAGATCTTCGACGAGTTCTCCCCTCCGGAACGCCGCTATGCGGTGGGCGCGGCATATCTGCGTGGTCAGGGCAGCGGCGCAGTGGTCGGCATTCACGGCCTCGACGTCCTCCAGCGAGAGCTCGGCGACCTGGTCGTCGAGGCGCAGGTCCCCCGCGAAGGTCAGCAGTCCTCCGGCACCTACGAGGGCGAGGGTCATGTGATCCTGCGACATCCCGAGACCTCGGTGGTCGAGGCCGGACTTCGCCGCGTCGTCGAGGTCGCTCGCGTCGAGCTCGGAGATATGGCGTGACCGCGACCGTGTTGATGATCTCGCCCGGTTACCCGGCCGAGATGCCGTTCTTCACGCGCGGCCTCGCCCGCGCCGGGGCGCAGGTCATCGGCGCGGGCGACCAGCATGTTTCGGGGCTTCCCGACATGGCCCGCGACCACCTTGCCGCGTACTGGCAGATCCCGTCGTTCGCCAACGAGGACCTGATCGTCCACGAGGTGGTGCAACGCGCCGCCGGCATCCACATCGACCATGTCGCGTCGCTGTGGGAGCCCACCATGGTGCTCGCGGCGCGAATTCGTGAAGCGCTCGGCATTCCCGGGATGACCGTCGAGCAGACCATCCCCTTTCGCGACAAGGAGCGCATGAAGCAGGTGCTCGACGCTGCAGGAATCCGCACGCCGCATCACTATCGATGCACCACCGCGATCGAGGTTCGCGAAGCCGCCGAGCGCATCGGGTACCCGATCATCGTGAAGCCGATTGCGGGTGCCGGGTCGGCGGACACCTATCGCGTCGACAGCGCGGTTGCGCTCGACAACGTGATCCCGAAACTCGTGTGGGTGGACGAGGTGAGCGTCGAGGAATTCGTCGAGGCGTCGGAGTTCACCTACGACACCATCTGCGCAGGCGGCGAGGTGCTCTTCGACAACATCGCCTGGTACCGACCGCGCCCGCTGATCGCGCGCCAGCTGGAATGGATCAGCCCGGTCACCATGGTGGTGCGAGACATCGACGCCCCGGAGCTTTCGAGTGGTCGCGCCATGGGCCGAGACGTGTTGCGGGCACTGGGGTTTCGTGACGGGTTCACGCACATGGAGTGGTACCGCCGCGACAGCGGCGAGGTGGTGTTCGGAGAGATCGGCGCACGGCCTCCCGGTGCGCGCACCGTCGACGTGATGAACTACGCGAACGACCTCGACCTGTTCCAGCAGTGGGCTGAAGCGCTGATCCACGGACACCTGTCCGAGCCGATCGAGCGCCGCTATAACGCCGCATCGATCTTCAAGCGAGCGCAGGGACAGGGCCGGATCACGCACATCGAAGGCCTTTCGCGACTCCTCTCAGACTACGACGAGTGGGTCTGCGCCATCGACCTCGTCCCGATCGGAGCCCCGCGGCGCGACTGGTTGATGACGCTCATCTCGGACGGGATGGTCATCGTCAGACACCCCAACCTCGATTCGTGCATCGAGATCGCGGATCGCTTCGCGACCGAGTTGCAGCTGTACGCATACTGACGCAGTTTGCCGGCGCTCCAGGCGCGTCGCGACGCTCAGTCCGCGGCGGCGAGGACCTGCTTGCCCACCGCCTCGAGCACCGCGGAACGCGGCGCGGGCATGTCAGCGTGCAGCTCGGCGATCAGGCTGTCGACGACATCGACCAGCGAGCCGCCGGCCTCGACAACCTCGCGCTGGCGGATGGAGCTCGAGCCCCGGTCCATGATGTCGAGGGCGCCACGCAGTTCGGTGATGCATCCGAGTCGCGCCGCGACCGGGGTCAGGTCCTCGACGAGCTCGCGAATCGCCTGGCGCAGGGGCACCGTGGTGCCGCCCTCGTCGACGATGATCGAAGCCTCGAGTCCATGGCGGGCGGCGCGCCACTTGTTCTCCCGGACCAACCACGCGCGTGGTGTGGGCAGGGTGTAGCCGCGGTCGATCATGGTGTCGAACTGGTGCACGAGGCACTGGCTGAGCGCAGCCATCACGCCAACCTCGCGCAGCGTCGGGATGCCGTCGCAGACGCGAATCTCGACCGTGCCGAAGCCCGGGTGCGGACGGATATCCCACCAGACCTCGCGGATGGTCTTGATCGTCTGCGAGGAGATGAGCGTGTCCATCAACTGCTCGAACTGCGTCCAGCCGCTCAGGATCCAGGGAGGTCCGGCGGTCGGAAGGCTCTCGAACACCTTGCTTCGCCAGGACGCCATCCCGGTGTCATGTCCCATCCAGTACGGGCTCGATGCCGAGAGCGCGAGGAAGTGCGGGATGTAAGCGGAAAGCGCATTCACCATGGCGATCGCCTTCTCACCGCTGCGGACGCCGACGTGTACGTGGATGCCGAAGATCTGCATCTGCTTCGCCGGCCATTGCATGTCGCTGACGAGTCGGAGGTAACGCGGGTCGGGGCTGATCTCCTGCAGCGCAGGGTCGCTGAACGGGTGAGTGCCGGAGCAGATCAGCTCGAGATTGCGCCGCTCGCTGTGCTCACGGAGCTCGGCCATCGTCGCTGCGAGGTCCGCCTTGATGTCGGAGGCGGTTTCGCAGATGCCCGTGATGATCTCGACCGTCGACTGGAGCAGCTCCTTCTTGGCCTTGGGATGACCGGCATCGCCATAGCCCGCATTCATCTCGCCGAGGATCTCGTGGGCGCCGCTCACCAGCTATCGGGTGTCGCGGTTGATGAGCTCCAGCTCCATCTCCACACCGACGGTCGGCCTGGGGCTGGAGACGAATTCGATGTGCGTCATGGGTGAACCACTTTACGCCGCGGCTGCGCGCTGGTCATGGGCCCACGCGCCCAGGAGGCCGCGGAAATGCGCGATGAACTGCTCGTGCTCATGCGCCGGGAAGGTGTTCCGGACGGTCTCCACGATGATCCTGTCGAAATCGGGGCTCTCCACCCATGCAACCGACACCTCGTCGACGTGGGCGAGGTGGCGTTCGCAGAACTCGCGATACCTGTCCACATCAAGCTGCTTGTCGGCGAGCTTCCGATACCCGGCGAGCTTCTCGTCGTAGCTCAGGTCGTCACGATCGGCGATCGCGAAGTACGCCTCGGTGTTGAGATCGACGGTCTGGAGGCGGCCGGTGACGCAGCAGAACACCACCCACTTGAGCAGACTGCGAATCGCCCACGGAAAGTAATAGTGAAGGCTCGTCAACGCCAGGTCCGGGGTCGCGTTGGCGTAGTCGATGGGATACACGTCGTCGCCGCGAATCAGTGTCTCGCAGCTGTTGAGCTCCCACCGAAAGAAGGCGTTGACGGTGCGGAGAATGGTGAGCACCTCATCGCCGGCGCGCGGCGTCAAGAAGTTGTGGTCGACGGAATAACGATCGTGCATCGGCTTCTCGGGGTGGAAGTTGAGCACGATCGACTCCGCGCCGATCCCGAGGCTGCGCGCGAAGGCGTCGAAACCGTCCACCGACGCCTGCAGATGCATGAGCCGCTGCTCGGATTCGTCATATGCCCTGTAGAGCGTCTCGCTGTTCTCGATGCGCGAAACGCCGACCCATGCGCCACCGTCGAATGGCTTCATGTACAAGGGCATTCCGACCGCTTTCGCCACCGCCTCGAGGTCGAAGTAGCGCAGATAGCGCTGCGCGGTGCCGGCGAAACGAGGGTTGTCCGGTGGCGTCTTGTTGGGCAGCATCCACGTCTCCGGGACCTTGAGGCCGAGCCGGATCATCGCGCAGTAGGCGGCGTGCTTCTCCATCGCCTGGAACGTGAACGGGTTGTTGAGCAGATGGACGCGATCCATGAGCACGACCTTCTTCAACCACTCGCGGGGCATCGGGTACCACCAGCCGAGGCGATCGATGACCAGCGAATGACGCGGCTTCATGCGCAGGTCGAAGGGCTCGATGGTGACCCGTTCGGTGGTGAAGGTATGGGTCTCGCCACCCTGGCGTACAGACAGATCGACCCGTCCCAGCAACGCCTCGAACGCGGCCGGCCAGTCCTCCTCGACCCCGAGCAACATGCCGATGAGATGGGTTTTTGCCATCGTGGATGGGAGTATTGCAGGCCCTGCGGCGGCGGGTCAGGTCCTCGGGGTGCGCCCCGAACGCCGATGGGAGTTCGTCGCCGCGCTGTCCTCGCGCCCCTCCAGGGTCGCCTCGATTCGAAGCGTTCGCTCGAACGCCGCCCACACCGCGTCGCTCACCACCGTGCGCAGGCCTCCGCGTTCAAGCTGGTACAACGCCTCCGCCGAGGTTCCACCGGGCGAGGTGACCATGTCCCGCAGCTCGGCAACGTGCTTGCCGCTCTGGAGTGCGAACTCGGCGCTCCCCTGCATGGTGTCGAGGACGAGCTCCCGCGCCACATGGCGAGGAAACCCGAGGTGGACCGCCGCATCGGTCAGCGCCTCGATGAACAGGAAGATGTAGGTGGGGCCCGTGCCGCTCACCGCTGTCGCCATGGCCACCTGGCGCTCATCGTGGACCTCGAACTCGCGCCCGAGCGCGGTCAGCATGGTTTGGGTTCGAGCCTTCCCGATCTCGTCGACGCTTTCGGTGGCGTACCAGACAGTGACCCCTCGACCGATCTGGGCGGGAGTGTTGGGCATGCAGCGCACGACCGCCGGATGCGTCAGACCCTGGCCCAGGGCCGTCGTGGTCGCCCCGGCGATGATGCTGATCACGAGCTGATCCGGCCGCAATGACCCGCGCAGCTCGGCCATCACGCCGCCGAGCATCTGCGGCTTGACGCCGAGCAGGATGACGTCGGTGTCAACCGCCGCCTCGAGGTTCGACTCGGCCACGTTGACGTGGTAGGTCGCGACCAGCGCGTCGCGACGAGCCGCACGCGGATGCGTGCAGATGACGTTGCGCGCCGGGAGGAGATCGCGCTCCAGCAGTCCGGCAAGCATCGCCTCGGCCATCACGCCGGTGCCGACGATGCCGAGCCGAATCCCGCGAAGGCTTTCCTCGAGCATGTGACGGCACACCTTACCGCCAACGATTCACCGGCCGGTGGAGCAGGCCGTGCCATGATCGATTGGAGATGACCCAGCTTCCCCCGCCCGAGGGCGACCAACCCCCCGTGTATCAGTGGCTGCCGGACAGCTCGGTCACCACCACCGGCGACAGCGCCCCGTGGCTGCCCCCGCCACCACCGGTCCGCCCGGCTGCGCCGCAGCAGCACAGCCCGACCGCACCACGCCAGCAGCGCGGCCGGCGCGAGGGCGCCGCCGGCGGGATCCTCGCCGCCCTGTTCGCCTTCCTGAAATACGGGCTCTTTTTGGTCAAGTTCGGCACTTTCGGGCCGACGCTGATCACGATGGTCATCGCGCTCTGGTTCTACACGCTGTTCTTCGGGCCGGCGTTCGCGGTCGGGATCGTCGTGCTCATCCTGGTCCACGAGCTGGGCCATTTCATCGTCGCGCGATGGATGGGACTGCCCGCCCGGTTGCCCATCTTCATCGGCCCGCTCGGCGCCGTGACCAGCCTGCGCGGGTCGCCGGGCAACCCCGGAAGGTCGGGGATCATCGCGATTGCCGGACCCGCCCTCGGCACCGTTGCCGCCCTGCTCTGCTTCCTGCTGGCTGAAGCCGCGAGCCCGGGGTACGCCCGCTACCTGCTGCTCGCGCTCGCGTACTTCGGGTGCTTCCTCAATCTCATCAACCTCATCCCGGTTGGCTTTCTCGACGGCGCCAAGGTGGCCGACGCCATCCCGAAGTGGATGAACGTGCTCGGATTGCTCGTGGTCGCGGCGGTGGTGCTCCTCTTCGGCAACCCCATCGGGCTGATCTTTCTCGTCCTCGGCATCTTCCATACCATCGGCCGTTTTCGCAGGAGCAACCAGATGGCCGACCCGTCGCAGGCTGCCGCTTCACGCCGTCTCGGGCTGGGTGCTGCGTACGTCGGGCTCCTGCTCGTAGCTGCCGCCGGCATGTCGATCGCCAACACCACCATCGTCAACAGCAACACGGTCCCCGGGGTGAACCAGAGCACCGGGACTACGGTTCTCTAGGGTTTCGGCGTCGGCGTCGACGTGGCCAGCGGCGCCTCGCACAGCGGGTACGGGAAAGCGATCGAGTTGTACAGCGCCGAGAAAACGTCGAGCTGACTGCTGGCCTGATAGTTGAAGCCGATCAGCATTGCGTGGGTCGAGTCGAACCTGAGGCGCACCTCGGCATACAGCGGTTGCCGCGCGACCGGGAGCGGCGCAGCCGTCGCACCCGTGTACGCCGCTTCCTGCGTGTAGTAGCCGAGGGTGCCGGTGTAGCCGCACACCACGATCGGTGCGACGCTTGTGGCCAGGTAGCCCGGCAACCCGTTCGCACCGAATGTCTTGAGGGTGCTCGCGGTCTCGAGCACGGCACTGTCGGTGGTTCCCTGCTGAGGCACGAACAGCGTTCCGAAGGTCTCCTGCTGAAAGCCCCACGTCTGCGGATAGAGCGCCGTGACGCCGTTCGCCTCGGAGTAGGTGTTGAAAGTGCCCGCTGCAGTCAGGGCCGGATCGGCAACGACCCAACCTGCGAGCGTGCGTCCCTGGACGTGGAACCAGCCTCCCCCGCCGCTCTGATATGCGAGCACGCTGAACGACCTTCCCTGGGAGAAGCCGCCGACCACGTTCCCGGCAACGAGTGCCGGCGCGGAGTGCACCCGAAGGCCGAGAGGGCTGAGCACCGTACGCGTGCTGCCGACCAGAGCGGGTGTGGGGCTGGTCGTGGGGACAACCACAGCGAGGGTCGGCTTGGGTGGGGCCGTTGCCGAGGGGCTCGACGGCACTCCGGCACAGGCGGCAAGCACCACCGCCGCACCCGTCGCGAGCGCCGCGACGGCCGTCGCCGGGACGCCGGCTCGGGTCAGGCGGCGAGCACGTGCAGGCATCCCGCCACCGAAGCGGCGATTGCTCGAAGGTCGTACCCACCTTCGAGAAGCCATACGGATCGTCCTTCGCACCGCGTCTCCGTGAGCGTGCGCACCCGCTCGGCGATCGCCCGGTAGGTCTCGTCCTCGAGACGCAGCTCTGCAAGCGGATCGTCGCGATGGGCGTCGAACCCGGCGCTGACCACCACCAGGTCCGGCTCGAACGCGTTCACCTCGGGGAGCACCACCTCATCGAAGAGCTCGAGCCAGCGCGTCCCATCGGTCCCCGGCGGGACCGGCACGTTCACGGTCGTGCCCGATGCACCGGGATCGCCGCGATCGGAGGCATGGCCCGTCCCCGGGTACCACGGAAACTGGTGCACCGACGTGTACAGCACGGTTGGATCCGCGTAGAAGATGTCCTGGCTTCCGTTGCCGTGATGCACGTCGATGTCGACAATCGCAACCCGCGCAGCGCCGGCATGCTGGGCGGCGCGAACCGCGATCGCCGCGTTGTTGAACAGGCAGAACCCCATCGGCAGGTTCGGGGTTGCGTGGTGTCCGGGAGGACGCACCACGGCGAAGGCCGCGCG